>JANXLV010000134.1 GCA_025355005.1 Myxococcales bacterium | reverse complement strand
CTCTCCATCCTCGAGCGCGTCGTCATCGTTGTCGTCGTCGAGACCATCTACCTGGCGTCGTTCGTCGTCGCGCGCTCCTCGCGTGAGGCCACGCTCTACGCGATCGAACGTCACGACGTGGTCGTGCGCGGCCTTGCCCAGCGCGACGCGCTTCTCAAGGAGGCCCGCCAGGATCTCGTGCAGGCGCTGCAGGTCGGCGGCATCGGTCGATACACGGGCGAGGTCGTCGGCTCCTATCGCCTCGGCAAGGTCATCGGGCGCGGCGCCATGGGCGAGGTCTACGAGGCCGTGCGCCTCGACAACCGCGCCGAGGCCGCGGTGAAGCTCCTGCACCCGCAGCTCCTCGCCGAGCCGGATCTCGTGGAGCGCTTCTTCCGCGAGGCGAAGATCATGGGCGCGCTCAACGTCGCGAACGTCGTCAAGATCCTCGAAGCCGGGCCGGCCGACGCGCAGCTGCCCTACCTGGCCATGGAGCGCCTCCGCGGCGAGGATCTCGCGGACTATCTCCGCACGCACAAGAAGATGGGGCTCCGCAAGGTGCTCACGCTGCTCCGGCAAGTCGGGGTCGGGCTCGACGCAGCGCGCGCGGCGGGAATCGTCCACCGCGATCTCAAGCCACGGAACCTCTTCCTCGCGCGCATCGACGGCGGCGGCGAGGTCTGGAAGATCCTCGATTTCGGCGTGTCGAAGATGACCGCCGAGGAAGGCACGCTGACCCAGGGGATGATCGTCGGAACCCCTGCGAACATGGCGCCGGAGCAGGCGCAGGGGGAGACGGTGACGTACCTGTCCGACATCTTCGCGATGGGCGTCATCACCTATCGCGCGCTCACGGGGCTCCCACCCTTCAGCGGAGACACCCCCATCGAGATCCTGTTTCGCGTGGTCCATGCGATGCCGAACCGCCCGAGTGAGCTCGCATCGCTGCCGCCGCAGGTAGACCTCGTCCTCGCCATCGCGCTCGCGAAGGACCCGAAGGAGCGCTTCGGGAGCGCCGCGGAGCTCGCGCAGGCGCTCGACGCGGCGTCGCACGGCCGCCTTGATGGGGCCCTACGGCAGAGGGCAGAGCGACTGCTCGATGAGCTTCCCTGGGGGAGCCGCGGATGACCGACCACCAATCAAGGGGTATAGTGAAGCCATGATCGTAGACCGGCTGCGGCGCATTCTCGGGCGAGATGACTCGGTCATCCCTTTCGACATGTTCGATGAGATCTATACCGAGCAAGAGGCGCGGCGCGCCCGGCGGCTGGAGAACATCTACCACGTGGGTCAGGACAAGATCTGGGACGGTCGCCAGATCCTCGGTGAGCTCATCGCGAAGCACGGCAAACCGCAGCTCACGCCCATCCAGCGGACCGCGCTCGCGCGCATCTTCTCCATCATCATGTGGGGTGAGCTCGCCGCGTGGAAGATCAGCGCGCAGCTCGCGAACGAGCTCGTCCCGCTCGAGGCCAAGATGGCCGCGACCAGCCAGGTCCACGACGAGGCGCGCCACTTCTACGTCATGCACGACTACCTCGAGGCGCTCGGCGACAAGCCCAACAAGCTCGATTTCTGGTCACGCCGCGTCGTGGAGCTCACGCTCGCCACGCCGAGCCTCGCGAAGAAGCTCCTCGGAATGCAGCTCACGATCGAGACCATCGCGCTCACGATCTTCCAGCGCGTGCGCGAGCTCGAAGTGGAGCCCGTCCTCACGGAGCTCCTCCCCTACTACGAGCGCGACGAGGCAAGGCACGTCGGTCTCGGCGTCCAGACGCTCCCGGGTCTCATCGCCAAGATGGGCTTCGCCGAGCGCGTGGACTTCGCGCTGTTCCACCTGAACCTGTACGGATCTGCGCTCGCCAGCCTGAAGGCGATGGAGCCCGACCTCCTCTCGATCGGCGTGGACCCGCGGAGCATCCTCGCGATCTGCTTCCGCAAGCAATCGGACATCGATGACATGCTCCGCGTCGAGTTCCCGGCATGGCCCACGGACCCGCCGGAGCAGCGCATCTTCGAAGGCCTCTGCGAGCTCGTCTTTCCCTCGGAGGGCGTCGGCGCCAAGGTGCCGATCGCAGCGCGGGTGTCGCACGCCGTTGACGTCACGCGCCGCAAGCGCACGGGCGTGCTCGAGCACGTGTCGAAGAAGACGCGAAACGTCAGGGCCGCAGAGGCCCTCCGCGCCCGCGTCCCCTGATCGCCCGCGCTACTGGCTGACCGTTCCGACCCAGCCGTATTGCACGGCTCCGATGGTGGAGACGACGAGGAACGATGACGCGCCGACAGCATTCGCCTTCTTGACCGTCACCGTCATGTGCAAGATTTCTCCGTTTTGCCCCGATGTGCGATCGAAGGCAAATGCGAGCGTGCCCGACATGCCGGCCTGTATTGCCAGCTCGTTCGCGCTCACGCTCCATGGTCCGCCAGTGGGTCCGTCGCTCCAGAGCTGCAGATCGATCGCCTTCGATTTTCCGGCTCCGACCGTCACGCCACGCACCATGTTCATGATGCCGTTGTAGCTCGCGGGCACGACGTCCGGCATGACGGGGACGGCGACGTAGTAGGGCGCGTTCTTCTTCGCGGGCACGAGCGGATTCTTGTGCGCGGCCGCGGCGGCGTTGGACCACATGCGCTGGATGGGGCTCGTGATCCCGTCGAAGAGCATCGTCGGATCGCCGGCGGCGGCAATGCCCATGTCGCCGACCTCTCCGCCGCCACCGAACACTGCCCAAATGTCATCCAGCGGGTCGACGACGCCGAACCCGATTTGCGAGCTGGGGTCGGTCGCCGCCTCGGCGATCTCGTGGGTGACGGTGGCGGTGCGCCGCGCTGCGAGCATCGCAGCGGCGCACGTCGGGATCACCGCGTACGTGGCGTTCGGGCCCTTCGTCTTCACGCGGCCGTGATAGCCAGCGAACGCCACGCAGCTGGTCCTGCCACTGAGGTTGATTGTGGTGGCCACCGGGTAGAACAGAACGTAGATCGTGTCCGCGGTCGCGGGTGGGGCCGCGGGGGCGCCACCATCCACGCCGTCCACGAGCGAGACCAGCATCGCGCCGATGTCCGCGTCTTCGACCATCGCGGGCGCAGGGTCCGTGACGAGCACGGCGGCCGAGAGCGTTGCCGCGCCGACGCCATACTCCCCCACCATCTGTCCGAGCGCCGGAGACGACGTGAACTGGGTGAGGAACGTCGTCATGGACGCCATCTCCGGATCGCCCGAAAAGAAGACCGGCACGATGATCGGCGCGGCGACGACGGGCCCGTGCGAGTTTAGAATCTGTGGTACGGGCGGACGAAACGCGGGGTACACGTCGCTCGGTGCGCCGTTTGGGCCAGCGTCCCCTGCGTCCACCGCGGGCGCCATGCTCGCGTCGACGACATCGGAAAACCCCGCGTCATCGGGCGGCAACCCGCCCCCGCTGGACCCGCCCGAGCATGCAGCAATGATGAGCACCAAGGACACGCCAGCCGCGCCCAGAATGGTCGAAACGTTTATTTTCATCGCGCAGCTGACCTTACACGACGTGAGCATCGACAGCGTACGTCTCTCGATCGAGTGACGGTCGCGAGCGCGTTTTAGGCGTTGTGCATGACGCGCGCTCTGCTACTCAGTTCACATGCGCAACCGTTGTTTCATGGTGACCTGCTCCGCCATCGCCATCGGCGCATGCTCCTCTTCATCATCGCCCGCTGCTCCGGGCCCGGATGCCTCGGTCGCGGACGCCCAGAGCGAGGACGCAGGCGGAGGCGGGTTGGACGCCGGGACCGACAGCGGCGGCGTCTGTCACTCTCTCACGAACGAGACCACCGGAGTCACCACGGAGGTCGTCTCTGGGGATCCGCCGTCGCCGATCGGCGGCACCATCGCGGACGGCATCTATCACTTCACCCATCTACGTACCTATGTCGGAGACTCCGGGGCCGCGCCTGCGGCTTCGACGGTCTACGCCGCGTGGCAGATCTCTGGCACCGCTCTCAAGCGAGTTCGCCGCGACGCACCCGACACGGTCGACCATCGCGACACACTGACGATCGTCGCATCGGGAACCAGCTTCTCGACGACCCTCGATTGCCAAGACCCGGTCTCCATGTTCCCAAACCCGGCTGGCACCTACTCCGTGAACGGCAACGATCTCGTTGTCATCTATCCGACGTCCGGCGGGATCACCACCACCGTCACGTTCACGCAGCAGTAAGGCGTCTTACGAAGGAGCCAGGATGTCGAAGAGCCCTCACCGCGCGGTCTCCATTTCAAGCGCGGTAGCGCTGGCCCTGCTCGCATGCGGAAGCGGTTCGAGCGGTGGAATGGCAGCCGCGGTCGACGCGGGGGTAGACGACGCATCGCTCGATGCGACCGCGCTCGATACGGGGTCCGTTGTCACGGGTCCCGCAGGCCCGTGGCTCTGGATGCCGGTGGCGGACTCCCACTGTCGGGATGGCTCCGGGACAGGCTTCGCATACACCATCAATCCGGGCGCGACGCAGCTGATGATCTTCCTCGAGGGTGGCGGCGTTTGCTTCAACTCGGTCACCTGCGACAGCAACGCATCCAAGTTCGGTCAGACAGAGCTCGCGACGTTCACGTCGTCCGAGACCAGCCACGGCGTGTTCAGTCGATTCGATCCCAAGAATCCAGTGAAGGACTGGAACATGGTGTACATCCCGTACTGCACGGGCGACCTGCATGGTGGTGCAAATCCGGGCGGCACGCCTCCGGGGCAAGCGCCGCAGCAGTTCGTCGGATACGGCAACGTCGCGGCCGACCTGATCGCGCTCAAGCCGCTTTTTCCCGGCACAACGCGCGTCCTCCTCACCGGAGTGAGCGCGGGCGGCATGGGCACGGTGATCAACTACGACCAGGTTGCGACGGCATTCGGCGCCGTTCCGGTGACGCTCGTGAACGACTCTGGGCCCACGTTCGCAAGCCCATACCTTGCGACGTGCATGCAGTCGCAGCTCTCGGAGCTGTGGGGCTTCGACAAGACGGTGCTCGCCGCTTGCGGCGCGGATTGCGTGGGTGATGGCGGCACGGCGGCCGTAGGCGCATTCGCGATCAACACGATGCGCCATCTGGCGAAGAAGTATCCGAATCGTGTGTTCGGCCTCATGGACTCCACGGACGACAGCGACATCACGAAGCTCTATGGCTTCGGCGCGAGCAACTGCACGGGTTACGTGCCACTCGACCAGCCGCAGTTCACCGCTGGTCTGCTCGACGTGCGCGCCCAGCTGGCATTCGACAAGAACTTCGGAACATTCTACTTCGCCGGCACCGACCACACGACGCTCGTCTACTTCTTTGAAACGCACGCGGCAGTTGGTGACGGCGGAGCGGCGGTCGCCGCGTCCGATTGGTTCAGCCAGATGGTCGCTGGAACCGTCTCGAACGTCGGCCCATAACGTCAGTTATCGCCGTGGGCGATCTCCGCCGTGAGGCATTCCGCAAGCGCGTCACAGGCACCGATTCGTTGCCATTCGCCCGGCCGCGTCTCCGACGGTGTTCTTGACGTCGTCCGGCGTGGCGTCGCGGAAGCCTGACGTGCGGACCACCGCGGCGCTCGCGTGACTCTCGTCCAGCGTGCGCTTCGCGATGCGCTCCTCGTCACTCGTGGTGGCGAGCACGCGGCCGTCCGCGGCATGCGCGCCGCCCTCCGCGATCCACGCGCGCACCAGGGCGTCGTAGGTCGTCTTCGTCGGATCGAAGAGGACGCGGAGCGCGAGCGCCTTGTCCGCGCCGTCCGTGCCGAGGGTCGTGTCGATGACGCCGGGCGCCTTTCCGATCGCATCACGCGTCCGCGCGACGCAACGGCCGCCCACGATGGCGACGGCGATCGTCGCGCTGCAACCGGCCTTCTGACCAGGTGCGGGGAAATTACACGCATTGACCGTCGCTGCTGGCGGCGGCGCGCCGTGGTTCGATGCGAGGAAGGGCGCGCGATATGCGCCGTAGCCCTCCTCTTCGAGCGAAGCGAACGGGACAAACCGGAGCGACGACGAGTTCATGCAGTAGCGAAGGCCGGTCGGCGCCGGGCCGTCCGTGAAGACGTGACCAAGGTGCGAGCCGCCGCCTTTCGACGTGACCTCGGTCCGCACCATGCCGTGCGTGAGGTCCTCTGCGTCGACGACACGCTCTGCCTCGATCGGTCGCGTGAAGCTCGGCCAGCCGGTGCCCGATTCGAACTTGTCCTGCGACGAGAAGAGCGGCTCGCCCGTCGCGACGTCGACATAGATGCCGGCGGCGTGATTGTCCCAGTACTGGTTCTGGAACGGCGGCTCCGTCGCGGCCTCCTGGGTGACGCGGAGCTGGAGCGGCGTGAGCTTCGCGAGCTCCGCCGGCGTCGGCTTGCCGTACGTGCGCGCGTGTCCCTCGTGTCCCGCTTGGACCGCGGGCATCGATGCAGCGGACGGCGCATGGGGAGCGGTGGCGTTCTCGAGCGCCGCACCAGAACAGCCAAAAACAAGCGTGGACCCGAGGACCAGGGGGGCAAGCAGCGCCTTCATGAGAGCACTACGCGCGACCGCGCAAGTGGTTACGGCGGCGCCAAGGCTCCCAAGTTCGCGTTCGACGAGGCAACGAGCGATACTCGGGAGATGTTCACGGCGCGTGCTTTCTGGACAGTCGAGCTGGGGGTCGGAGAGATCCGTGAGGAGACGCTCGCGGGCCCCGGTCCTTCCGAGGTGCTCGTCGAGACGCTCTACTCGGCCGTGAGCCGCGGGACCGAGTCGCTCGTCTTCCAGGGACGCGTCCCCGTCAGCGAGCATCAGCGCATGCGGGCGCCGCATCAGGCGGGCGAGCTCTCGTTCCCCGTGAAGTATGGCTACCTCAACGTGGGTCGCGTCACCGAAGGGCCGAGCGAGCTTCGCGGACGGGAGGTCTTCTGCCTCTATCCACACCAGACGCGGTACGTCGTGCCGGCGGACGCGGTCGTTCCGTTGCCTGCGGGTGTGCCCGCGGCTCGCGCGGTCCTCGCGGGCAACCTGGAGACCGCGATCAATGGAGTGTGGGACGCAGACGTGAAGGTCGGCGATCGCGTCGCGGTCGTCGGCGGCGGCGTGGTGGGCGCGCTCGTCGCATACCTCGCTGGGCGCATTCCGGGATGTCGCGTGGAGCTCGTCGACATCCTGGGAGAGCGCGCGCGCGTTGCGTCTGCGTTCGGTGTCGCGTTCGCCGTCCCCAGCTCCGCGCAGGGCGGCGCCGACGTGGTGATCCACACGAGCGGAACTTCGGAGGGCCTCGCGACCGCGATCTCCCTCGCTGGCTCATCGTCCACGATCGTCGAGATGAGCTTTTTTGGCGAGGGCACGACCCAGGCTCCCCTCGGCGGCGCGTTCCATTCGCAACGCCTCACGCTGCGGTCCTCGCAGGTCGGCGGGCTGCCCCCATCGCAGCAAGCGCGATGGTCGTTTCGCAGGCGCCTCGAGCTCGCGCTCTCTCTCCTCACGGATCCCGTGCTCGACGTGCTGCTGGACGGGGAGAGCTCGTTCGAGGAGCTGCCGCGAACCATGCCCAAGCTGACGTCATGCCTCTGCCATCGCGTGCGCTATAGTCCGTAGCCATGTTCGCCATCGGCATCCGCGACCACGTCATGATCGCCCACTCTTTCCGCGGGGAGCTCTTTGGCCCTGCACAGAAGCTCCACGGCGCGACGTACATCGTCGACGTCGCCTTCTTCCGCGAGACGCTCGACGAGTCGAACGTGGTCATCGACATCGGACGCGCGAGCGAGGTGCTCCACCAGGTCCTCGGCAAGCTCACCTTCCAGAACCTGGACGATCTGCCGGAGTTCGCGGGCGTGAACACGACAACGGAGTTTCTCGCGCGCTACGTCTTCGAGCGCATGGCGGAGGCTGCGAAGGCGGGGGCCGTCGGTCCGGGCGGTCCTTCGCTCACGTCCATGAAGGTGACCCTGCACGAATCGCACGTGGCGTGGGCTTCGTACGAGAAGGATCTCCCGCCGCGTGCGTGAAGGCGCTCCGCGCTGGCTCGTGGCCTCCACCAAGGTGGCGCGCTTCATCGCGACACCCGTCTTCGTGGGGCTCGTCCTCTGGCGGATCGATCTCCGGTCCGTGTGGGAGAGCCTCACGCACCTCAGCCCGCGCCCGGTCGCGCTCTTTTTCGGCCTGTCCGCGCTCTTCTATCTGCTGTGTGCGTGGCGCTGGCACTTCACGTCGGCGCGGCTGGGAGCGACGCTGCCGTTTCGTCGCGCGTATCTGGACTACTACCTGTCGACGCTGCTGAACCAGGTGCTGCCTGTGGGGATCGCCGGTGACGTGGTCCGCGCGGCGCGGCATCGCGGCAGGCTCGGCGGCGCATCGTGGGGGCCACCGGCGCGCGCGGTGATCCTCGAGCGACTCTCGGGCGTCGTCGCGCTCGCGCTCTTCGTGCTCGTCAGCTCCGCCGTGTGGCTCGTGCGCGGAAACGGCTCTTTTCTGGGCGTATTCGTGGGCGCGCTGCTGCTCGCGGTCCCTCTTCTTCTCTTGCTCTCGTCGCGCGCACGACGTTCGCCTCGACTGCAAGCGCTCTCCACGGACGCACGTGCTGCGCTACTCGAACGCGGCGCCATCGGCTTCCAGCTCGCCGTCTCCACGACGTGCGTCGCGATCCTCGTGCTCATGTTCTGCTGCGCGGCGCGCGCGACCGGTGTCGTGCTGGATGCCGGCGCGGCCATGCAAGTTGTGCCGCTGGTGCTCGCGACCACGACCATCCCGTGGGCCTTCGCGGGGTGGGGCGCGCGCGAAGCGACCACGGCGGCGTTGTTCGCGCTCATGGGGCTCGATGCAGCGCGCGGAGTTGCCGTCTCCGTCACGTTCGGCGTGCTCAGCCTGGTCGCAGCGTTGCCGGGGCTGATCGTCTTCCTGCTTCCACACGGCAAGGACGCGTGAGCCGCCGGCTCGCCTATCCTCTGTGGATGCTCGCGTCGGTCGCCCTCGCGGTCTGGTCGCGAGAGATCGCCTTCTGCATCGCGGCCGGTGTCCTGGGCCTGGGATGGCAGGTCGCGAGTGCGCGCGGATGGCGCACAGAGGACAATAAGCTCGCGGTCGCGAACGTGCTCACGCTCCTTCGTCTCGCGCTCGTGGCATGTCTTCCGATGCTGCTCACGTGGCTCCCGCGTCCATTCTTCGTCGCGCTCGTGCTGCTGATCCTGGGGATCGATGGAATCGACGGCCACGTGGCGCGCGCGCGCGGCGAGACGTCCGTGTTCGGCGCGGTGCTCGACATGGAGACCGACGCGTTGACCGTGATGGTGCTCGGGCTCTTGCTACATCGCGAGGGCGCGGTCGGGCCGTGGGTGCTCGTCGCCGGGCTATGGCGCTACGTGTTCGCGTCGGCCGTCGCGGTGGTGCCCGCGCTCGGTGACTGTCCCGCCTCACCCATCTATCGCTGGGTCTTCTGTCTGCTCATGATCGCGCTCGCGGGAGCGTTCGTTCCGTGGGCAGCGCCCGCGCGGCTCTTCGCGGCGGTGGGCACCATCCTGGTGTCGCTCTCCTTCCTGCACTCGATTGTGCGCTCACGCGCGTTCCGAGGACAGCCCACTAGCAAACCCTGACAACTCAGCGAATGGGGTCGACCTTGATGAACGCTCGCGTGTGGAGATCGAAGGTGATGCGCACCTGCGAGGCGGAGCCGGTCTCCACCAGCGCGGCGGCCACGAGCCTGTCCTTCGACCCGCCATCGCAGCGGGCGCCGATCACGAGGGGCACCGTCCACATGGGCGAGATGTTCTTCTCGAGCCCGCGCTGCAGGTCCGAGAGACATCGTGTGGAGACCAGGATCGTGCCGTTCGAGCCGGCGCGCTCCGCATCGAGGATCGCGTTCTCGAGAAACGCGGCTGGATCCCCCTCCGCGGGCACCCCGACGACGGCGATGTGCACCCCGTTCCGCACGAACATCTGCCGCTCCAACGGCGGCGCAGAGGTCGACACGCCGAGGTCGTCGCCGGGTACCGCGCCGTGTGGATCGAGCCAGACGGTGACGTCCACGCGGGGCTTTCGCGCCTCCGAAGGCGCGTCCTGTCTCGAGCAGCCGGAGCTGCCGAAGAGCGCACAGACGATCGCGAGGTTCAGCGCGCGCAAGGTGAGTTAGGATTAGCACAGGCCATGCGGCGTGCTCTACGCGCGAACGTGCTCTGGGCGGTTGTCGTCATGCTCGGCGTACCCCTCTCCATCCCCGCGATCGTGTGGGGTGAGCGCGGCCACGCTCTCTTTGGCTACTCGTTCGAATACGGCCTCGTGGTGCTCGGGCTGCTCGCCACGGCGCGGACCAGGCGTCGTCGCCTCCTCCGGTGGCTCGCGGTGGCCGGGTACCCGGCGCTGCTTTTGTTTCTCACGTACGAGTACGCGTTCGAGTCGTCGTTCCACCGGCCGCCGGCTCTGGCAGAAGACTGGCGACTTGCGATCAACCTCGTTCACTTCCTCTCGGAGATGACGTCGTTCGCCTGGGTCGCGGCCATCGGTGGATCGCTCGTGGGCGTGGTGCTCCTCATCGTCCTGTTGAACCGCACGTTCACCGCGTTGCAGGAGAAAGAACCTGCGGTGCCGCGGCGGCGGGTCGGTATGGCAGCCCTCGCGTGGACGCTCCTGTCGGGCATATTGACGTTTGCGGGTGCGCCGCTTGCGAGCGCGAAGATCATCGACAACACACGCGCGTCCGTCGCGGTCCACGCTCGCCTTCGCGCGCTAGGAGAAGGAGGGCCCGACGCGCGCTACCAAGATCTCATGAGGGTCCGGCTCCAGAAGAAGCCAAACTTCTATTTCCTGGTCATAGAGGCCTATGGAGAGATCCTCACCACGTGGGACATGGCGGACGCGTATCGGGCGCTGATCTCGCGGATACAGACGCGCCTCGAGGCAGCGGGGTATCGCGCGCGTACCGGCATCAGCTCCGCGCCCGTGCACGGCGGAAGATCGTGGCTCAGCTTGGGGACGATGCAGACCGGCATCCTGATCGACCAGCCAGAGAGCTTCACGCTCCTCACGTCCAGGGTTCGAGAAGTGCCCACGCTCATCGGGTTCTTCCGCAATCAGGGCTATCACACGGGGAGCCTGGAGCCCGGGACCAAGGACCGCACCGGCGTCGGCGCCGGCGATATGTACGCTCACGAGCTGCGCGTCACCGCCCCGCAGCTCGACTACCAGGGAACCAAGTACGGATGGGGCGTGATCCCGGACAGGTTCAGCCTCGAGACCTTCCGCAAGTCGAGCCTCCCCGCGCTCGCGGAGCCTCGGTACCTGTTCTACATGGCCGTCTCCACGCACTACCCGTGGACGCGCGATACGGTCCCCGCGTACGAGGACAGCGCGGACTGGCCGCCGCTGCCTGGCGTGGAGAAGATCGGAACGGATTACCGACTTCACTATCTGAAGAGCGTCGAATACGAGTGGCGTGCGCTCGCCGACTTCCTGGAAGCGGATAAATCGCAAGACGCCGTCATCGTGGTGCTCGGAGATCATCAGCCGCGACTGGAATCGAACTCACCCGGTGAGGTGACCTTCCACACGCCGGTGCACATCCTCTCGAAGGATGGTGCGTTCGTGGAGAGCTTTGCGGATATCGGGTTTCAGCAAGGCCTCTATGCGGAGCCCGGGCGGACTACCACGTTGAATCACGAGGGCCTTTTCTCGCTCCTCGTCACGAAGCTCGCGGCCGCGTACGGCACGCCGGAGACCAGGTGGCTCGCGACGTACTTCCCCGAAGGGATCAGCCTTCGTGGATTGAATCCGTGAACGCCGCGAGAAACTCGCGCGCGGCGTCTGCCCAGGAGCGCGGTGGCGGAAGGTGAGTCCGCGCGGCGTGACGACGAGCCTCGAGCTCCGTAGGGTCGGAGGCGAGCCGGATGCATTCGTCAGCGAGGGCCTCGTCCGAATCAACGAGGCACCCGCCAGCGGAAGGATCGATGTGCGCGGCGGCGTTTCCGCCGGTTCTTGCGACGATCGGCACGCCAAGGGCGCGTGCCTCGGCGAGCGCGAGCCCGAACGACTCCATGCGTGAGGCAGACACCAGGAAGTCGCTCGCCGCGATCGCCGCGGTCGTCTGCGCGTGTGAGAGCGCGCCCAGGAACTCCACATGCGGTCCGGCGGCGTGGCACGCGGCGGCGTAGTCCGGATCGACATCGGGGCTGCCCACGACGGCGAGCGCAAGAGGACGCGACGCGAGCGCGCGCAGAAGCGGCAACACGCCCTTGCCGGGGGTCAGATTGGCCACCAGGATCGCGCGCGAGCCACGTGCGGCCGGGGTGACGTGCGCGGTGTTCGTGACGTCGATGCCCGGCGCGATGACGACGACGGGTCGCGGCTCGGGCGCAAGCCGGGTGAGCTCGCGTGCCATGAAGGCGCTTGTCGTCACGAAGCCGTCGGCGGCGATCAGCGCGGCGCGCTCGGCCTCGGACAGGGTGGTGCCAGCGACGAGGCACGGAAGATAGTGGGCGAGCAGATGGCAAGGCGCGAAGCGCGGCAGAGCGTCGAGATAGAGGCTATCGACGAGGACCTTTCCAGGAGGGCGCTCGCCATCGATGGTGGTCTCGTGCACGTCGGCGCCGAAAGCGCGCAGGGCGGAGAAGAGGCGCAGATTGTAGAGGTCGCCGCCAGTGATCTTCGCGCTCGGTTCGGGCCTCACGAAGACGTGAGCGTGCTTCACGTTCGAACCGTGCAATCGAACAGCACGTCGCGGCCGAGCGAGAAGTGGCGCCACTCGAGCGTGCGCGCCTCTCCGAGCTCGCGGATCTCCGGCAACGTCAGGGACGGCCGGCCCGAGCCGAACACCACGGGTGAGACCGTCATGTGCAGCCGGTGAAGCGCGCCGGCGGCGAGGAAGCTCGACACGGTGAGGCCACCGCCCTCGACGAAGATGCGGCGCAAGCCTCGTCGCGCGAGCTCGGCCAGGATCGCGGGCACGGGCAGCTTGCCGTCCGCGACCTCGATCGCGACGACCTCGGCGCTGCCGTGCTGCGGTTTTTTTCGAGCCGCGTCGGCGGAGCAGAAGAGGAGCGTCGCGGACGGCGCGCCGGAAAAAACGCGGCGCTCGGGCCCGAGTCGGCGTTCGGGATCGATCACGACGCGCACGGGGCTCGCGCCCTTGCACCGTCGTGTCGTCAGCTGCGGATCGTCCTCGTGGATGGTCCGCCGCCCGACCACGACCACGTCGAACAATGCTCGCAGCCGATGCGTATGAAGCAGGCTCTGCTCCCCCGAGATGAACTGCGATTTGCCCGATTCCGTGGCGATGCGACCGTCCAGCGTCTGAGCCAGATGGCCAACCGTGAGGTGCTCGCTTCCGTTGCCCACGCACAGCGGCATGTAGAGATCGAGCATCTGCTCGACCTCCTTCTCCGCCCCAAGAACCGAACCGGGCGCGCCGCCGTCGGGCCACGACCACCCGCGCGGCGTCGTGGGGCGCGCCACGATGAAGGGCGCACGTGAACCCGTCTCGAGCGCGCCGTCGTCAGCCACGGCCAATGGGACCTCGTCCGTGATCGGAGACCCACCGCTCGCCCGTCGCGCGAGCGCGAGCAGCAGTGCCCAGGCGGTCGCCTCGTGGGGAGCCTCATCTACGACAGCGACCGACACCCCTCTTTTCCTAGCATGCTCACGGTCGCCGGTGGAGAGTCATGGGATCGATCCACTGGACCGGGGCTCAGTTCGCGATCACTGCTGTCATCGAGTACGTGCGGGCCTTCATCCACTGCGGGCTCACCAGCGCGTAGCCGTTGTCGGCCCAGTCGCAGCCCCAGGAGTTCCTGATGATGAAGATGCGGTACGAGTCGGGCATCGCGTTGTACGGGTACGGGGGTGCTCCCGCGCCGTAGGTCTTGAGCTCGCCGACGGTGACCGTTCCCACGAGCATGAGCGCGTGCGCTCCGACCGGCACGGCGCCGTACCAGTCGACGTAGTTGTTTCCGTCGGGGTGGGTGAGCGCGCCGTCAGCCATGACGTCGAGGATGATCGGGATCTTCGTCGCGAGCAACGCGGTGACAAGGGCCATGTGGTCCTTCTGTGGATTGAGATCAATCGCCACGAGGCTCGAGACGCCGACCGCGGAGCTCGACACCGTCGTGTCCACCCAGCTGCCGCTGCTCGAGGGCAGCTGGTGCGTCGTGTTCGAGCACTTCTCCACGTAGTTGTCACATGAGTGCGTGTAGGAGGTCCCGCTGTCGGTCCTGTTCGGCGACGCGTTGTAGTCCCAGCTCGACTCCCAGGCGAAGCGGTACGCGTGCGAGATCATCCGCTGGAGCGTATCCACCTCGTCGAGGCCGTCGCCGTAGTCGGTATTGTTCCAGCCGTGCGTCGCGCGCGCATAGAGGCCTTGCTCGGAGAGGTTCAGGAAGTTGCCATTGTGCTTCACTCGCCACGAAGTCTCGACCGCGCCCGTGATGGCGAACGCGGCGCACGTTCCTCGGTTGCCCTGATCGCGGACGCAGGAGAGATCGTTCTTGAGCGTGTATGCGATGTCCTTGATGAACGTGCTCTGCGGCTGACAGTTCACGGTGCTGTCTTTGCCGAGGCCCGTGCCGGTCTCGCTGCTGCAAGCATGAGGAGGAGGAGGAGGGTTCTTGAGGGCGATCGTGCCCGGCTGCGTGGCGACGGCGACGAGCTTGTCGATCAGCGCGTCGAGCTCATCGTTCGAGAGCATTCGTGCGGCGTCGACTGTTGGCGTGTCCCGGAGCGTCGTCGTCGATCGGAGCACGGCGTAGAGCGTCACGCGGTTCTCCGGGTTCGCGAGGCGGCTCGCGGCCGAGATGATCGAGCGGTAGCCGAACCATTTGCCCATGGTGGTCCGCGTGACGACGCGTCCGTCATGGCCAGGCACGTCGACCGTGTAGTTGCCATCGGGGGTCGGCCGCGCCGCGTCGCTGACCGGCTCCTCGAGCATCCTCAGCCGATCGGGCTGGTCCGCGAGGAGGCGTCCCGCGAGATCGATCTCGTCCTGGCTGAGCGGAGCCCGCGGGTTCAACGGAGGCAACGGCGGCTCCCGCGAAGGCGCGGCGGTCTCATCCTGGCTGGTGCTGCCGAGGGACTCGAGATCGCCCGAGCTCCCGGAGCAACCAGTGACTGCCCCACCGCCCACAAGCAAAAGGACAGCGAAACCGAGGCTGCGTTTTGACACGTCTCTCATGGCGCTCACTGTGCGTGTTTGTGCGTGAGGTGCCATGAACCGAGCGTGAAGCGTTCATGAGGCAACGTGGGAGGGGGTGTTAGGGTGGTGTCATGGAGAAGCCTATCGACGCCTTCAATCTGCCGGCCACGGACCTCCCGTCCGTCGACGTCTACAAGAAGGCGATCCTCGCGTGCAAGGGCGCGCTGCGCAGCATTGGCGGCCGCTCCGTCGTCCGGGAGATGCTGACCGCGCACTACCACGCGCCGGCGCACACGCTCACGGCCGGCGAGCTCGCTGCGCATCCGAAGATCGCCCTCTCGAATCACAGCGCGGTGAACAACCAGTATGGCAACTACGCAAGGGCGCTGTGCGATCACCTGAGCCTCATGCCGAAGACCCATCTCGCCATCCTGGTGTCGTTCAGCGACGGTGCACCCGGAGACGAGTCCGTGAAATGGACGATGCTCCCGCAGGTCGTGAGAGCGCTGGAGGAGCTGGGCTGGGAGAAGAAGAGCTGACCGGCTCGTCCGGTGGCTCGGGCAGCGGCGCCGATGGGAGCGTGGACGGCGGCTGACCAGCGTGCGAAACTCCGAGCCGATGTCGGGGGTTGGCCTGTTCGAACTCGCTCGTGAGCTACAACGGGCTCGAAGCTTCAATGAGCTCCTCGAGATCCTCCAGCCAGAGCTCGCGCGGGCGACTGGCTACCAGCATTGCTGGCTATGCGTGACGGATACCGTGGAGTCCAGGTCGTTCCGGCTGGTCACGGAGCAAGGTATCTCGAGCCAGTCCACGTCGGCGCTATTTCCGATCGATGGCGATCCGATGCTCGAGGAGCTCTTTCGCGGCAACCACATCGTCGTGGTGGAGGACGCTCGAACGGACCCGCGGACGAACAAGGCGATCGTGGCGGCGATGGGCAATCGCACCATCGTGAACGTTCCGCTCGCCATCGTGGACAAGGCCTTCGCAGTGCTGGGTATGGGCACCTTCGGTGATGAGCCCGTGCTTCCGCCGACCCCGGAGGTGCTCGCCTACCTGACGTCGATCTCCGCATTCATCTCCGTGGCCGCGAGCCGCCTTCGTCTCGACGAGCGGACGCGGCAGGCCGCGGGTGAGCGCCTGGAGATCGAGCGGAAGCTCGCGCGGATCCAGCGCATGGACAGCATCGGCGTTCTCGCGGGAGGCGTCGCGCACGACTTCAACAACCTCATCACCGTGATCGTGGCCTCCACGAGCATGGCGCGCACCGCGACCGATCTCGCGGAGGTCAGGGAGTACCTGGACGGGATCACGGACGCGGCGGACCGCGCACAGGCGCTCACGAAACAGCTCCTTGCCATGAGCCGCGCGCAGCAGCTCTCGCTCCAGGACGTGGACCCCGTCGAGCTCCTTTCCAACCTGGTGCCGCTGCTTCGCCGCGTGATCCCGTCCACGATCGTGATCGATCTGATCGCCCCCGCGCTGGGCGTGCTGGTCGAGGCCGACCCGACCCAGCTCGATCAGGTGATCATGAACCTGTGCCTGAACGCGCGGGACGCCATGCCGAAGGGCGGCAAGATCAACATCGAGGCGGAGCTGGTCCTCATCAACGGCGCGTTTCGAGAGACGCACCCGTGGGCCGTGCCCGGCCGTTACCTGCTCGTGAGCGTCAGTGATACGGGCGTGGGCATCTCGAAGGACCAGATGGACCGCATCTACGAGCCCTTCTTCACGACCAAGGGCGAGTTCGCGGGGACCGGCCTTGGGCTCGCCGTCGCGCACGGCATCGTGCAGCAGCGCGGCGGCATGCTGCACTGCGAGAGCGAGCTCGGCGTCGGGACCACCTTCAGGATGTACCTTCCGCAGCTCGCACGCGCGGCGCGGGTCGCGGGCACCAAGATCGAGCGCGCGGCCACGGGCGGCACAGAGCGCATCCTGGTCGGTGAGGACGACCCCGGCGTCCGCTACGTGGTGCAGCTGATCCTGGAGCGCGCGGGCTACGAGGTCGTGCTCGTGCGCAACGGACAGGAGGTGCTCGACACCCTCGCCACCATGAAGTTCTCGCTGGTCCTCCTGGACGTGGTCATGCCCGGGCTTCCCGCCGCCGAGACCATCGGGAAGATCCGCGACCTCTATCCGCTCACGGCGCTCCTCGTCTCGAGCGGATACCCAGCAGACGCGAACATCAGCGATCTGCTCCGCGATCAGCGCGTGGCGTTCTTGCCGAAGCCATACGATCCCGAGCGCCTGCTACGCGCGATCCGCACAGAGCTCGACGGCGACGCAGCGGTCTCCATCCTGTGACACGTATGTAGGTTCAACCGACCTTGGCGTCAGGCAATGGGCCGCGCGAGCTTCTCCTCGAGCATGCGCCGCGCCACCGGCCACTCGTCTGCGAGCATCGAGTAGAACGCCGTGTTGCGCACCTTGCCGTCTGCGCCTGGCCAGTGCGCGCGCAAGACTCCGTCGAGCGTAGCTCCAAGGCGCTCGATGGCGGCGCGGGAGCGCGCGTTTCGCTCATCCGTCTTCCACGTCACACGGCGCACGCGCCATTGCTCGAACGCGTGCGTGCAGAGGAGCAGCTTCGCCTCCGTGTTGACTGGCGTCCGTTGCACGCGCTCCGCGTACCATGTGGCGCCGATCTCCAGGGCGTCGGGGCCGTTCGGCAGAGGCGCCGCCGGTGCGGTCGACCAGCGCCACTCCTCGATGAACATGTAGCGCGTCGTCCCCACGATCACGCCCTGCGCATCCCGCACCACGAACGGCATCGCGCGCCCGTACTGCTGCGTGAACGCCGTGTCGATGTACGCATCCATCGCCGCCTTCGTGCTGGGGACAGGCGTCCACCCGTAGGTTGTTCGCGACTCGTTCGCACAAGCCACGAGCGCCTCCGCGTGCGCATGCAACAGCGGCGCGAGCTTCACATGACGACCAACCAGCGTGGGAACCTCGAGCTGCTGCATGGGCCGGAGCATGCCTCAACCCTGGTACCTTCAAAAGTCCCAGATTTCACAATTTGGGTAGACCAGGTGCTCAGCGGCTGCGCGACCAAACGCCCGTGCACTCCGGCACGCGGGGCGAGCCGCTGCGCTCGATCGCCTGCGCCTTCTCCTCGCCGCGGCTACTTGGGGCCGTTGGCCTTGCACATCCCGTTCGAGCACACGACGATGTCGCTGTTGCAGCAGTCCGCGGCGACCTTGCAGCTGCCGCCGAGCCCGGCGCACGCGAGCATGCCCGTGTCCACGCACGAGCCCTTGTCGCAGAAGCCCGAGCAGCACTCGAAGCCCGCGGCGCACGTCCCGCCGCCCGCGCCCGCCTTCGGTGTCTGCGTGCACGCGGCGAGCGCCCAGAAGCCGCGCATGTTGGTCGTGGTCTCCTCCTGGCCCTCCAGGTAGAAGGCCGGGTGGCTCGGGTCCATGCCGCCCGAGGCCTTGTTGATCGCGCCGACCCACAGGCGCTTCTTGCCGTTGTTGGCGGTGCCGGTGATCTCGTTGCCCCAGTCGCGCATGCTGGTGAAGACGACCCAGAAATAGCCGCCGCGCTCGATGGGGTTGAACGTGGGCTCGAACGCGAGGTTCTTGTCCGCGACGTTCGGCGGGGAGTCCGTGAGGTTCGCGAGACGCACGGACGCGCCGCCCGCGCTCGGCTGCAGGTAGATGGCGGAGATGCCGGTCTCGTTGTTGTCGCAAGACGTGCTGCAGCCGCTCGCGTGATCGCCCACGTGGAACGCGAGGAACGCGGAGTCCGGCGAGAAGCTCGGATACGCAATGGCCTGCTGGCCGACGCCGAAGTCCGCGCTGGCCGCGAGCGGCGCTGCGCCAGAGAACGTCTGTGACTTCTCGTCGAACGCGAACACCATCAGCTTGCTGGCCTGCCACGTGTACCAGTTGTTGCTCGACTGGACCGCGGCGAACTTCTTTCCATCCGGCGAGAACGCGGGATGCGCGAGCGTGTTCATGCCGGGGTCGAGCGCGATCGCGAGGCCCGCGTCCATGTTCTCGACACCGGTGACGGTGTCCGCGATGCGGAGCGGCGTGGTGCCGAACACCGTGTATTTACCGTTCGGATTGACGGCGACGTTGCCGCCGAAGAGGTGCGGTTCCTTGCGGATGGACGCGTCGGGCAGGTCGTACGAGACCCAGCCGCGCTGATCGCCATTGTCGGTGGAGCCTTCGCCCTCGACGGCAGCGACGAGCGTGGTGCCGTCCGCGCTCACGGCGTGGCAGCCCATGCACTTGCCGCCGTTCAGCTGCTCGGGGAGCGCGCCAGTGCCGGGCCGAATGCGCGACATGTGACCGCCGGTGCTGGTCGTCCAGTAGTAGATGGCGCCGCGCAGGCTGGCGGGCGCCACGGTCCATGACTCCGCTGCGGACGCAAACGCGGTCTTCGACGCGGAGTCCCAGCGTGACAGCATGACCTTCAGCGGATCGCCGGTGTTGGACGCGGTGACCCGATCCCACATCGTCTGGTCCATGCGAAGCTGGCCGGATTTTGCGGGCACCGCGTAGGTGTCGAACGTGTAGTTCTTCTCCTCGACGTGGATCTTGTACGTGTCGGTCGTGTTGGGCGCGGTCCACATGAGGAGCGGCGACGCGAGGCCGAGCGGGAACACGGTGAGGTCATACGGATAGAGGAGCGACGTGACCTTGGTGTCGGCGCCAAGGCCTGCGGCGTCGAGGCCGATCACCGCGGCGGGGTCCACGCCGCTCATCACGCTCTTCGCGTGGACCAGGACAGTGAGCGTGGCCGTGGCCTCGCGACCTCCGTAAACTCCGTGCAGAGTACCCGTACCTGCGAACTGCCCGGCGGCGTTCAGGCCCACGGGCGAGCCAGGGACCAGGGTGGCGACGTCGGGCCGGTCGAACTGCAGCGACTGCGCAGTGACGATGCCCGTGGTGCCGTTCGGGAACGTGGCCTTCAGCGTGTACTTCGCGAGGCCGGGGTTGATGCCGTCCAGCGTGAGAGTCGTGGTCGGAGGATCGAACGCGAGCGCGGTGACGGTGAGGATGCCGCCCTCGCCGTTCCCGCCACCGTCGCTGCATCCACCACCGAAGCCCGTCACGCACGGCTGCGGCCCTGTCGACTCGTCGCCGCCGTCGCCAGCGCCTTCGCCGAACGTGCTGTCACTTGAGCTGCCACACGCGGCGGCGATCGCCGCGGCAACCATGACGGACCCGAACAACAGCGCGCGAATGGAATGTCGCATCATGGAATAATAGCAGAGGGCCGGCCACCGAAGCGCCCTACTGCACGGGCTGGAAACAGCGTAGCCCTACAGTCCCCTACCAGGCGGGCAGCAGCTCCTTCACCCTTGCGGTGAGCACAGCGGCCATCTTTTTCTGCGTCTTCTCGTTCGGGTGGTTGCCGCATCCCACACCATCCGCAGGGTCCTGAGGTGGCCAGTCGACGAACGCGACCTTGGCGTCGCCGTCCTTGTTGATGGCGCGCACCACGCGCTCCACGTGCGCGCGCGCGCCGGCCGCCTCCGCGCCGGTGAGCATGGAGCCGATGCCGCAGATCACGAACGCGCCCGGATGGACCACGCGCAGCCTCTTCAAGAACTCGAGGTACGCGGTCTCGAACGGCGCGCCTGGATCGCTGCCTGCGAAGTAGTCGTTGGTGCCGAGGTTGACGACGACCACGTCGGCCGCATATCGCGGCGCGTCCCAGTCGCGGTCGTAGAGCTCCGGCATGGTGTCCGTGGTGGAGCCGTCGTTGTTGCGGAGCAGGCCGCGGCCGGACCAGCAGAGGTCCACGTGCGCGGCGCCGAACGTGGCGGCGGTGAGCGCGCCGTACGTGACGGTGGAGTCCTCCGTCTCCGGCGAGAACGAGCAGCTCGCGCTCGTGCCGTGCACGCCGTACCCACACGAGATCGAGTCGCCGACGATCTCGATGGTGCGCGCGTACGGCTCCTTCGTCTCGACCAGCGCGCCGCCTGGCTCCACGATGAACCCCCCAAACCGCGTGGCGCCGAACCACGTCTCGGTACGGCGAACGATCGCGATGTCGTGCTCGCCCGGCGCGAGGCCCGACGCGACCGTGTATTCGCGCTGCACCGGGTTCATCTTGAGGAGCGTGGGCGGTGCGCCGTCGACGATGACGGAGAACTGATTCTGCCCCTGTGGGTCCGTGAGCCTCGCGACCAGACTGGTTCCGGAGAAGCGAGCGCGGAGCTGCGCGCTCGGATACGTGAACGTCACGCCGTCCGCGTCCTTCCCGAAGAAGCGACCGACGAGATGCACCGGCGCTTTTCGATCGGCGGCGGGCACGGCAGCAGGCCCAGACGACGCGCCTTCGCCCGACGCGCCGCACATGCTCTTGCACGAGCCGAGAGCGACAACGAGACCAAGGAGAGGCAACGCGCGACGCACGCGCGGAGGATACCTAGCTTTTCGTTCGTTGTGTGGGCTGCGCGGGATCCGGAATGCGTGCCTCGCTCATGATGCGAGCGTGCACCACACGGGTGAGTGCTTCGGCGGAACGACGACGACGGCCGCACGTCCGGCCATACGATGGCGCAGCGACCGCGCGCGTGCCACATCCCACCGGATGCGCGCCATCGAAGGCCTCCGGCTCGCCGCGCGTCCCGACGGGGCAGCCGTCCGGGAACTCCTGCCGCGCGTCCACGCGCACCACGATGGTCATCCCGAGCGATCTCTCGGGGATCCGCACTTGCTCCTTCGTGACCAGGTGCTCGACTCCCGTGGCGAACGACTCCCAGTCGCTCCGCTGCCGCGCAGCCCACAGCACCTTGAGCGTCTGCGTGCCGTCAGTGCGGACAACCAGCTCGAGATCAGCGACGCCCCTGGACGGTGCCGCGCTCGACTGCCGCACGAGCTCCTCGATCGCGGTGACCACCGCTCCACCGCGACCGAAGCCGCGCTCTCCATCGATCTGATCGAGGTCGGCGATCATCATGTCGGTCGCCGAGCACACCGGGATGTGGAGCACGAACGGGTTCGCGGCGGGACGTGGCGGATCGTCCGCGAGCGCGCTGCCACTGCCGCACACCGCCGCTCCGATGAGCGCTGCGACCACGACTCCCCTCACGCCTCCTCGCATGCTTCCACCGCTCGCCATGCAGGAGAACGAGCAAGCGGCGTGCCTCGGCCTACGCGGAAAATTCAGCCTTCATCGTGCGTTCATCACGCCGTCATCACGGCTAGATCGCGCCTTCACGCAAAAGCCGTCGCCGCAAAACGCCTATTCGTCGCCGCAGCTGTTGTCGTATCCATCCGCCACGTCGATGCGCAGGCGACGGCTCTGTACGGAGAAGCCCTTGGGCGGTCCGGACTGGCCGATGTCGAGGTGGAAGTGATTGCGGTGCGCCGAGTTGAAGTTCGGCGTGAGCAGCGTGGAGAAGACCTGCGCCTGCGCAGCCCCGCACACGAGGTCGTAGAGGAACTTGCTATCACCTGTCTGCGTGGCAGCGGCCGTGCAGGTGGAGGACGTGGTGCTCGTGTTCATGACGAACGTCTTCGGATCGTTGATGTCGTAGCGCTTGCCGGCCTTCGTGTAGACGTAACGCACGTCGATGGCGCGACCCCACGAGTGGTTCGAGTAGCCGTTCGCGCCGCACATGGGCTCCGGATCGTTCAGGCCGCGGCAGTCGTTCGTGGTGCTCCACGCGCAGCAGCAGCGATAGCAGTACGAGCCGAGCGTGCCGACGTGATCGATGTTGAGCGTCTTCAGGAAGTCGGCGAAGTGGTGGAGCGCGAGCACGAACTCGCACGCCATGGGATCAGAGGCAGGCGTGGTGGTCTCTTCGAGCGCGAAGAGCACGCCGTTGATGCGATCCTTCACGAAAACGGCGTCCACGACGCCGCGCGCCGCGGTGGCCTTCCACGGAACGCCAAGGGTGGTGAGCTTCTCCAGGCACGTGGGGCCTGACGCGTCAGACATGGCGTCCTTCGCGTGGCCCGCGTCCGTTCCCATCCCCACGGGCGGGTCGGTGGTGCCCGAGCCGGCGTCGGCTCCATCCACCGCAGCGGGGTCCGTAGCCGAGGCGCTGGTACCATCGGACGCTGCGTCGGAGCCGCAGGCGAGCAGGCCGAAGCCAAGGCAAAAGACAGCGAGGAGAGTGGAGGCGAGCAGGCGCATCTGATGCGGGGTGTAGGAGGAAGCGAGTGCAAGGTCAAGCGTTGCCGGACCTGCTAGAATCGTGCAGTGCGGCTGTTCTTGTCGGTGCGCCCGTTGCGCGTGCTCATGTTGCCGGTGCTCGCCGCGGCGTGCGCACGAGGCAACCTCTCCACGGGGTTCGTGGAGGACGCGGGCATCGACGGCGGCGCGCCGTTCGTCGTCGCCGATCCGAGCCTGGACGCGGCCGCGTTGCCGGACGCGGGGCTCCCCGAGGGCTGTACGCAGGCCGCGACGCTGGTCTACGTCACCGGCGAAGGCGACACGCTCCACAGCTTCGATCCGCCGACGCTGAAGTTCACGCTCGTGGGAAGGCTCTCGTGCCTCACGCAGCCGACGCACATGACGGTGGACCGACGAGGCATCGCGTGGATCGTCGCAGGCGGAAAGCTCTACACGGCGAGCACGGGCGATGCGTCGTGCGCGCTCGTGCCCACGTGGGTGCCCGATCTTCCGTACGCGGACTTCTCGCTCACGTTCATCGGCACGACGAAGGCGCCGGACAACCTGCTCTACCTGATGAACAACTCCGTCACGCTCTACACGTTCGACGTGACCAGCGGCGAGCGGAAGCTGGTGGACCCGGTCGTCTCCGTCGCATCGACGGAGGGCGACATGACGACGAACGGCGAAGGCAAGCTGTTCTTCCTTCGAGACGCGACGAGCCACACGCTCTACGAGCTGGATCCGGCGAGCGCGGCCATCGTCAACCAGGACGACATCGTCGCGAACGGAACGGGCAGCCAGGCGCTCGCGTTCTGGGGCGGCTCGTTCTACGCGTTCGAGAACGACGTGATCTTCGCGTTCGATCCGGTGAAGAAGACGACCACCAGGCTCGGCGCCGCGCCCTTCAAGATCACGGGCGCAGGCCAGTCCACGTGCATCCCAAAAATTCCACCGCTCAAGTAGCGCGTGTTGTGACACACGCGCGGCCCCCTTTGATGTACGATGAAGCATGGGTCATAAGGTGTATCTGGGCTCTTCGCCCTTCCCCGAGCTTCCCGCCACCGAGGAGGAGCTCCGCGTGATCACGGAGCACCCCGGTCGCGCGTTCACCGCTGATGGCTTCGTACCCATCTTCTGGCTCGCGATGTTCGGGACGGACGACGTGAGCGAGGATCCCGCGCCGCACCTGGTGCGCTCGAAGAAGGACGCGCTCGCGTCGCTCGATCGCCGACACTCTGGCCTCGCCCTCCTCGTGGGCCCGCGCTTCACCCAGCTGCTCGCGCAGTTCATGGATCTGGTCGACGCCGAGATGGGCCCCTACCTGCTGGTGCGGCTCGGCGAGCTCGCCACGCGTTCGGAGTCGCCCGACGATTTTTCCGCGGAGCTCCGCGCGGCGCTGATGACGCTCGGCGCGCTGACGATGGCCAGGGAGAAGGCCACGCCGGCCGTCCAGAAGGTGCTCGCCTCGTTCTGTGGGCTCGAGAAGGGCTGGCAGAAGAAGGAAGATGCGACCACGCGCGTGTCAGGCGAGGCGCCGGGCTGGCCGGAGACGCCTGAAGAAGCGGCATGGCGGCGCGCACTCCAGGGACATGCGCCGGAGGACTTCAAGGCATTTGGTGTGAGCGTCGCGCTCGTGCCGGGCGATCTCGTGAAGCACGAGAAGTTCGGCAACGGCGTGGTCACCTCCATGCGCGGCCCGGAGAAGGCGGAGATCCTCTTCCGCGCAGGCCCGAAGACGCTCGCCTGCACTGCGGGCAGCGAAGAGATCGTCGAGCGACTGGCCCCGCGCACGCAGAGCCACCACCGCAGCTGAAGACGGTGAGCGGGTGACCCGCGCCGTGCCGCGGGGCCGAATCCCCCATTTCGAGGTCCGGGAGTGCTAGGGTGGGCCGCCATGGAGAAGCCTGTCGAGCCGTTCAACCTCCCCGAAGCCGACGTGCCCACCGCCGAGGCATACAAGGAGGCATTTCTCGCGTGTAAACCGGCGCTACGGAGCGTCGGCGGGCGGTCCACCGTCCGCGAGATTCTCAGCGCCCACTACCACGCGCCCGAGCACACCATCACCCCGTGGGAGCTCGCGGACCACCCGAACGTGGCCCTCGCGAGCTACAGCGTGGTCAACAGCCAGTACGGCAAATACGCCAAGGCGTTGTGCCAGCACTTCAAGCTGGAGCCCAAGTTCGCGCTCGCCGTCCTGCTCACGTTCAGCGGAGGCTCACCCGGCGAAGAGGCCGTGAAGTGGACCATGCTCCCGAACGTCGTCACCGCGCTCGAGGAGCTCGGCTGGGTCAAGATGGTCTGAGCGCACGCGCAGCGTTCCAGGATCTGATCGCGCTCCGCGCTCCCAACGCACGTCCCCTTAAGCAGCCTCCGCGACGCACCGTCCTCTCATGGACAGGTCGCGCATGCTGCACGTTCACGAAACCGTCTCTGGTCAACGCATCGAGTACCCCGAGCCGGAGCCCGACGTCGCTGCGTACCTCGAACGCGTGCGGGCAACCGTCGCGGACGTTGGCGCAGGCGTGGAGGAAGTCCGCATGCTCGTCTACGGAGAGCAGAACCCCATCCTGGACACGGAGACGTTCGGCCGTCCCATGGTCACGCATCGCGTGCTCGAGGAGCCCCTCTGGTACGTCCTTGCGGATCTCCTGTTCCGGAAAGAGCTGGCCATGCGCGGCCAGGATCCGGCGTATCTCGCCGCGCAGCACACGCTCTCGGTCGCAGACGCCGCGCAGCAACTGGGCCTGACGGAGGACGCCGTGCGCGACGCGATCGCCAAGCGCCGTCTCGCCGCGTGGATGAAGGGCGCCGAGCCGTTCGTGAACCCACGCTCCCTCACGATCTTCGAAGCGAATGAGCGCGCACGACGAGGGCGATGACCCACACCTCCGCTCGCTAACGATTCGCTGACGGACGCGCGTTATCCAGCGCGCCTCTCGCGATCTTCTCCACTGCCGCCAGAAGCTCGCCGGTCTCGGCCCGTGCCGCCGCTCCCAGCCCAGCGACGTAGCGCGCAAGCAGCTCCACGCCAGGTGTCACCACCGTGAAGCGCGCGCCGCCTTCCGCGCTCGCGTGCTTGATCTGCTCGTCGGGCAGGTTCCGCGCGACCCACGCCGCCTCCGGATCGCGCACGAAGAACGCGCAAGCCACCTTCGGGCCCGCCTGCCGGAAGCCGCCGAGGCTGCCCTGGTCCAGCTCGTCCAGCGCGGCCTGCGTGACGTCGCGAAACGCCTCCGCGTTGTCAATGCGCACGTCCAGCACGTTGCTCACCCGGAAGCGCTTCAGCGCCTTCGCCTTGTGGCACGTGGCGATCAACGTCGGCCGCGCGCCCAGATCGATGCGATGCGGCGACACATGCCGCCACGACTCGTTGCGCGTGCTCGTGGTGAAGTAGCGGAGCTTGAGCGCCGCCTTCGCGTTCACGGCATCCTCCATCACGGCGAGCCAGCGCTCTTCGTCCTCCGTGACGACGGGGGGCTGCACGCCACCGGGCTCCTTCGCCCGTGAGCTGGTCACCCCCTGCAGGCGCTCGGCCACCACTTCGAGCAGGCGATCACGTCCCTTGCTCTTGGGCGAACGACCCAGGAGCCGAAGGAGATCCGGCACCTCGTCCGCCTTGAAGAGCAGGGCGCCCGGAAACCAGTTCTTCGGCACGCTCCAGAAGACGTGCGGATGCTCCTCTTCACGTTCCAGCTTGAAGCCGCCGGCCCGCATCTCCATCAGGTGCTTTCTGATCGTCTCGGGCTTGGTCTCCAGCCGCCGCGCGAGCTCCACCTGCTTCCACGTGCGCTTCTCCACGAACGCGGCGACGATACCGAAGAGTGTCTCCGTAGGAGTGCGCTGCCCCATGCGAACGCGAGGATACGCCAGTATCCATCGCGGCACATGCTCTTGGTTCTTCGGCGCCAGCGCGCGGCTTGCGAGGCGCTGCGAGGTGCTGCGAGGTGCTACGCTGTGAGGATGAGCAACGACGATGGTCGCGGCACCCACGGCAGCCGGCGCAATTTCGTGCGCCTCGCGGCGGCCGGCGCGATCATCGGTGCGCTCCCGAGCTGCAGCAAGCCTCGGGAAAACGCCCCCGTGGTGCCCCCCGCGCCCGAGCCCGCGGCGGCCACAGCGCTCGACGTCGGGCCCAAGGATGCGGGACGCGTTCGCGTGGTCAGCGTGCCCACTGCCGTGGAGGGCAACGTGCTGCCGTCCTTGATCGCGGACTTCAACAAGACGTCCGGCCTCCGCATCGAGCTCACCTCCACCGACGACGTCTATGGCCTCGCGCGTCTCGGAAAGGCGGATCTGGCGATCTCGCACTACGGCCACAAGCACGCCGAGCAGTTCGTGATGGATGGATTCGGCGAGTGGCCGCGCACGCTCTTCTCCAACCAGATGGCCCTCCTCGGCCCGAAGAGCGATCCCGCGAAGGTGCGCGGGCTCGAGGACCTGGGAGAGGCGTTCCGGCGTATCGCGCAGACGCGGTCGCCCTTCGTCCTGAACGACATCGACGGCGTCCGCTACCTCACCGAGCTGCTCTGGAACGTCGCCGGAAAACCGGATCGCGCGGGCTGGCTCCTGGACGATCGGAAGTTTCGCAAGGTCGACGCCATTCACCTGGCCGAGCAGAAGCAGGCGTACGTCTTCTGGGGCCTCACGCCGTTCCTGCGCGAGAAATCGACCACTCTGGAGCCCCTCGTGCTCGGTGACGCGCTGCTTCAGCGCATGCTCGTCTCCATCATCGTGAAGCCCGCGAAGATCGCGAACGTGAACTCGGAGGGCGCGCTCGCCTTCCAGACCTTCTTGCTGCAGCCCGAGACGCAGGCCCGCGTCCGCGAGTGTCGCTACCCAGGCGACGCGAAGATCACGTGGGTGCCCGGCGGTCGCCACAACCGGACCGCGATACTTCCAAAGGGATGAGCCACGCGGCGGCGAAAGGCCCCGTGCAGAAGCCGAGTCCGAAGACCTCGGCCTCACACCCCATCCTCGTCGACTTCCTTCCGCAAGAGCTCATTCCGGGTGCGACGGGGCGCATCGGCATGACGATCGCGCCGGGAAAGAAGACATGGGGGGTCGAGGGGCCGTGGAACCGCGACCTCGACACGGACCTCGCGCGCCTCGCCGACGTGTTCCAGATCTCGATGCTTGCGTGCCTCATCGAGCCGTGGGAGCTCGAAAGCTTCCGCATGGTGGACCTCTTCACGAAGGCACACGCGCTCGGAATGGAGACCGCGCACGTGCCCATCAAGGACGGAGGAGTGCCCACGGACCGCGCCGCGATCGACGCGCTCGTCGCGCGCATCCTCACGACCGCGCGCGACGGAAAGAACGTGCTTGTCCACTGCCGCGGCGGCGTGGGACGCACGGGCCTCGTGGTCGCCGCCTGCCTCATCGAGACCGGGCGCGACGCCGACACAGCGATCGCGCTCGTGAGGGCCGCGCGAAAGGACACCGTGGAGCCCGGACGCCAGGAGCGCTGGCTCGCCGAGCACGCTCAGAGCCGCTTGACCATCTCCCACGCATCGCCCCTGCGATAGAACCCTTCGAGGCGCCGCACGGGGCGGAAGCCCTCGCGATCGTAGAGCGCGATCGCCGCGGTGTTCTGCACTGCCACGTGCAGCCCGACCTCGCGCAGATCCAGATCCTCCGCGCGCTCCATCACGCGCCGGAGCAGCGCGCCGCCCAGCCCGACGCGCCTGTGCTTCGCGTCCACCGCAAGACCGATGATCGCGAGGCGCCGCCCCAGCCGCTGCGTCGCCGCGAACCCGATCACGGGGCCACTCCCGGACGCGCGCGCCACGAGCACGGCGTGCGTCGCGTCCGCTGGCAAGCTCGGATGCGGGAACACCGTCGCATCCAGCGCGCAGCACTGCGCGAACGCGACCAGATCACCGCCGATGGGCTCGATGAGTACGTCACGCAACTGCATCGTGACAGTGTAACGCCACCGGCGTGTCCTGCTACCCTCATCGCGTGAGTCGTACGACCTCGCCGATCGCCGCTGGCGTCTCGCTCGCGCTCCTCGCCGCGCTCTCGTTCGGTGTGGCCGCGCCGCTCGTCGCGCGTTCCGGACAGGGTCTGGGTCCGTTCACGACCGCGGCGCTCCTCTACGCGGGCGCAGCGCTCTCCTCCGCGCTGTTTGGCCGCATTTTTCCCTCGTCCGGCGCGCCGCTCGCGCGGGCGCATCTCGGGCGCCTCCTCTTGATCGCGCTGTTTGGCGCGGCGATCGCTCCTGCGCTGCTCGCATGGGGACTGCAGCGCGCTGGAGCCACCGTCGGCTCGCTGCTCCTCAACCTGGAAGCGCTCTTCACCGTGCTCCTCGCATGGCTCGTCTACCGCGAGGCGATCGGTCGCCGCGTGCTCGTCGCCGCTGCGTGCATGGCGCTCGGTGCGTCGGCGCTCGTGCTCACGGTGCCACCGGGCGGAGGTGGCAGCGCGCTCGGCGCCATCGCGATCGCGCTCGCCACGCTCGCATGGGCCGCCGACAACGTGCTCACGCGCGGCCTTTCGGAGCAAGATCCGGTGCTCGTGGTCGCCGCGAAAGGCGCGCTCGGGGCCGCGGCCACGACCACTGTCGCGCTCTTCATGAAGGAGCCGCTGCCATCCGTGGCGGCCACCGCCGCGCTGCTCGCGTGCGGCGCCACGGGCTATGGGCTCAGCCTGCGCCTCTACCTCACCGCGCAGCGCAGGCTCGGCGCGGCACGCACGGGCTCCGTGTTTGCGGTGGCGCCGTTCGTGGGCGCGGCGCTGTCCTTCACACTGGGTGATTCCCGCGGTATCTCCGCCAGCGCGGGCCTCGCTGCGGTGCTCTTCGCCGCAGGCGTGTGGCTCCACCTCACCGAGCATCACCACCACCCGCACACGCACGAGCCCACGACGCACGAGCACCCACACCGCCACGACGACGGGCACCACACGCACATGCACGAGCCACCGGTGACCGGCGAGCACTCGCACGCGCACCAGCATGACGGCATGACCCACGACCACGAGCACGCGCCGGACGTCCATCACGAGCACACGCACGGCGCGCACGACTCTGACTGACGCGAGCGGCGCGCCGACCCGTCACAGCAACGGCGAGGCTGACTTCACGAATCGTGCCGCGCAGCCTCGGATCCGATTGAGGCGACATGCCACACACGACATGCACCACGACGGTCATTGGGATAACCTGAAAGCAGGAATGGCCCCTCGTCTCACCAGATGTGGATGGTTCGTCGGTGGCGCGTCGACCATCGTCGTCGCATGGGTGGCATGCAACTCGAGCTACACCACCAGCGACGCCCCTGCCGACGCGGACGCAGGCAAAGGCGTGGTGGTCACGAACGAGGACGCTGCTCCGGTCATCAATGCGAACTTCGAGCTCACCGTCGCCGCGCCATCGGTCATCGCGGATCCCGGTGGTGCGATCATTCCGCTCTTCATCAGCATCAATCGCAAGAATGGATTCGACGAGAGCGTCACCGTCACCCTCGGCAACGCACCGAGCGGCGTTCTCGCCACGACGACGATCCCCGGCACCGATTCCAGCGCGACGCTCAACCTCTCCGCCGCCGCGTCCGCAGTGGCGGGTCAGACTGCACTGGCCAGCGTCGTCGCAACGAGCACCAAGACGAGCGTCGTCGCGACGCAGCCGCTCTTCGTACGCGTCGGGCACACGATGCTCGTCGCCACTGCGAGCACCACGTGGACCGTTCCACCGGACTGCAAGGGCGCAACGTTCGTGGTGTGGGGCGCCGCTGGCGGTGGCGGCGGCGCGAGCATGAACTATGCAGAGCCCGGCGGCGCGGGCGGCGCGGGCGGCTTCGCGCAGGCAACGTTGCCGCTCACCCCGGGCGCAACGCTCCAGATAGAGGTCGGAGGAGGAGGAGGTCTCGGCCCGAACGCAGGGCAACGCGCGCAGGGCGGCGGCGGAGGCGGATGGAGCGCGGTGCACGGCCCGGACAGCTCCGGCCTCTACGTCGTGGCAGGCGGTGGCGGTGGCGGTGGCGGAGCCTACGGGCAGAGCAGCAGCAACTACGCATCGGGCACATCTGCTGGCAGCGGCGGAGGCGCCAACGGTGTCGCGGGCAGTGGCTTCCTGGGTGGAGGAGGCGCCGCGGGCACGGGCGCGTGCGACGGCGGTACGAACATGGGAAGCGGCACTGCCGGCGTCGCCAATGCCGGCTCCCCGAATGGCGGCGGCGCCATCAGCTCCGCAGGCGCGGGCGGCGGCGGGTTCTGCGGCGGTGGTCAGGGCGGTGCTTCTGCGACCACCGGCGGCGGCGGCGGCTCGGGGTTCGTCACGCAGAGCGCAGTCCAGAGCCCCGCCCCGATCCGCATCACCGGAACGGGAAGCGCAGCCCCTCAAGCCACGAACCCGCTCTACGCGGCGGGCGTCGGCGTGGGCGGCGAGGGCGCGACCACGGGCCTCGGGTCAAAGCCCGCCACGGCGGGTGGACCCGGACGAGTCGTGATCGTCATCGCACCCTGAATTTTTTTTCGCGACGATCGTCCGAGGGTCACACGCTCACTGGCACATGCCGGAGTGACAGGTCTCGTTGCCGGGACACTGCGCGTTGGTATGACAGCCGGCCTCACACACGTGGCTGACGCAAATCATCCCGGACCCATCGTTGCCAGGGTTGCAGTCGCCATCGCCAGTACAAGCAGCTCCACCACCCGAGCCCGAACCTGAACCCGAACCTGAGCCCGAACCTGAACCCGAACCTGAACCTGAACCTGAACCCGAACCCGAACTCGTGCTGCCGAACGTCTTCCCGCGGATCGGCGTGAAGCTGTCGAAGTACGACGCGGCGACGACCTTCATCATCGCGGGCGTGCCCGTGTGCGACTCCTCGAGGATCACCATCTGCGAGTGCGCGGCGTTGGCCCACGCACCGAAGAGGAACATGTGGCCGCGCGGGTGCTTGTTGAGCGCGTCGCCCGGGAGCAGCTGCGAGTAGCCGCTGAGAGACTTCGACGCGGAGGTGTCGTAGGGCGCGAAGCCTGCGGTCGTGAGCGCGCTTCCTTCGCCCCACGCCATGGAGACGAAGCCGGAGCAGTCCTGACGGAAGCCCTTGTAGGCGTGCGTCTGGCTGTACATCACGTTTGCGTCGACCCATGCGAGACCGCGAACGAGCGCCGTGTGGCGCGCGGGGTCCTGAGCCGCGTCGAGGATCGTCGTGCGCATCTCCTGACATGCCGATGACGACATGTTCGCGTGGGTGCACGTCACGCCGACGGAGAGGTCTTGGCCTTCGTCGCCAGTGTCGCCCACGGAGCCGTCGTCGGCGGTTTCGGAGGCGCACGCCGCGATGAGCGTGGAGAGGAGAATGAGAGCAATGCGTTTCATGCGGAGCCTCGTTGTGAAAAACGACGCACACCCAGAGAGAGAGCCGTCCCGCTCCCACTCACGCAATCGCGGTGCCATGCGAGATCGTCGCAGGACGACCCACAATGACTTCGTTTTGTGCCGTGCAGCGAGACGATTCCAACCGCAGCGCCCGAAACAGCGGAGACGAGGCCGCAACACGGTGGGACCAGCATCCACCAGGAGCGAAGAGAAAAATGTAGTGAGGAAGAGACGGAGACGGGGACGGGGGCGGAGACAGGGACGACGACGTCAACGTCGACTCTGCCGCTCCGTCCTCACGGCGTCCCGATCCGCAAGACGACCGTCTTCCCGTCCATCGCCATTCCCCCGGTCACCCGCGCGTCTCCCGCGAGCCCGGGGAAATCGAAGCCCTCACTCCCGAAGCTCACGTGCCGCGCGAGCGACAGCTCGAACGGCTGCGCCGTACCCGACAGAAGCCGCAGCGCCTTCAGCGCCTCCTTGTCTTCTCCGATCAAGACGCACTGCGCGGTGCTCCCCTTCACGGACACCAGCTGCGCGAACATGTTGTGCCCCACGTCGAACGGGACGCCGGGCTTCATCCGCTCCTTCGCCGTGCACGTCGGCTTCCCAATGAGCGCGCACTCCGCCGCCTCTCCTCTCATGGTCTTCGGCAGCAGGGCGAAGAACGTCGGCGCTCCCGTCGCGCGATACAGGTAGCCGATGCGCTCGAAGCGCTCCAGCGCGCCGGGGGCGAGACCATCCTGCGCGCGCGCCACGAGCCGCACGAACAGCGGAACGACCTCGGGCAGCATCGCTGGCAGCACGAACGTGGGTCGCTCCTTCATCGGGTCGATCAGCGGCGACCTGGACAGCGGGTCGCCTGGCTTCTCGCCGCCCAGCACGAACGCGCGCGCGAAACCGACATTCACGGCGATCGTCCCGGTCGCGCCCTCGGCGGTGATCGAAGGCGACGGCGCCCACGCGGTGGCGGGCGGCACCACGGACGTCGGCCCCGGCTCGCCGCGTGCCTCGAAGCTGATGCGCTGCGGTGATTCGACGCGGGCAGACAGGTCGACGCTGTCGTAGCTCCCCGCCAGGGTCGCGCCCTTCACCTCCTTCACGATCTCGGACGCCATCCGGTCGCGGTCGCGCGCGCTGAGGTTCGGCGTGTCCATCGCCGACGACCCCCGAAATAGGTTCATCAGACCGCCGAGCTCCGCCACACCCGCCGGACGGTAGCGCGCGCGGACGGCTCGGCCCTCGAGCGGCGGCGCATCCGCATGGCCCGCGGCCACACGCGCGCGCAGCGCCTCGAGCCCGAGCTTCGGCGTCTCTCCGAGGCCCACGTCGATCACGACGACGTCGTTCGTGGCGCGGAGCTCGACACGCCCGTGCGCGAGCTCGTACGCGTCCCCTCCCGCATCCTTCGCGCCTGCACCGGCGAGTGCAAGCTCCGCCGCCGCCTTCGTCTTCATCGCATTCGTCGTCGGGATCACCATGCGGAACGCATTGTCGAACGACACGCCCGCCGCAGCCCTGCGCACCGCCTCACCGTTGCCATCAACCGGATCCACGGGGCGAGCGGCGACCGCCGCGACCGCGCGTCGCTGCGCATCCGTCACACCGAGCTCCGCCACGGTCACGGGCCGCGTCACATCGAGCCCCAGGTCCTCCACCGTGACGTTCTTCGCACCGGTGAGCTTCTCGACCATCCCGCTGAAGTCGCCGTTCGGAAGCGCCGCGATGAGCCTCTTCAGATCCATGCTCGCGACCCAGATGGCATCCTTCGGGAGCGCCGGATCCACCGGCGCGGACGGGGGCGCCGCCACGGGGCTCGTGGGCGGAGGCGAAGAAGGAGTCGCGCTGGCCGATGTCGGAGGCGGAGGCGGAGGCGAAGGCGCTGGCGGGCTACCACACGAGACCAGCACCGATAGACCAACGAAGAGAGGAAGGGTCGAGAGCGGCGGCGTTCGCATCGCGCGAGCATCGCACGGCGCGCCCCGGAAGACGTGCGCCTTGCACCTCACCGGGGCGTCCACAGACCTTTCCTCATTCCTGGTATGACTTGCGCCGATGTTCGTAAGCGCTTCTCGCCGCGTGGGTCGTGCGGCAACACTGGCTTTAGTGACCCTCATGGCTGGATTGCCCTGGGCGCTTGCCTCCTGCGTCGAGCAGGGCGTGGCGCCGGGCGCGGAGACGCCCTCGTCGCCAACGGGGTCGGGTCGTCCAGTCGCAGCGTCGGCGGCTCTGCCTCTTGCGCCTCCGCCCGGATCACCCGCGGCTGTTGCGCTCGCGAAGGGGGCGTTCGCGGGCTCTCTGTCGTGCAGGCCCTGTCACACCGACGTCTACGATCGGTGGAAGAAGACGCCGATGGCCAACGTGGTCCGCGATCCGCGGTCTGCGCCGGACGTGATCATTCCCGACCTCGCCACGAACACGCTTCATCCGTTCAAGAAGGAGGACGTGGCGCTGGTCTACGGCATGCTCTGGAAGCAGCGCTACTTCACGAAGGTCGGTGACGACTACTTCCCCGAGTCGGCGCAGTGGGACGTGAAGAACAAGGTCTGGCGCGAGTACTTCGTCAAGAACGGTACGGACTGGTGGTCCACACTCTACCCGCCGGACAACATGCAGCGGCCCACGGGACCGCTCTGCGACGGGTGTCACTCCGTGGGCTACGACGTCCAGAAGAAGACCGTGGTGGAGTGGAACGTCGGCTGCGAGCGCTGCCACGGTCCGAGCGCCGCACACGTTGCGAACCCCACGCGCGTGAACGTCCAGAACCCGGGGCGTATGGACGCGGTGCACTCGAACGACACTTGCATCCAGTGCCACTCGCAAGGACGACCGCTCACGAACCCGATCGCCGGCCGCCAGTACGACTGGCCCGTGGGCTACCAGGTGGGCATGGAGCTCTCGGACTACTGGAGGCTCGAGGAGAACAAGCTCGGCGAGCAGAGCTTCACGCACTTCGCGGACGGCACGGGCCACAAGAACCGCATGCAAGGAAACGACTTCGTGCGGAGCGTGATGTACAAGCACGACATCACCTGCGCGAGCTGCCACGACGTTCACGGCACGGCGAATCCCGGGCAGACGCGCCTCCTGGGCAACGCGCTCTGCCTCACCTGCCATGGCGCAGGAGAAAAGAACGGCCCGCGAGCGACCACGCTGGAGGCACACTCACTGCACAAGGCCGGCAGCACCGGCTCCGAATGCATCGCATGCCACATGCCCAGGATCGAGGTGACGATCGCAGACGTGAACGTGCGCTCGCACACCTTCGAGTTCATCACGCCGCAGATGACGGACACGTACAAGATCCCGAACCCCTGCACGTCGTGTCACAAGGACAAGGACAACGCGTGGGCCACGAACGTCTTGAAGCACGCACCCGGGCGTTCCCCGTGGCGGCTCTGACGACTCGACCCCGTGAGGGCAACGCGACACTCTTGCGAAACGTGCGGGACCGTGGCAATCCGGGAGCTATGATCGATCTCGACGCAGATGCCACGGAGCTCGCTCGCCGTGTTCGCGACCGTGAGGTCAGCTCATCGGAGCTCACGGAGGCGGCCATCAAGGCAGTCCTTGCGGTCAACCCGAAGCTGAACGCCGTGGTGCACGAGATGTACGAGTCCGCGCGCGAGACCGCAAAGGCTCCCCCAGAAGGTCCGTTCTCGGGCGTGCCCGCCGTGGTGAAGGACTTCGATGGCTTCGTGAAGGGCGTGCCCTGGACTGCGTCCTGCAAGTTCCTCGAAGGGTACATTCCCGATCACGACAGCGAGAACATCGCTCGACTGCGGCGCGCCGGCCTCGTCTTCCTCGCGAAGACGAACTGCCCCGAGCTCGCGATCCTGGGCACCACCGAACCCGAGTGGCGCGGCCCCACACGCAATCCGTGGAACACCGACCACTCCGTCGGCGGATCCTCCGGCGGCAGCGCTGCGCTCGTCGCTTCGGGCGCGGTCTCGGTGGGCCACGGCGGAGACGGCGGCGGCTCGCTGCGCATCCCTGCCAGCGCGTGCGGCATCGTGGGACTCAAGGCGAGCCGCGGTCGTATCTCGCTCGCGCCCGATCACGGTGAGGGCTGGGGCGGCTACGTGCAGACGGGCGTGCTCGTGCGCTCCGTGCGCGATGCCGCGGCTTTCCTCGACATCCTCGCCGGGCCCATGCCGGGTGATCCGTACGCAGCGCCGCCGCCCGCGCGTCCCTTCATCGAGGAGGTGGGCGCAGCGCCAGGCAAGCTGCGCATCGCGATGACGACGCGCTCGCTGTTCGGCAAGGACACCGATCGCGAGTGCGTGAAGGCCGTGGAGGAAACGGCGAAGCTCCTCGAGAGCCTCGGGCACCACGTGGAAGACGCGATGCCGCCGTTCGATCGCGACAAGCTCGTGCTCGCGTACCTCACGCAGGTCGCCGTTGGCGTCGCCTCGGAGATAGAAGATTTCGCGCGCATGACCGGCAAGACACCTTCGCCGGCGGCGTTCGAGGCATCGACGTGGTTCCTGCGGCAGGTCGGACACACCATGACCGGCATCGAGATGCAGCAGGCGCGCGACCACATACAGGAAGCGGGACGTCAGCTTGGCGCCTTCTTCGAGAAGTATGATCTGCTGCTGCTCCCCACACTCGCGCATCCGCCGGTGAAGATCGGACAGCTCAAGCCCAAGCCCGCGGAGCTCGCAGGTCTGTCAGTGCTGCGGGCGCTGCCCATGCGCCCGGCCATCCGCGCCGTGCTCGCGAAGCTCGCGGCGGACAACTTCGAGCGTACGCCCAACACGCAGCTCTTCAATCAGACCGGGCAGCCCGCGATCTCGCTTCCGCTCCACCAGTCCGCGGACGGCCTGCCCATCGGCGTCCAGCTCGTCGGTCGTTACGGCGACGAAGCGACGATCCTGCGCGTGTCCGCCCAGCTCGAGACGGCGAAGCCCTGGCGCGAACGCCGCCCGAAGGTGATTTCCAGCAGCTGAAATCGCGCATGGCCGCCCGCTGGAGTATGGTTATGTTGGTGACAAGATGAACGTACGGATCCTCATTGCCGCCGCACCTCTCGTGCTCCTTCCGGTCGGCGTGGCCGGCGCGGCCGACGAGAGCGCGGACGCTCGGAGCATGGAGACCGCGGACACTGCCAAGGTCGACGCTGGCGCGCCCGACACGACCTGCGTGCACGTCTGGCCAGAGGCACGCATGCGCGCGTACGGCTACGATCACATCGTTCACGTCCAGAACACGTGCGCGAAGGACGCGTCCTGCTCCGTCGCGACCGACGTGAATCCGGACGCCGTCGTCGTGAAGGTCGCGAAGAGCACGGAAGTGGAGACCGTCACGTGGCTCGGCTCCCCCGCGCGTGAGTTCACGCCCAGGGTGAAGTGCACGCTCCTGTGAACCGGCCTGTGAACGATACTGGCAACCAATGATGCGCGTTCACATCGCCACCGATCACGCAGGGCTCGATCTCTGCCGCGCGCTCGCGCTCCATCTCCGTGCGAAGGCGCACGAGGTGGTCGATCACGGCCCCACGTCGTTCGACGCAGAGGACGACTACCCGTCGTTCTGCATCAACGCGGCGAAGGCGGTCGTGCGCGATCAGGCGGCCGGTGTCGCGACGCTCGGGATTGTCCTCGGTGGGTCCGGCAACGGCGAGCAGATCGCCGCGAACAAGGTGCGTGGCGTGCGGGCAGCGCTCGTGTGGAACCTCTCCACGGCAAAGCTCGCGCGCCAGCACAACGACGCGAACGTGATCGCGATCGGCGCACGACAGCACTCCAAGGAGGACGTTACGGCGCTCATCGACGCATTCCTGGCCGAGCCCTTCAGCGGGCAAGCGCGCCACGCGCGACGCATCGCTCAGCTCGCCGAGTACGAGACCACGCAGACCATCGCGGGCAAGAACGTCGACCCGTGAAGGGACTATGATCCCATGATGCCTGTTCGCTTCGCACGGTCGCTGGCCGTGTTCATGCTCGTGGGCGTGGTCGCTGCGTCTGGCTGCGGAACCTCTGGTGGCGGCGGTGGCGGCAGTGACACCGGCGGCGACGGTGGGGACGCCGCGGCGACAGGCAGCGAGGGCGGCGCGGCTTCGTTCGACAGCGGCATGAGTGGCAGCGACGCAGCCGACGGCAGCGATGCGGGCGGGTTCGGCGGCAGCGACGCGGGCACCTTGACCCGCAGCGTCGACATGCGTCCGTATCGCATCGTCGTGCCCAAGAGCTACTCGCCCGGCAAGCCCATGCCCATGCTGCTCCTCTTGCATGGCTACTCGGAGACGTCCTCCAGCATCGACACGTACTTTGGTACGACCGCGCTGGCGGAAAAGAAGGGCTTCTTGCTCGTCCTGCCCGAGGGCAACACGGACCATTTCGGTCTGCAGTACTGGAACTCGGACGACGCGTGCTGTGATCTGGATGGGAAGCAGCCCGACGACGTCAAGTACCTGCACGACGTCATCCTTGACGTGAAGTCGGCGTACAACGTGGATGGCAAGCGCGTCTACGCAGCGGGCCACTCGAACGGCGGCTTCATGTCGCATCGCATGGCGTGCGATCACGCGGAGGAGCTCGCCGGCATCATGGCGCTGTCGGGCGTGGTCTGGAAGGACGCGGCGAAATGCAATCCGTCTGCCCCGGTGGCCATCCTGCAGGTGCATGGGGACCTGGACACGCTCATCCTCTACAACGGCGGACTGAACCAGGGCGTCCCCTACCCCGGCGCCGCGGAGACGATCGCGACGTGGTCGACCAAGAACGGCTGCGACGCGACGCTCTCTGACACGGGCAAGACGCTCGACCTCGACACCGTCCTGTTCGGGGCCGAGACCAAGATCGAGTCCCACGCCTGCACCAAAGGCGCCGCCGAGCTCTGGACGGTGAGCGGCGCTGGCCATTTTCCGACCTTCGCTTCCACATGGGCCGAGACGTTCTACGCGTTCCTCGACGCCCACCCGAAGCCCTGACTCCTACGTCAGCGGGTGAGTGTCTCGGCCTTTGCCAGCACGTCGTGGCACTCTCTCATCACGCGCTCCACGATCGTCGCGAGCGGCAGTGTGTCGTGCACGAGGCCCGCGCTCTGGCCTGCGCTCCACAGCGCGCGCTCGCCCTTCCGGATCTCCGACATCTTCCGCGACGCGAGCACCAGCATCGCCTTCTGGGTGAGCCCGCGCGTGCGCTTGCTCCGCATCAGGAGCGCGAGAGGAAGCGGCATCGCGGTGCCCATGCGCGAAAGCTCCGCGGTCTTGAGGTAGCTGCCCATCACGCCCGACAGACGCTCCGTGAGGACCAGATCATCCGGGGTCGCCCTCACGATCGCGTCCTTCCATCCTCGCGCCGCCTCGCATTCGTTGCACGCGATGAAGCGCGTCCCCATCTGCACGCCGCTCGCGCCGAGCATCAATGCTGCTGCAAGCCCGCGCCCGTCGGCCACGCCGCCCGCGCAGACCACTGGCACCTTGACGCGATCGACGAGGCTCGGCACGAGCGCGAAGGCAGTGATGTGCCCCGCATGCCCGCCTGCGCCCGCGACCACCGCGTTGAGAGCGTCGGCGCCGGCACGGACCGCGCGCTCGCCGTGGGCAAGCGTGGACACGTCACAGATGACCTTCGCGTTCGCTGCATGGGCCCGGCGGATCACCTCCTCCGGATCGCCGAGCGACGCGACGAAGATGGGCGTCTTCGCGTCGAGCGCCGCCTCGAGCTGACGCGGGAGGCGAACGTTCGCCCGGTTCACGATCAGATTGACCGCGAACGGCCCGGACGTGCGCGCGCGGATGCGGCCGAGCGCCGCGGCGAACGCGTCCACGCTCTCGTAGTTGTGCGGCGGCAGACCCGCGACGATGCCCGCCTCCGCGGCGGCAACCACCAGGTTCTCCTCCGAGACCGCCGTCATGGGCCCGACGAGGATCGGCGCACGAATGCCCAGGAGTCGTGTGAGCGGCGTCTGCATGCGCCCATCACCCTAGCCTCGATTTCGCTCCGCGTGACCACACCCCCCACCGCTCCGAAGAACGCACGCAGGAAGGCTGCACGAAGCGACGGACGCAGAGGAGGAGAGGACAGAGGTGCCCCCACCCGTCCGCGCCACGCGTCATGCACAACACGAGCAAGCGCGGCCGACCTCCCCCAAACGTCGCGCTGAGCGCGCCGAGGGGGAGGTGCAGAATCGCGTGCCCACCCCCTCGCGTCCGGGCGTCACGCGGCGTGCTCCACATCTATCGCGCCACCTCGCGAGCACGCCACGCGCCGCCCTCCACCCGCGCTCACTCGCGGCCCCCGCCCACCACTTGCACAATACATGCACTGGACGCGCGTCACGCGCCCGCGGCGCCGCGGGTCTCTCGCTTCACCCTCGGTGCTTGAGCCGCAGAAGACGCTCTTCGTCTTCAGTTCCTGCGTAGGCCTGCCCGCAGTTGGCGCGGTCCCAGCAACTGAAGTGTTGTGTCGCGCTCCAGAGCTGCGCCAGGCTGCGCACGCCCGTCGCGCAACGCAAATTCACCTAGCTCCACGCAATCAGCGCAGATCAGTGCAGAGGTTTTACCTTGAACGAAGACCCGCGGCACGCGATGGAGTGCCGCGCAGAAACTGCAACGCTTAGCGTGTTGGCCAAGCTGAATGGTGCTCGACGGTGAATTCGGATTGGCATTCTCCTTCGAATCCTGGACGAGACAGCGATCCATCTGGCGCACGCACGAGAAGCAGATCCGCACGCCCGGCCCGACGAAGTAATCGCGCCGGCTTGCCGCGCAGAAATCGCATCGAGCCACACGCAATTTTCCACGTTGCGCACCCGCCACGGTCATTCGCCTGGGCCCGGACAGTTGAAGCGGTGACAAACTTCCGTCGCGCACGCGAGAGTGCGAGCGAGGTCCCCCCCGGCTTGTCCACTACTGCCCTCAAGAGCGTCCTTCAGCAGAGCGGCGCAGTACGACGGTGATGGATTCATGCAGTTGTTGTTCGTCCGGCACGTCTCCATGGAATCGCGTGCGTTTCATCCGTCGCGACGGATGCGTTCGCGCAGGTCGGCGAGAAACGGACGGCACTCAGGGCCGTGAGCGCGGCCAGCCAGGACATCATCGGCGCGACGGCGAATGACTTCTCCCCACGCAGCCTGCGCGCGCGGCGCATCATCACCGAGAGTCACGAGCACGTCGTGAGCGAGAGCCTCACGCTCGTCACGCGGCAGCTCGAGCACTTCTTCGAGGAGTTTCTTCGCGCGCGCGTTCACAAGGGAAATATAGCACCTTTCACGTTCTCGACGACCCAGGCGTAGCGCGTCCACATTGCTGGTTCGTGAATTCACAGCAATGCGGAAATACCCGGCAATGCGCAGCGGGAGGCGTATGTTTCAATAACGGAAGCGAGGACACGATCATGGTTGCAGTCGGTGCAAAAAGTTCAGCGGCTCTGGTCGCCACAGCCCTCTTGCTCGTGATCTCGCCTGCATTTGCGCGCGGTGGCGGCAGCCGCGGCGGCGGTGGCAGTCACTCCAGCGGCGGCCATAGCTCGGGCGGGTTCTCTTCCTCCCACTCCTCCGGCTCGTACGGCTCACACTCTTCTGGCTCCAGCGGCTCCAGCGGCTCCAGCGGCTCCAGCGGGGGCCACTCCTACTCGGCGCCGCACCACTCTTCGTCACCTTCGTATGGTCACTCGTCTGGTTCGTACGGCTCGTCCGGATCGCACTACGCCGCGCCACAGTCCTCGTACTCGTCCGGCGGAACGCACTATGCCCCGTCGCACAGCGGCGGCACGGTCTACGGCCGCAGCAATGCCGGCGTCGCCACCACGTCCGGCGCGCACGTGTACGGTCGCTCGGTGTCGCACGGCGCTCCCGTCGTCGCGGGCGGCGGTCGCAATGGCTACATCGGCGGCGGTCGCGGCTACTACGCGGCGGGCGGCCGCGTACCCGTGTTCGCTGGTCGCCGTGGCTACTATGGGCGCGGCGTGTGGTGGGGACCGCAGTATGGCTGGCGCGTCCCCGTGTACTGGGGCGGTTACTACACGCCATACCCCACGTACTGGGGTGTCGGCTACTGGGTCACGGACTGGGTCATGCTCGACTACCTCGCCATGGAGGAAGCGCGCATGCTCGCGTACGAAAACTCCGGCGGGTACGCCATGGTCCCGCACGAGAGCCCGGTGATCGCCACTGACGTCCGCGAGGAGCTCCGTCAACAGATCGAGCAGTACATCGCGGAGCCCACGCCCGACGTGCCGGCGTCCGCTGCTCCTGGCAACACGCTCGTCGTGAACGATCCCCGCGTCGCGCGTGCGCTCGGTGCGCAGCACCACGTGTTCGTGGTGTCCCATCCGGTCTCCGTCACGGACCGTACCAATGGGGGCACGTGCAACATCACGCACGCGGACCTGCTGCGAACGTCCTCACCGGTGCCCAGCGGCCAGGCCTGGGCCGACGCGACCGTTGCAGCATCCAAGACCTCCAGCTGTCCTGCTGGCGCCGTCGTCGCTGTTCCGGTCGCGGAGCTCGTTCGCTTCGAGGGCGACCTTCTCGATCGCGTCACCCGCGGCGCCAACGCAGCGAAGGCCGCTGGCAACGAGACGGGCACTGCAACCGGCACCGCGACCACAGGCACCGCGCCCGCGCACGGCATCGTGGCTCCGCAGGGACAGCCTGAGGACACGTCGATCCCGGAGCGCATGCCCAGTGCCGACGACATGCCCGCCCCCGCCGAAGAGCGTGTCCCCGAAACGGGTGACGAGCAGTCGCTGTAAAACGCCTGGCACCTCGGGCGAGTTGTGCTCGAATGGGGGGGCATGAGATCGCTCGCAGCACCGCTTCTCGTCGTGACGCTTGGGGTCGGCGTCATGGGCCTCGCGAACGGTTGCGGCGGTGATGACAGCGCACACGCCACCGACAACGGTGACGACGGCGGACCCTCCACCACGGAAGGGGGCGGCGGTGGGGGTGGTGAGGGCGGCGGTGGCGGCAACCCTGACGGTGGCTCGCCGTTCAATCCCGACGGCGGCGGCGTGGTTGTGCTCCCCGATGGCGGCGTCCTCACGTGTGGCGGGTCCGCGGCGGATCCTGCAGCGGCTGCCACCGTTGACGGCTACATCGGCAAGCTCTCCAACGGGCCGCCCGCGGGCGCTCTGCGCGCTTCTGTGGTCGACGCCATCTTGAGGAGCTGCGAGATGTTCGGCACCCCGACGGCGACCGCTGGCTGGAAGCCGAACTACTGCTGGGCGCAGCTCGCGGCGTCCATCGGCACGGAGTCCGGGTACATGCAGAACGTCGCGGTGAAGGACTCATACGCCACCCGCCAGGTCTCCGGCATGACCGCGAATGATCCAACGGTCGGCCTCCTGCAGATTCGCTTCAGCTCCACCGTCCACGAGATGGCCACGCTCGGCGCCGTGAACCGCCTCGCCTGCATCGGCTGCCCGCTGCCTGCCTCGGTGCTCGCAGCCGCCTCGAACGACCAGGTCTACTGGGCGGTGACCGGGCCCACGGCGAACATGTCCGTCATGACGAACGTCGCCTGCAACGTCGGAATGGGCGCCTGGTACTACTACGAGAACGCGACCGGCAACGGACGCGCGAGCAAGGTCACGTACACGAACGAGTACTGCGCGGGCGGCGGCACGGGCGCCGACATCATCACCGGCCTCATGTCACACCTGCTCGGAGACGAGGGCGGCAAGGGCGTCCAGGTCGCGAACGACGCCCAGCTGCTGGCGCTGAAGACGTCCAACGCAGGTGCGTACGGCTACGTGAACACGATCAAGGGCAACGTGGACAAGATGCTGGGCCCCGTCAGCGGCACGCATCCGTTCTACATGCTGATGGCGCCGAATCCGCCTGCATACTGCAAGTAATTCCGGGCTTGCTGTCACTCGGGCTTCTCGGGCTTCTGGGGCGTGGAAAGGAGCCTGGCCAGGGTCTTCGGATCGATGTCCAGCGCCTCTGCCGTTGCCATGCGTCGGCCGCCGAGCTGCTCGAGCGCCCACGCGGCGTACCTCTGCTGCATCGCCTCCAGCGGCAGCACGTCACCGGAGAACACGTACGGGGCCTGCAGCTCGCCTGTCAGCGTGCGCGGTAGATCGGAAGCGGTGATCTGCGAAGACGTGTTGAGCAGCACGGCGCGCTCGATCACGTGCTCCAGCTCGCGCACGTTGCCGGGCCACGCGTAGCGCGCCATGGCCTCCATCGCGTCGGGGGCAAAGGTCGCAACGGGCGACCGCGCATGCTTCGCCTTCGCGCGCGCCAGAAAGTGTTCTGCGAGCTGCGGGAGATCGGTCGTTCGGTGGCGCAGCGCCGGGATCTCGAGTCGCACGACGTCGAGCCTGAAGAGCAGGTCGCCGCGGAACGTGCCGGCCTTCACGCGCGCTGCAAGATCACGGTGCGTCGCCGTCACCACGCGCACGTCGATCGCACGCTCCGTGTCCGAGCCGAGCGAACGCACCACGCGGCGCTCGAGCACGTCCAGGAGCTTTGCCTGCAGAGCTGGCGCGAGCTCGCCGATTTCATCCAGGAACACAGTGCCGCCCTCGGCCTCGGCGAGCAGCCCGCGACGGTCGTGCGCGGCGCCCGTGAACGCGCCCTTCGTGTGACCAAACAGCTCGCTCTCGAGCAGGTTCTCGGGCAGCGCGGCGCAGTTCACGGTCACGAACGGCGCTCTGGCGCGGCTGCCCTCGGCGTGGAGCGCTCGCGCGACGAGGCCCTTGCCGGTGCCGGTCTCGCCCGTGATCAGCACAGTCGCGTCCGCGTCGGCCAGGCGTCGCACGAGGTCGCGCAGGTCGCGCATCGCCGGCGCATCGCCGATGACGTTGGCGAGGGCGGACGAATCGCGCACTGCACGGCGTAGCGCGCGTGCCTCGCGCCGCAGACGGTACTCTTCGATCGCGCGGGCGAGGAACAGCGCGAGCTCGTCGACTCGAAACGGCTTCGTGATGTAGTGGTGGGCGCCCTGCTTCATGGAAGCAACGGCGGAGTCCACTGCGCTGTACGCAGTCATCACGATCACCGGTCGCTCCGGAGCTGCGCGCCTGGAGGCCGCGAGGATGCCGATACCGTCCAGCTGCGGCATGCGAAGGTCCGTCACGACGACGTCGTAATCGTCATCGAGCAGCGCCAACGCGCGCTTGCTGGAGCTCACACCCGTCACGTCGAACTCGAGATCGATGAGGCCCTCGGAGAGCGTCTCCACGAGCGCCTGGTCGTCGTCGACGATGAGCACGCGGCCCTTCTTCTCAACCTTCGTCATCGCTCTCCTTCCCTGCTTCCGCGATCTCGACCCGCGCGACCGTGCCGCGTACGCCGTCCGTACGTGGCGACAGCTTCAGCGTTCCGTTGTGATGGGAGACGATCTCCGACGCAATGGCCAGCCCCAGCCCCGTGCCTTTCCCTGGCGCCTTCGTGGTGAAGAACGGCTCCATGGCGCGCGCAGAGTCCTCCGCAGTGATGCCATGTCCATCGTCGGTGACCGTGAAGCTCACGCGCCCGTCCCGTGAGGACACGCCGAGAGTGACGGAGCCACGTGCGTCGCACGCATCGCACGCGTTCAGGAGAAGGTTCACGAGCACCTGCGTGAACAGCTTTGGCTCACAGAACACCGGCAGCGCATCTCCTGAAACGTCCAGCTGCAGTGTGACACCTGCATGCTCGAAGCGATGCGCGCACAGCTCCTGCGCGTCCCGCACGATGTCCGCGGAGAGCACGCGCTCGCGAAGACCGCCCTCACCGCGCACGAGACCAAGGAAGCCGCGAACGATCTTGCCGATGCGATCCGCCTGCTCTGCGATCACGGTGGCCGCCCGCTCCGAGCGCTCGTCACCCTGGACCTTGCGCGACAGCTGCTCCGCGCGGCCGACGATGACACCGAGCGGCGTGCTGACCTCGTGAGCGATGCCGGTGGCCAGCGCACCGAGCGTGGCGAGGCGATCGGCGCGCATCAGACGTTCATCGGAGACACGCAGCGCATCCGCCACCGCCAGATCACGCGCGAGCCGCAGCTCTGCACGCTGCCTCCAGAGCGCCAGCGTGCCGAACGCCAGAACGAGCACCGTGGACGAGAGCAGGGCGAGCACGAGGCGCGTGGACGCGCGGATCTCGCGATCGCGCTCGCGGAGCGCAGTGGCTACGATCACGAGGTCGAAGCCGCGCGCGTCACCCGCCGACCTACGCGCGATGCCTGCGAGCGCCGTACGCGCGGGCAACCCGAGGGCCGCAGCCTCAGGGCGTGACAGCCGCGCGAATGGCTCGTGCGCAGCAACGGCACGCTCGATGGGCGCGGAGCTCACCGCCTCGCCGCTCGGACGCTCGAGTCCGCGACCGGCGGACACGAGGACCAGGACGTTGCCGGGGTCCTCCACGCGCGCGAGCCGCTGCCGCGCAGCCGCGTCGAGTGACGAGGTCATCTCCGAGAGGCTCGTCGCCAGCATGAACTGCGCCTGCGCGAAGTCGTCGAGCGCTGCCTTGCTCTCGCGCTCCTCGTCCCAGTATGCGGCCACGCTCACCACGCCGATCGCGCTCAGCATGAACGCGATGATCCACGCGGGACGTCTCATCCGAGAGCGAACAGCAAGCCGCATTCCACCCATGAAAGACCTGGTTCCCGCTCCTCCATTACGCGGGATTGGGAAATGTTCCGAGTCCCCGTTTGGAAATCTTCCGAATACCATCGCCGAGAAGAAGCTCACTCGCGCACTACCAGCAGGATCGCCATGAGCGCGATGACGACCGCATAGACGTACGTCGCGAGGCGCTCGTTCATCCGACCCGACAGGCGCGCGCCGAACCCACCGCCCACAGCGAACCCGAGCACCACCGCAAGAAGCAGCCGCCACGGCAGCCCGCCCTGCTCCTTCGCGTACACGAGGACCGCAGGCAGACCGATGGGCGGAAGCATCATCGCGAGCGTCGTCGCGGTCGCCTCGAGCCGCGTGAGGCGCGCGGCCTTCCGAAGCAGCGGCATGGCCACGAGCCCACCGCCGATGCCGAGCATGCCGGACATCACGCCTGCCACGAGGCCAATCGGCAGCCCGAGCCACGGGGATGGCGCGTGGATGCGGCTGACGTTCCGAGGTCCCCCCGCGTCCGGCCGATCGACGTCCGGCGCGCGCGAGAACGCCGCGTTGATGGCCGCGAGCAGGAGAAATGCTGCGAAAGACCACCGGAGCTCACGCGACGGAATGCGGTGCGCGAGCCACGCGCCAGCGAAGCCGCCAACCGCGAAGCTGCATGCGAGCGCGACGACGAGCGGCACGAGGATGCGCACGCCGCTCTTCTTGTATGCCAGCACCGCCGGCAGACCGACTGGTGGCAGCAGCGCCGCGAGCGAGATGCCCTGGGCGCGATGCTGCTCGATCCCGAGCGTGAACACGAGGAGCGGAGCAAGCAGCGCGCCACCGCCGATCCCGAGGAAGCCGGAGAGCGAGCCCGCGACGAGCCCGAACACGCCACACAAGAAGAGCTCGAAAGTCGGCGCCATTCCTTTGCTTCCCGCAAGAGCAGTAGCACCCCCGGCGGCACGAGGGCTGGACATCCCGACGTGCGGGTGGACGTCCGGACGTCCAGGTAAGCAGTTGAATTAACACGGAGTAAATTTGAATCTGCTCGACGGCAGGTCGTCTTACCCTGGTGCCTACGATGGTGCGAAACAGTAAGTTGTATTCTGCATGCATCAGGCCGTGAACCCAACCAAGAAGGAACCGACATGAACTACTGGAAGCCCATCGCACTCTGCTCCATCGGCGCGCTCGTCTCCGTCATCGGCTTCAATGTCCACGGCGGCCTCGCCACGGCGGACGCCGGCGGGCCGTGCAAGGATCAGCCGAACATGGCGGCGGCGAAGGAGCATCTCGTGCAGGCCCGCACATCGCTCGGCAAGGCAGAGCACGACAAGGGTGGCTGGCGCGCTGCCGCCATCGAGGCGACGGACCGCGCGCTTCGCGAGACGAACCGCGGCTGCGAGTTCGCGGACACGCACTGATAGTTCAGAGGGGGTAGACGGCGACGCAGGGCGTGGGATCGTTCCAGCGATCGACCCACGCTCCGTTGCTGCACTGGTACCAGGCCTTGTCGGAGGTGCTCTGCACGCATGCGTTCGAGGGCATCTCCTTGCCGAGCGTGGAGGAGAAGCAGCCGCCGCCCGTTCCACCACTGCCGCCGGTGCCGCCGCCCGTGCTACCACCACCGCCGCTTCCCGTTCCGTAGGCGGTCAGCACCTGCTGCGCGTCGTGGATGCGCGCGGACTGGTTGCATGCGCCGCAGACCTCGAAGTCATCCTGGAATGCGACGGTCGCCTGGGAGAGGGTGCCGGCAGCGCGAAGTCGCGAGAGACCGTAGACGGGGAAGCTCTGGAGCTCGTACCAGATGAACTCGAGCTGCAGGTTGAGCGACGTTGCCGACTCTCCCTTCGTGCCGGCGTACCACTTCACGTTGTCCTGCGACGTGCGGTCCCAGCGGGCGCCGATGGACCACTGCGCGATGCCGCGGCCGGGCCCACCTTGCTGCACCGAGGTGGGGAGCACGCTGGACTCCTGCATCAGGTTTCCGACGATGGCGGCCGCCTGGATCGGCTTCAGGCCCTTGGCGACGAAGAACTCGTAGGCCGTCTTGTCGTTCGCCGACAGATCGCTCGCCACCTCGGAGGACACGTCCTCGTCCCCCGCTGCGCTCGCGCAACCGCCGAGCGCCACGGCCGACAGTGATCCCGACAAAACGATCGCGAGCGAGACGGCGGAGCGGCGCATGGGCAAACCATCAGCACGCGCGGTGCCACGACCGCAGTTCGCAGATGGGGACGAGCCCTGCGCATGAACCTGCTTGTTTTGTAGTGGATCTGTGACCTCGCGGCGCCCGCGGCATTGCGTCCACGCGCCCGCAGGCATGGTTCGCGTTTGAACCACCCTGGAGCGTGCATGTCGCGGTGCGGAGACAAGCGACCGGGACGTGGTATGGAAAATGGAGGACGCGATGCCCAAGTCGGTCAAGACCTTCCTCATGTTCGATGGTGCAGCCGAGGAGGCCGTTCGGCTCTACGTCTCGCTCTTTCGCGGCGCCGTGCTCCATTCGCTCACGCGGTGGGCGGAGGGCGACCCGGGCAGCCCTGGCACCGTGAAGGCGGCGGAGCTCACGCTTGCCGGGCATCGGCTCGTGGCGCTGGACTCGCCCGTGAAGCACCGGTTCACGTTCACACCGGCGATCTCGTTCTTCGTGGACTGCGAGAGCGACGACGAGCTCACCCTCGTGTACGAGAAGCTCATGGAAGGTGGAACCGCGCTCATGCCCCTGGGCGACTACGGCTTCAGCCGCAAGTTTGGATGGCTGAGCGACCGCTTCGGGGTTTCATGGCAGCTCAATCTGCCCTGACCCACTCACTCGCGGCGTGATGCGAACTTCGGCAACAGCGAATCCGGATCCAGATCGGCAAGGCCGATCTTCGGCACCGCACCGCTGAGGCTCGGCACGATGATGGGCGTGAGCTCGCCTTCGAGCCCCGGCGCGGCAACACGCAGCCACAGCGAGAACATGGGTTGGTTACGCAGCTTCTCCGCCAGCCCTGCGCGATCTTGCTCGTCGCCGTCGCCTTCGACCGCCTGGAGCACCTCGCCCATGAGCAACTCGCGAGCGTCCAGCTCGAGGCTCTCCGCGCGCATCTGGAAGATCTGGAGCGCGTCCGGGAACTCACCCACGCGCGTCGCGGCGAGGAAGCAGATGCGAAACCTGCCGATCGGGAGCCCGACGTAGGTCGGATAGTTCTTGCCGAGGTCGTCGTGCACAGCCAGCGCCTCATCCACTTGACCGAGCCCTGCGAACGCGAGGCCGCGCTCGACCGTCAGCCCTGCACGCAGCTCCTCCGCGTCCCTGCCCTTCGCACGCGCCGTTGCGAGGCGCGTGAGGCCTGAGTTCGCCGCGCGCAGCGCCTCCTGAAACAGACCGCGTCGGCTCTTGTAGTCCGCAAGCACACGCGACGCGCCAGCCGCGCTGAATGCGTTCCTGGCTTGTACCAGTACCTCGATACGCTCTCGGGCTCCGGGCGCACCCGACTCCAGGTCGTGTGCGAGCTCCTCGAATTGCGGCCCCACCATGCCCATGATGATAAGGCTAAACGGTTTTTGGTCTGCCGCACGAACGGATGACGTTTTTTTGTGGCAAGAGGGCCCGGGTGGACGCTGGCAAGCCGAGCTGCCAGCGCCCTTTTGACAGGGTTTTACCGGAGAAACCGCCGGCCCCGAGGTGTGAGCGTCTGGTAAGCGGCGGGCAAACGGGATTCAGACGAGCTCCGCGGCGCAGGGGCGCACCACGTCCTCGCGGACGGCGCGGGCGAGGTTCGCGAGCGTTGCTGCGTCGAGGCGCCCCGCACGTCGCCACGCCACTGCATCCGTCGTCATCAGCATGGGCTCTTCGATGGGGCATGCAAGCGCCTCGTCGAATGCGAACGCGACCGCTGCGCGCACGCGAGAGCCGCCTGACGAAACCGCCCAGCTCACGAAGCGCCACGCGAGCGCGGCGTGTGCGGTCTCGTCGTCGCGAAGCCGCGTGAGCACCTCACGCGTTGCCTCGTCCTCGCAGTCGTGGAGCGCGTGAGCTGCGGCGATGGCGGCCTGAATTCAGAATAACGGGTGCGGGCCGATGAGACCGGTGGGTAGAAGGGTCGCGTCGCCGGAGGTCTTCTGGACGAGTAGCCTCCCGTCTTCGGTCACGGACCAACCGAGCTTCACCTCGGACTTGTGCCAGCTCGTCTTCATGGTGGCGAGCGCCTCCTTGGTCTCCGGATCGAGGTCCGCTTCGTCGACATCGACGCCGGGGCCGCATCCGGCCGAGATCGAGACTGGCACCGTCACGCAGCGCACCGGGGTCTTGTCGCTCGTCGCGGTGCAGACGGTCTCTAGCTCTTCGTGGTCCGTACAGAGCTCGAGCCCGGCCATGTTCGTGTCGTTGTTGGAGAGCTCGCTCTTGATGACGACGACGGTGCGCGGGCCGATGATCCTGAGTCCGCCGCCCTTCACCACGGCCTCGTTGTGGACGCCGAACGCGCCCGGCTCGTAGTCGTGACCGAGGTCGGCGACGGGCCGCAGCGCGGCGCCATCGCGGGCGACGAGCAGGTAGATGCGCTCACCCGTGGTCTCCGCGCCCTGCCGTACGACCGCGACGCGCGGGGTCCCGAGCGTGAGCGACACAGGGTCCACCGCGCAGACCGGGCGTTCGCCCTCCGGCATGAACACGGCGCCCGACTTGAGGAGGCACGTGCAGAGCTCCTCCGCCGATGGCGCGCCGGCCGCACATGGAAGGCTGCTTGCCGGAGGTCCCCCCACGGCCGCGAGGCGCTTCTTCACCTCCGCGTTGTCGCGAAGCGAGAGCGACTCTGCGTAGGCACTGCGCGCGGCGTCCGTGTCCTTCTTCGCCTCCGCGACCCGCCCCATGTTGTAGAGGATCTGCGCACGTGCCACAGGCTCCTTGGTGAGCGCGAGCGCGCGGCGGTTCGCATTCTCGGCGCGCGGCAGATCGTTCGCGTTCAGCGCCGCCCAGCCCACCTCTGCGAGCACGCGCGGATCGTTCGGGGCCACCGCGAGCGCGCGATCGAGCTCCGCCAGCGCACCGACGTAGTCCTTCGCGCGCGACTTCTTGCGGCCAGCATCGAGCGGCTTCAGGAACGCGGCGCGGTCCGCGCGCGTGTAGCCCTTGCCACCGTCCGCCGCACCGACCTTGCTACCCGCATCGCTGGTGGGCGAGCCGGAATCCGTCGCGATGGCGACAGAAGCGCCAGCATCGACCGCCGCAGGCGGAGCATCCTTCGGACAGCCGAGAAGCAAGAACGGAAGCGCGACGAGGAGCGTGCGAGACACGGAGACGGTGCGAGGCATGTTCATTCCACTAGAACAAACGCCTCGTGCCGTCCCGGCATTCTTGTCAGGCCCAGTCCATGGTGCGGGGTGTTCCGTTGCGCAGATCCCAGGCGTTTTGCGCCTCGAAGCCGAGCGCCTCGAGACCCGGGATGATGACCTGCGTCACGGTGTCGTAGAACAGAGAGCGGGCGTCCTGGCCATTGCAGAGGCCGAGATCGGCGCCGCGTGCGGGAGGCGTCGCGTTCGGGTTCAAGTGCGCGAGCTCGTGCGTCTCCAGGTGAGCGAACGCAACGGAGAGGTATGCCTGCATGCGCACGCGGCCAGCCGCGGAGAGCTGCTTTGCGAGGCGCCCCGCGAGACGCCATCCGAAGCGCGCGTGGCCGACCTCGTCCGCATAGATGCTCGTGAGGAGATCGTGAAGTGCGCCCGGACCCATTTCCATGCGCTCGGCGCCGATGAGCGACACGGCGACAGTCTCGCTCATGCAGGAGATGCTCACGATGTTTCGAAGCGCAGCCTCCGCGCGCGGCACGTCCTCGTGCTCGGGGAACTCGTCGGTGTCGGGTCGCTCGAAGCGCGCCTCCCCGCCCAGGGCCTCCACGACTGCGCCGCAGAGGACGCCGTGCCTTCGCTCTTCGTCCGCGAAGGCCGCGCATTCGGCGACGAGCTCGGGCTCGAGGCCTGCGGCCTGTAGCTGTCGCGCGAGCCCCTCGAAGACCGTGGCGCTGGTGTGCTCGTTGATCATGCGACCACGCCATGTGGCGAGGGCGGACTGCGTGAGCTCCGGCATCACCGGCAGGACGGGGCGGGCGCGGCGGGCGGGCTCGCGAAGGTCGATGGCTTGCATGTTCATGGGCTTCTCCTCACGCGACCGCGAGCAGCGCAGCGGGCATCTTCGGCGGGACCGGCGGGCCCCATGGCGTGCAAGACGGCGCGCCGTTCCAGCCGATGGCCGGGCAACACTCGCCGCGCTCGGCCCACACGGTCTGCGCCTTGAGCGACGCGTTCGCGAGCACCACGCAGCAGCCGCGGGTCACCGCGTCCACGCGCATGTCCGGGTTCTGGGTCCACTTCGGGTCGGAAGGGAAATGCGCGCTCGCCACCTCGGCCTTGCAGCACGACTCCGAGGTCTCGTAGGGGTGGTGCGCCACGCAGTAGCTCTTCACGCCCTTCGGCAGGCTGGACTTGAGGTCGCCCTCGGAGGTGTCCGCGCTTCCCTGCCCGGTCGTGTCGGTCGCCGTGGTGCCGGTGGTGCCGGTCGGCTCCGTTGCCTCTGCGCCGCCGCATGCGAACACGAACGCGGGAACGGCAGCAGAGAGCGCGAGCCGCGCGGCGGCGCGAAGAGCGGCAAGGTGAACGGCCTGGGTGTGCGGTGTCATGTGCGTTGATTCTCCCGAGGAAGCTGTTGGTCCCGGGATCTAGCGTGTTCCATCGTTCGCACAATTCGTATTGTGCAATCAACATTGTATGTTTCCACAACACAATCACCGCAGAGGGTGCTCGAGCATGGATGTCGCGACCGCCTCGTAGACGGTGCGGCGCGCGTCGTCGGCGCGAAAGACCAGCCGGAACCAGTCGTGCTCGGGGGTGATCTTCGGAAACAGCCGCTTGAAGGAGCCGCGAGCGAGCTCCTTCTGACAGAAGTAGGCAGGCAGCACCGCCACCCCCGCGCCGGCAGCCACGCGGTGCTTGATGGCGTCGATGGTGCCGAAGCGCGCGATCTTTCCGAAGCGCAGCAACACGTCACGCGCGGCAGGCGCGTCGCGAAAGTAGTGGAACAGCGGCAAGCTCGCGTCGGTGTCGATCAGGGTGTGGCCCTCCGCCTGCTCCGGTCGGGAGAGCGGCTGCTCTGCCAAGAGGTCGGCGGCGCCGACGAAGACGTAGTCCTCGCGATGTAGCTTGAGCGCGTCGAGCTTCGGATCCGTGAAGCGCGTGGAGGTCACGGCGCAGTCGATGTCCATCGTGCGCACGCGGAGGACGAGGTCGGAGCCGCTGCCGAAGTAGAGCTGCAGCTGGACGTTGTGTGCGCGCGACAGCTCGTTCACCTGCGGCATCACCCAGGACATGCCGAGCTCGTGGCGCGTGCCCAGCACGATGTCCATCGCTGCGCGAGGCCCGCGTGCACCGCCTACGCGCGCGCACTGCGCGGCGAAGAGCAGCGCGTTCTCGGCGTTCGGTAGCATCGCGAGCCCCGCCTCCGTCAGGTGGACGGAGCGCGTCGTGCGCAGGAACAGCGAGACGCCCACCTCCTGTTCGAGCAGCTTGATGCGTTGCCCGAACGCCGCGGGCGTGAGCGCCACGGAGCGCGCCGCAGCCCTGAAATTCAGGAGCTTGGCTGCGGCGACGAAACATCGGAGCGACTCGGTCGAAGGAAGCATCGGCGCAGAGGGACCTCGGCGCCCAGACTATCAGCGTGCGGGCTCCCACCCTCCGCCCTTTTGCCGGACGCGGTGCTCGGGGCGGAGCTCACTGCGCGCGTCCTCGGTGAGAAGCGCGCACGGATCGAACCAGTGCGACGTGACCGCGCGCGCCAGGACCGGCGGGAGCTCGCCGGAGAAATCGTCGATGTGCGGGCAGCGCCAGCGCCAGAGAGCGTATCGCTCCGGCATCTCGCCGAACGCGAGCACCTCCTTCACGCCGCCGTTGCAGTTCGTGGCCACGATCAATATGCGCTCCTCCGGACCGTCGCCGAGGCGGATCACGGTGTCGTGGTGGAACTCGCCTTGCTTCCAGTGGTCCCGGATCGCAAACACGTGCGCGCGCGCGCGGAGCTCCTCGAGGAGGCTCGAGAGGGACATCGTGTCGGCGAGGGCGGAGACGAGCGTCTGCATGTTCATAGCGTGCAACGGCCAGACACCTATCGCAACGTCACCGAGCGGGTGACGCAGGAAGGATCCACCCCGGCACGTTCACCTTCCACGCGATGTCGGCAGGGTCCCGGAGCAGCTCCAGGATCGAACGTCCAGCGCGCGGCGAGAGGGCGCTCACGTCGGCATCGAACCAGAGCGTGACCCGCCCGTCCTTCTCGTTGTCGGGTGAGCGCTCGACGTCCAGCCAGAACATGTACTCCACCTGACCGATGGTGAAGAGGCGACCGCACACACGCACGCGCGCATCCGTGCGCTCCACCGCGCGGTACCAGGGCACGCCGTCCGAGCGGCGCGGCGATGTCCACACGCCAGCCGCGTGGAGGCACGACGCGACGGCTTGCTCCAGCGCCGCCGCGTAGCTCTGATCGTGACTCCCCTTGCCCCCCGCGAGGAGGGTGTCGATGAGTGTCACGGAGTGGCGGCCGTCCCGTCTGCGTTCACGGCGAAGTGGAAGGTCGGGTCGGCGAGCTTCGTCTGCGCATCGAGCATGTCGACGACGATAGCACCGTCGCCCGTTCGCTGCTGGAGGAGCCCAAAACCGTAGTTCTTGCTGCTGGTGATAGGGGCACCGCCGTTGCCGATGATGATCTCCCGCGAGCCTGCGTAGTGGCTGTACGAGTGCGTATGTCCGACGATCGACAGCGTGTAGGGGTGGTTCGCCATGATCGCCTCGGAGGCGGCGACGCCGGGCGGGCCGGGGTTCGTGTGCGCCGACTCGTGACGGATCAGGAACGTGTAGGTGGTCGTCTTTGCCATGGCCGACTCCAGCCACGTCGCCTGGTCCGCGTCCCACGCGTTCGCAGCGACGAAGAGGAACTTGGCGCTCCACGTCGAGTCGTCCGACCCCACGTCGATCTCGTAGTACGGCTTCGTCTGCGAGATCGGTGTCAGCAGCCTGGTGACATACGAGGTGTAGTTGTTCGTCACGCCATCCGTGTTGCCGGGTCCGCAGTTGCTGATCGTCGCGCCGGTGCACTCGTGGTTGCCCATCGTCGGAAAGAGTGGACCGCTGTACATGGCGCGCGCGCCCACATAGAGGTCGAGCTGCGCTGCGGCCTGCGTCCTGTACGACGTGGAGAACTGGTAGTCACCCGTGGAGACCACGAACGAAGGCGACGGCACAAGCGACTCTATATCCGTGTAGATTCCCTTGATCACGGCCGTCGGGTAGCCAGCCGTGTCGTCCACCACGGCGGGGCGCGTATCACCAACGACCGAGAAAAATAGCCTGTTCACGGTTCCGCCCGCCGTGGTCACGGTGCCGGTCACGGGTCCGCCGTCGATCGTCGCCACGCCGCCGCCGCTCCCACCATCCAGCCCCGGACAGGACGGCGGTGTGGGCGGTGACTGGCATTTATTGGTGGCGGTGTTGCACCACCATCCGCCGTAGCAACCGTTCGGCTGACACGTCATGCCGCCGCAGGAGTTGCACTTCGCAGGCTCCTTGGGTCCGTAGAGCGAGCCGCAGATGTCGCTCGGCGGCAGCCCCGCATCCGGCGCGGGCTCCTCCGGTCCGCAGTTGCTCGCGGGGATGCACGCGCTCACCTGCGCGCCGAAGACGGTGACGACCTGGTTGCACGACGCGCCCGCGCCGCACTCGTTGCCGCTGGGGCAAGCGCTCACGCAGAATGCGTCGCCGCCGATCTGCGCACACAGCCCGCCGCTGCAGTCCTTGTCCGTGACGCACGGCAGACACTGGCCGGCGTCCGCTGCCGCGTCGCCACCGGCGTCCGCATCCGGTGTTGCCACGTTGTGCGAGCTGCCTCCGCAGGCAACGAACGCGAGCGCAAACCCGCCCGCGAGCGACGCAAGGAGCGTTGCCGCATGGGTCATGGTGGCGCTTCGATGGCTCTGCATGTTCGCGGGCGCTCCGGATGCCGCTCCTCAATCATAGCAATGCTAGGCTAGGACGTCTCTTGGCAACGAAGGAGAAGACCCCAGCCGTACGCCGCTTCCCGCGTGTCGTGGTCGAGCTCGGGTGGGTATCGCTCTTCACCGACGCTGCGGGTGACATGGTCTACCCGCTTCTGCCCGCGTTCTTGCTCTCGCTCGGCGGCGGCGCGATGTCGCTCGGCCTCGTGGAGGGCGTGAGCGAGCTCGTTAGTGCCGTCGTGAAATGGGTCAGCGGACGCTTCGCCGATCGCCATGCGCGCAAGCCAATGGTGCTCTTCGGGTATGCCGTCGCGACCGTGATGCGTCCGCTGCTCGCCATCGCCGGCGCGCCGTGGCACGTGGTGGCCATCCGTGCGACGGACAGGTTCGGCAAGGGCGTACGCTCGGCCCCGCGCGACGCGCTGCTCGCGGAGGCCGTGGGCACGGAGGGACGCGCTGCGGCGTTTGGCTTCCACCGGGCGATGGACAACGCGGGCGCAGCCCTCGGGCCGCTGCTCGCGTTCGTGATGATGTCGGGCCTCGGATGGACGGAGCGCCGCGTCTTCGCGATGGCGGCGGTGCCGGGGGTCCTCGCGATCGTGTTCCTCGCGCGCATGAAGGAGCCGCAACGGCCGGTGTCGGCAGAGCCCGACGCAAGCAAGGCCCGCGCAGCGCCGCTCCCCCGGGCCGCGCGCGGCTACCTGTTCGCGCTCGCGGTGTTCTCGCTGGGTGCGTCGGCCGATTCGTTCCTGCTGCTCCGCCTGCGCGAGCTCGGCATGAGCGCTGCGCTCTTGCCCATCGCGTGGCTCACGCTAAACGCGGCGAAGGCGCTCACCAACGTGCCGGGTGGGCGCCTCTCCGATCGCATCGGGCATCGCAAGACGGTCACTGCCGCGTGGCTCGTCTACGCAGCCGTGTACCTCTCCTTCCCGTACTTCACGTCATGGTGGTCGGCGTGGCTCATCTTCGTCGCGTACGCGGCGTACTACGGCCTATCGGAGGGCGGCGAGAAGGCCATCCTCGCGGACCTCGTTCCCGCGGAGTCACGTGGTCGCGCGTTCGGCGTCATGCACGCGGTCACCGGCGTGATGGTGTTGCCCGCGAATCTGCTCTTCGGCATGCTCTACAACGTGGCCCCATGGATGGCGTTCGTCGCGGGAGGCGGGTGCGCGCTCCTCGGCACTGTGGCGCTGGTCGTTCTCGCGCCGAGAAAACCGGCATGAGCACCGCGCACGGCTCGGGCGCAGCGCTCGCGCTGATCTTGATGGCGGCGTGCTCCGCCGAGCCAACGTCCGCTTCCGACACAGCGCATCTCACGGGCACGGTGAAGAGCAAGGTCCTCACGCCGAAGAGCGCGGTCGCCACGTCGTCGGCGAGCGGGCTCTCGCTCGTGATCTCCGACAAGAGCGACACCTGCGGCGTGACCCACGCGCAGGGCGCTACGACCATTGCGCTAGCCGTCCCAGGTGCGCCGGTGGCGCCTGGAACCTTCAACGTCACCGATGTCACCCGCAGCGACGCGGGCAGCAACGGCGCGTCGGCCACGTTCCGCGCCGCGGATCAGAGCTGCAAGGTCGTCGTCGCGGAGACCGCCACGAGCGGCAGCGTCACCATCAAGCAGGTCCTCACGGAGCTCGGCGCGGCGGGCGCCTCCCACGTGCGCGGCACCTTCACTCTCGTCTTCGCGGACGGAGACGTGACGGGCGATTTCGACGCATTGCTCTGTGACGGCGACGCGGGCGTAGAGGCAGCGCCGGGCACGACGGACGACGCAGGAGTCAGCATGGGCGCGTGTGCTCCGTGAGCCTCGACGTGGGCGCCGAAAGGCCTCACGACTCACCGAACAGGCTTGAAATCCAGGGGTTCGTGAGCTTGCCTTCGGGATCATGCGCACGCATCAATGCGCGCGCGTCGGCGAGCTTCGGATACTGCGCGCGCAGGAACGCCGCATCGAAGTGCGCC
>JANXLV010000110.1 GCA_025355005.1 Myxococcales bacterium | reverse complement strand
CCTTGCGTGAGGCCGGCGGCGAGGGCGATCTCTTCGACTTCGGCGAGAGGTCGGCGGCACCCCCGACGGTGAGCAGGCCTACGTGGAGGGGCGTGATGCTGCTCTTCGGCGCGGTCTCGGCCGTGGTGAGCCGCGTGGGTGCGGCGCGAGAACGAAAGGACCTGCTGGCGACGCTGGGAAGAAGCGGCGCGGAGCATGACACGGACGTGGCCGTGGGCCGCGCGATCTCGCTCTACGGCGCGGACCTCTACGGCATGAAGGCCGGCGACGAGGGCGACCTGGGGAGCTCCGTCCGCGCGCTACTCACCGACGACGAGCACGCCATCAACGTGCTCCGCAAGGATCTGATCGCGATCGACTGCTCCGACGCCGCACAGACTGCGCTGCGCCGTCGCAGCGCGACGCAGTTCTTCGACACGTGCACGCACGCAGAGGCATTGCGCTTGAAATACGCGCCTTCCAGCAACGCGACCGTGCTCGCAGGCGCGCCAGGCCTGCGCTCGGAGCCGAAGCTCGCGGACGCGGTCGTTGCCACCGTGCTCGCGCATCGCGCAGAGAAGCGGCATACGAACAGCGAGGAGATGCACGCCGCCATCATCGGCGCGCTGCTGCGTTAGCCGAGCGACGGGCGTCGGCAAGGCGCGCGCGCGTCGCTCTACTTCATCAGGTGCATGTCGAAGAACGTGATGAGTCCGTCGTTGCCGGACTGGCTCTGGGCGGTGGCGTACGCGACCTTGTCGATGGACGAGCTCGCGGTGGAAAAATCGCGAATCTGTTCGTTCACCGGGTAGAGCGCCGGCAGGGTCTCGCAGTGGTAGGGCTCGATGTTGCCGACAAGGGTGTCCCAGGCGGTGTCGGAACGATGCCAGTCCACCGAGTTGTCGGAGACGTACGCCTTCACGCGTGGCTCGATGCGCACGGTCAGATCGGACGCGCTCGATCCACCAGAGTGGCCGATCAGGCCTAGCCGTGCGCCGTCGATGCTCTTGTCCTTCTCCGCGAGGAAGCGGAGGTACTTGAGGCCGAGCAGCGTCTCGTACACGCGCATGCCCACGAGCGAAAACCCGGCGCGGAGGAGGTCGATCGTGATCTGGTGCTCCGCCGCGTCGATGGCCATCGCGCGCATCGTGAGCATGAGGATCGCGTAGCCGCGACCGGGAAAATCCTTGCCGTGGTAGCTGTCGCGGTAGATCTCCGCGTCGTCAGGGTGACCGTGGATCGCGATCACCGTGGGGAACGGACCGGACCCCGTCGGCGCGAGCAAGACACCCTTGAACGTGCCGACCCACGGGTCCACGAACACCAGATCGCGCTCGACCATTCCGTTCGCGGCGGTTGTGGCGGTGGTCTTCACCTCCAGCTTGCGAGCATCGATTCCGTTCACGAGGAACTCGATGTTGGCCCCAGCAAGGATGCGGCTCGCGAGCTCCGCCTGCGACAGCTTCTTCGTCTCGAGCGGCACGGCGCCGTCATCCAATGCCTTGATTTGCGCATCCAGCGCAGCCTGCGAGATCGGATGCCCGTACATGGGCAAAGCCTTCAGGATGAACGCCTCGTAGTCGCCGGTGCACGTCGCGCGGTCAGAGCAAGACCAGTCAGCCTTCGAATCGTTCGTCTCCACCACGTTGATCGCAGACGACGAAGCGCCAGCGTCCACCACGCCTCCATCGAGAGCGCCACCAGACGGCGTTGGCTTCGTCCCGCCTGCATCACAAGCCACGGAGCAAGTCGCATCCACGCCGCTCGGCGGCGTCGGCGCGTCAGTCGCGCCACACGCGAACACGAGACCCGAAAACAAAGAAGTTGCGGCCAGGCGAAGCTTCACGGGCGAAGACTGCCATTTTGCCTACACAGTGCAAATACTTTCGACCTCGACGTCGACCTCGACGTCGACCTCGACCTCGACCCCGACCTCGACCTCAACCTCGACCCTTCTCAGAGCCCGCCGTCCACCGTGAGCTTCACGCCCGTCATGAACGATGCTGCGTCACTCGCCAGGAAGACGCAGGCGCGCGCGAGCTCCTCCACGGTTCCCGTGCGTCCCAGCGCTGCCTGCGCGCGGTACTCGTCCAGGCGATGCGGCAGCAGCGTCTTTCCGAGACCCGTATCCAGCAATCCCGGCGCAACGAGGTTCACGCGGATGCCGTGCCGTCCCACCTCCTTCGCGAGCGCCTCCGTGAAGCCGCGCAGGGCCGCCTTCGCGGTGGCGTAGTGCACGGGCGACTCGATCACGCGCCCACTGGCAAAGTTGCCAATAGAGAGGATCACGCCTGATTTCTGCCGGATCATCGATTTGAGCGCTGCGCGCGAGAACAGGTAGCTGCCCTTCACGTGGGAGTCGATCACCTGATCCCATTCGCCCTCGTCGATCATCGCGATGGGCAACACCTCCGTCACGCCCGCATTGTTGACGAGCACGTCGACGCCGCCCCAAGCGGTTCCGATCTCCGCGAGCACCGCCTTCGCGTGCGCGCCGTCCGAGACGTTGCCCTGGAACGAGAGCACGCGCCTTCCCTCCGCGGCGATCAGGCGCTCCGTCTCCGTCGCTGCATCCTTCCGCGCGCGGTACGTGAACGCGACATCTGCGCCTTCCTTCGCGAACGCCACCGCGATCGCCCGCCCGAGCCCGCGCGACGCTCCCGTCACGAGGCAACGCTTGCCGAGAAGCGCCGCGGCTCGGGACGGCGACGGGGCCGTCACGACTGACCTGCGATCGGCAGCCGCAGTCGACCGTCGCTCGCACGCGTGGCAGAAGCCGGCACGACGGGCTCGCGCTCGAACACGCGGCCGCGGTCGCGATCGCCCCAGGTGCGCGGCTCCGTCATGAAGCGCTCTTCTTTGTCGCGGTAGAGCACGTTGTATGCGCACACGGGGATCTGCGTGCCGTCGGCGTAGCAGTTCGCGTCGCAGCAGGCGGCGAGCCGCTCGGTGTCGAAGTTCTCAGCGTCCATGTGCGAGTGCACGTAGATGGCCCGCGTGCTCTTCTCCGCTGCGCGCAGAGCGTCCTCTCCAGACACCTCGCGATCCTTCGGAAACAGCGCGGTGAGCTGCTTCTTCAGGAGACGCAGCGCGCGCTCGCTCTCCAGGTCTTCCTTCGCGTAGAGCTCCATGATGGCGCCCTTCATCGCCTCCTCCAGGCGCGCGGACGGCTCCAGATACAGGCGCTCGCCCAGGCACGCACGCAGCGTGTCGCGCGACAGGAAGCGCGTGTACGGAATGGGCGCGCCGCCCTCGTCGTCCAGGAGCAAGTACGCGACCTGGTAGCAGAGCGCATGCGCGCACGGCGTGCTGACGAAGTCCGCGCGCGTGAGCAAGCCGTTCGTCTGCGTTGTGATGGCGTCCAGCACCTCCACCATGGTGATGCGACCCGAGCGATCGAAGCTGCCGCCGCTCTGCCCCGTGTACGTCATGGTGTGGAGCTCAAGATGACGAATCGACGGATGCGCGAGCGCGTAGTCGATGAGCGCGCCGAGCTCGTGGTCGTTGTAGCCCTTCGTGACCACCGGGATGAGCGTGACGTCCAGCCCGAGCTCGTCGCACAGGTCCACGGCGGCGAGCTTCACGGGCAGCATGCGCGCGCCTTGCATCGCGAGGTCTGCGCGCTCGTCGAAGGTGTCGAACGAGAGCGCAATGCGTGCACCACGCGCGGCAAGGGCCTCCGCGAACGCGCGATCGCGGACCAGCTTGATGCCGTTGGAGCAGACCGTGACGCGACGCACGCCCGCCTCCTTCGCGATGTCGAGCATGGCGAGTAGCTCGGGGTGCAGCATGGGCTCGCCGCCGGTGAGGTTCACGATGTCCGCGCCGCCCGGGTCCGAGAGGAGCGCAGCGAGCGCGCTGCGGTAGTCCGGCAGCGACATGTGGTACGCGCCGTCGTTCTTGTTGTGCACGTAGCAGATGGGGCAATCCAGGTTGCACGCGCTGGTGATCGTGAGCACCGGCAAGCGCGTGGCCACCTGATGCGCGGTGCAGGTGCCGCAGTCGAACGGGCATCCCTCCGTCACGAGGCGCGGCGAGCGCGCCGGCTTCACGTAGTCGCGGGGCGCCTGGCGCGTCTCCTCGTACCATCGCGCGTCCGTGGAGATGCGCGCGCGCTGAGGTCCGTGCACACTACACTCTTTTTCGAGGAACACCTCGCCGCCGTCCGAAACGACGCGCGCTGTCACCGACGCATGGCATTCGTTGCAAAGGCTGGTCGTCTCGTACGGGAACATCAGGACGCCCACTCCGCGATCTCGGCGAGCTCCGTCTTCACTGCCAGGACGAACCGGTCGATGGTTTCAGCGTCCACGTCGAGTCGCGGCTGGATGCGGAGCACGCTCCAGTCGTGGCCACACGCGAACGTGAAGAACCCGTGCTTGTAGAGCCGGTATGCGAGCACGGGAGCGATGGTCGCGCGGTCCTTCAGCTTCGGAAGGCCCCAGTGCTCGAAGGACAACCACGGATGCTCCGGCTGGGCGAGCGAGAGCCCGACGAGCAGACCGCGCCCCCTCACCTCGCGGAAGAGCGGATTGCCAGCGAGCGCATCCCGGAGGCCCGCTGACAGGCGCTCACCTGCGGCGCGCACTCCGGCAAGCAGCGGCTCGGTCAGCATCGCGATCGTCGCGAGCGCGGCGACCGCGGACACACCGTTCTGGCCCATGGTCACGTTGTGGGACTCGCCGTCCTCGAAGTCCTCGCCATAGGCCAACGAGAAGTGCGCGTCCGTCGTGAGCATCGCGCTCACGGGCATGAGCCCTCCGCCGAGCTGCTTGCCAAGGACCACCGCATCTGGTCTGCGCGGCCAGGTCTCGCTCGTGACGAAGCGGCCCGCGCGACCGAGCCCGCTCTGCACCTCGTCGGCAACGAGCAGCACGCCGTGCTTCTTCGTGAGGTCGCACGCCGCCGCGATGAACTCGTCCGGAATCACGCGCACGCCGCCCTCGCCCTGGATCGGCTCGAGCACGAGCGCGGCGACGTCACCCTGCGCGAGCTCACGCGCGAGCGCATCCACGTCACCCACGCACACGCGCAAGACGCCAGGCAGGTGCGGCCCGAACGGATCGTGGAACGGTCCGTCGTGCATGAGCGCCATGCTGCCCATTCCGCAGCCGTGGTACGCGTGGCGGAGCCCGATGATGCGCGGCCTCCCCGTCGCAGCGCGCCCGAGCTTCATCGCGGCCTCCACGGCCTCGCTGCCGGTACATGCAAGATACACGCGATTGTATGCACCGCCCGTGCGCTCCGACAGGCGACGCGCGAGCCGCCCGGTGAACGGATTCACGCGCGACGGAAACCAGTTCGGTGCGTCGGACGCCAGAAATTCGCTCACCGCGCGCGAGACCTCCGCGCGCCTGTGCCCGAGCGCCTGCACGCCGTGGAAGTCCTCGAAGACCGCGCCGTCCGCACCGACCAGACGACCGTCCTTCACGTGATGAAAGTCCACGGGCTCGCGCGACAGCGCCGCGCGGCTCGCGACCAGCGGGTTCACCAGCTCGCGGTACTCAGCGAAGCCGTTCGCGAGGATGTCCGACAGCTCTTCCACGAGCGCGAGGCTACAGGAGTCAGTGCCGCAAGTAGAGCGCGTACTGGTTGGCGTTCGACGTGCCAGCG
>JANXLV010000331.1 GCA_025355005.1 Myxococcales bacterium | reverse complement strand
GATGCGAAGCCGTTGACTCCCCATGCCCACGGTACGAGCGCTGGTGTCAGGCGGGTGAGCCGCGCTACGCCGAGCGGCATCAGCGCACCGAGGACCACGCCCAGCGGGAGCACCAGCACCTGCGTGAGCAGGATCTTCGTGGTGAACGACATGTGTTGCGTCGCCGCAAACACGGCCGGGTGCGCCACTGCCGACACGGCGATCGCGCCGGCCGCGAGCATTCCGGCGACGAAGCTGGGCGGCACACCCGCCTGGGTCGCTCCGGCGGCAAGAGCGTCACGCCTCGCAACGAAGCGACCTGCGAGGTGCGATCCAACGCCTGCGCCGAGGAGGAGCGCCACCATCACGGCAGTGAGGGCGTACGTGGGATGTCCCAAAAAAAGCACGAAGCGCTGCATCATGCTCACCTCGAGGAACATGAAGCCAATCCCGATACAGACGAAGTACGAGCCCATCGCCATAGCCGCCCTGGGTGCCGTCGCGAGCGCGGATCGGCCGCGCTTCCATAGCGGCAAGAGCAGACATCCGAACGCAAGCACCGCCGAGAGCAGCATGATCTCTGCCAGCAAATACGGACCGTCGCTGTAGAGGCGCGTGGGCTGCGCGATCGCACCCGCGAAAAAATGGTGCTCGGGCCTGTAGAAGAAGAAGGGCCAGTCGTCGGTGGAGGGCGAGAGCTCGTAGTCCTCCGTCCTGTTCGCCTCCAGGAGCGGGTTCGCGGCGCGCGCGATCTCGGTGGTGCGGCCGCCGACGTCGCGCTGCGGGTGGTGCGCCCACGTGAAGCCCGTGGCCTCTGCCTTGTCGTCGAGCTTCTTGACGCTCGCCGTGTCCCACGGTGACCGCTTGAAGAGAAGGTTCGTCACGTGGAGCGAAGGCACTTCGAGGATCGCCAGGTGCGAGCCGATGTCCTTGATGCCAAGCACGTGCGCGGCTGCGTCCACCATCCCGATCAGGCGGTAGACCTCGGCCCCCTGCCAGCGAATGAGCGTCAGCACGCCATCATCCGACAGGTGATCGATGTACTCGGTGATCGCCTCGAGTGTGTAGAGGTTGTTCTCGGAGAGCGCGAACGCGCCCGCCGCGGTGGACGCCCAGGTGTCCACGAGAGAGGCCTGGATGACGTCGAAATGGTCGTGCGAGCCGCGCACGAACGAGCGCCCGTCCATCACGTGCACCGTGACGCGCGGGTCCACGTAGATGCCGCCGGAATAGTCCTTGAAGCGGTCCCGCATGACGTCATTCGCGATGATGGGGTTGATCTCCACCGCATCGACGTGACGCATGCCGGAGCGCAGGGCGCAGAGCACATCGCGTCCGCCCCCCGCGCCGATCACCAGTGAGTGATCGTGCGGCGACGCGACGTAGGCGATGGCCGTGAGCTCCGCGTCCAGGTGCTCGACGCCGGGGCCGGTCATGCCGTGGAGGATCGGCGTCGCTGCGGACGCGTCGATGTCCATCAGGCGACCCTCGGGCGGGGGCCCCTTGTACTTCGTGCCCACCGCCCATGGACCGAATGCTTCGTCGTACACCGCGAGGCGCGAGATCGCGTTCCACGCTTCGTAGGACGGCTTCGCGTGCTCCGTCTCCTTCGCCCAGCGAACGCGCATGAGGCCGAAGGAGCGATCGCCGACAAAGGCGAGAACGACCACGCCAACGACGATCCACCCGAGCTTCTTCTCGCGCGCGGACGTGGTGGAGAACGCGAGCACCCCGCCCAGCGCCGCCACCAGACTGGCAAGGAGCAGCGCGGAGGGTGCACCGAACATGCTGAGCATGGGGGCAACGAGAAGCCCGCTTCCACCGGCTGCCGCGAGGTCGATCGCGTAGAGCTTCGCGAACTGCTTTCGTGAGTGCGTGAAGACGAGCGCGATGGCGACGCCACCGAAGTAGAACGGGATGAACGAGATGATGTACACGAACAGCACGCCCAGCGCCCGCCAGACGGTGTAGCGACCAGGAGAGAGTCCGAGCTGCGCCAGGATCGCCAGCGCGCCCACCGCGCACGCCGCGAAGCGCAGCGCCGCCTTGCGCGTGTCCTCGGCCGCGTTCGCCTCCGTGAACCGCTCACGCCAGAGAGCAACGCGCACGCCGCCAGCGGCAAGGCCGAGCATGCCGACCGAGATCGCGATGAACGCGAAGTGGTGATAGAGAATCACCGAGAAGAGCCGCGTCAGCAGCACCTCTTGCAGAAAGAGCGACGCCGAAAGACAGGCGATAGCCAGAGCGGGGCGGTTCTTGACCGTGGCGGCGACCATCGCGCTTGCGTTAACACAACTTCGCCCCGGGGCCGCAGATCATCGACCAAAAGCGTCGATCCGCGCACAAAACGACTCAGCGCCCGAGGGCCTCGCGGACGCGGCGCGATAGGGACTCTGGCGTGAACGGCTTCTGGAGGAACGCGACTCCGGAGCTGAGGATGCCGTGCTGGACGACGGCTTCGTCCGTGTAGCCCGACATGAACAGCACGTTCATGCCGGGGCGCATCACGGCCACACGCTCGGCGAACTCAGGGCCGCTCATGTGCGGGAGCACGACATCGGTGAGGAGCAGGTCGATCTTTGCGGAGTGCTTCTCGCAGATGAGCAACGCCTCGCCGCCGTTCGGTGCCTCGAGCACGCGGTACCCAAGTCGTCTGAGGATTCCGCGAGCAACGCCGCGGACCTGATCATCGTCTTCCACGAGCAGGATTGTCTCGGAGCCGCGCGAGGCGAGCGGGGGAGGCGACGCAGACGGAAGGCGCTCCGCCACTCCCTCCACGCGGGCGAAGTAGACCTTGAACGTCGTTCCCTGGCCGGGCTCGGTGTAGACCCAGATGTGCCCGCCGCTCTGCTGCACGATCCCGAAGACGGTCGAGAGACCAAGGCCCGTCCCTTTGCCCTTCCCCTTCGTTGTGAAGAACGGCTCGAAGATTCGCGCCTGCGTGCCCTTGTCCATTCCCTCGCCCGTGTCGCTGATCGCGAGCATGACGTAGCGGCCGGAGGCGACGGCGTGATGTTCGGCCGCGTATGCGTCATCGAGGATCACGTTCGCGGTCTCGATGGTCAACTTGCCGCCCGCCGGCATCGCATCGTGCGCG
>JANXLV010000090.1 GCA_025355005.1 Myxococcales bacterium | reverse complement strand
CCAGCAGCGAAATCTTCATTCCTCACCTCACCCGTCTGAGGTGAGAATGACTCTCTATCCGCCGGCTGTCAAATTTTTCGCTGACTCGACGACGATCTGTGCACCGATCAAGGGAAAGGACGCGCCTTGGATGGCCGTGCGCGAGTGGGCACCTGCGTTCGCGACAATTGAGACGCATGCCGACCCGCTTCGAAGGCGGAACGTGCCGAGATCAGCGAGCGCTCGCACTACCTGCTGAAAACCGGTCCCCTCGACGGGGCCGCGTCGGCTGGCGTGACGGACGATGATCGCGTGCAACGCGTCGTCGTCGCTTGGGAGCGTCGCCCACTGAGGATTCTCACGAAGACTATCCAACGCTCCCCTGCCCACGTCGCCGACGGCGAACGAGAAGGATTGGGCGGCAACTTCGAACCCCATCACCGCCGGAGCAGCCCGCCCTGGGTGTGTGGTCGAATGTTGGAAGGTGTTGTCGATCATCTCCTGCATCGCGCCTGCGAGTTCGAGCGCGAATCGATCGGTGAAGCCGCCGATCGCGATCAATGACTCGCGAAAGCGATTTCCGAAGAATGCCTGCGCGTCCGTGTCAGTGACGCTGCACACGTCACTCGTGGTGGCCGAGTAGACGGCGCCGACTGGCCGCTCGCCATTGAGTGCGGACCACGCGTCCCCGAGCAGAGGAAGAGCAGCCGCCCACTCTTGAAAGGAACGCACGGCGTCGAGCTCGCCCCCAGCGCGCCACACGCTCGCGGTGCATGCGAGCTCGATCACTGCGCCGAGCGTTGGAGGCGGCAGCGTTCGAGGCAACGCCTTTCCGCTGTGCACGAGCCTGCGAAGTTCGCCGACGTCGTCGGGTCGAAGAAGATCCATGCGACTTGAATTGTAGTGCGCGAGGCCGGAACCCGCGCTAGCCAACGACCCCATCCATACGACCGAAACGTGGCCCCCCCCTCCTTCCTATCCGCGCCCACCTGCGGCAAACCGGTCCATCACAGCTTGGTGCGCTGCCAGACCGCCGAACGTCATCGGTTCGATACCGGACCTAGCCGCTTCTTCTTGCGCCGCCTGTTCCACGGGACTGAATGCACACCTCCGCCAGTTCCACCGCCCTCACCAGCGCGAACGGGCTCCGCGTCTTCAGGAGCTCCTCCAGCGCGAGGGCCCGCTTCACCGTCGCGTCCGCGAGCACTGCCTTCACGAGCTCCGCGGCGAGTTCCACGCTCCGCTCCTCACCGGCCGCGACGGCCTCCAGGAGTTCGCGTGCACAATACACGGGACCAAAATTATTTTTGGTCTCATGGTCTGGCACATGGTCCAAAGTTTGGTCCTGGTGCCGCTCCGTGCCGCTCGGTGCCACGAGTTTGGTCTTCGCGGCCTCGAGTCTCTCGGCGTTTCCGTCCGTGCGACCACCTGCTGACACAGATCCTGAATTTGAAAACCGCCGACGGTGCAAGCTGTCCAGGAGTTCGAATCTCTTCTCCTCCGCCAGTTGTTGGATTCTGAGATGTCGGCCAGGGCTCCTTGGGCGAGTTCGAGAAGCTTCGCCGTTCGGTTTCCCATTCGGACGACTCGCCGGGCCGACCACGGCGCCACACCAGGGATGTCACGGGGTCAGGCCGCCTTCGGCGTAGCTCCAGCGGGATTTTCGCCGTGGCGTGCACATTGCACGAGAGCGAGACCATGCGTTTTCCGCTCCGTCCTTCGCTTCGCTACGTCGCACTCGCCGTCGGTTTTGCGCTCGCTGTCGCGCCGCTGCGCGCGCACGCCGAGCCCGCAGAGGCGCCCGGCGCCGCTCCTACCGAGCCGAGCCTGGGCTCGGGTCCAGCAGAGCCCGCGTCGACGCCCGCCACAGCAAGCCTCGGCATTGGTACGGCTACCAGACACTGATCGCGGATGGCGCAGGGTTGTCGCTTCTCTTCGTGGGCGCCCAGTCGTCGAGTGCGGCGCCCGAGCTGGCCGCGACGTCGGCCGGATTCGGCATCGCGAGCCTGGTCGCGGTCCCAGTCCTGCACGTCGTCCATGGCAACGTCGGATACGGTTTCGCCAGCCTCGGGCTTCGGCTCGTCGCGCCTCCGCTGTTCGCCGTCCTCGGCTATGGCGTCGGCGGCCAGATATCCGGACGCTACGACCGACCAAACTGCGATTCGATATGCGTGTCGCCGGGCGCAAGCGTGGGCGCCGTGGCGGGCTTCGTCGGCGGCGCGCTCGGGGTCATGGTCTTGGGCTCGGCGGTCTTCGCCTACGACGAACGGAGCACGATCGAAGCGCCCGCAGCGCGGACCGCCTCCGCCTCCGGAGTCTCGTGGCGACCGACGTTCGGGGTCGAGAGAGGCGGCTCGAGGGTCGGCATCGTCGGGACGTTCTAGTCGACGACAAGCTCACGAAGGTGGCGGGCGACTTCCACGACGCGGACTCCGTCGACGCGACGGTGCCAGGGCATGATGCGGTGATCATCACCGCGTCGGTGTCGGCTCTGTCGGAGCTGAAGCGGACTCCGGATTACTTCTCGCGTGGTACTCAGTACTGCATCGATGCGATGAAGAAGCATGGCGTGAAACGCCTCGTGGTCCTGAGCGCGTCTACCTGGGCGTCCGGTCCCGACGACCACTTGCCGCGCCGGGGCCCGCGCAAGCGCAGGGCGCCTGGAAGTGGTACGGTTCAGCGTGAGGTTTAGTCGCATCGCGATCGGGCTAGCGGGTGCCACGATCGCTCTTCTTGCATGCACCGTCGCTCACACGTCGCCTGCGGACGAAGCCAGTGACGGTGGCGCCTGCGAGAGCACTGGTACGTGCCTGCCTGACGGTGGAGACGGAGGACCTCGCTGTGACGGCGGCACCTGCTCGGAGAGTGGCTCGACGTGCACGTCCGGCATGTGCGTCTCGTCCTGCCAGCAGTCGTGCGTCACGGGTTGTTGCGCGGGCACTTCTTGCCTACCCGGCTCCGCATCGACGTCCTGTGGATGGTCTGGCGCCACTTGCGCCGTTTGCGCTTCCGATCAGGCGTGCACATCGCAGGTGTGCGAGATCACCGGCACGGTCCCACCGCCCGTCGTCAACCCGGGAAGCTGCACACAGCTCGTCGACGATCGCAACATTCACGTCAAGACGTTCGCGGACGTCGACCGCGTTCGTCGCGATCTCGTTCGCTACGTGTGGCGCACGCAAGGCTTCCCGGCGACGAAGCAGCCGACGGTTCAAGCGAACGCCCCGTGGCCGGTGTACCCGGCAGTGAGCCCCACAGCGACGCCTCCGACCAACCTGGACCACATCGACGTCCTCAGCGTTGCGATGGAAGAGGGCTATACGGCGTTCGTCTACCATTTCGTTTCGAAGCAACCTGGCAATCGCTTGATGGTCCAGCACGGTGGCCACGGCCACTACTTCGATAGCAGCGGCGCCTATGCCGTTCTCGAGGCGTTGCTCGATCGCGGCTGGTCGGTGATGGAGGTCTGGATGCCGGGCTACGGTCCAAACCAGCCGACCGCCTGCCCCGATCCGCAACATTGCGGAAACCCAGATCACAACGCGATCATCGCCGCCGCCTCACCGGCGCGAAACTACCACCCGCTGAAGTTCTTCCTCGAGCCGGTGATCGTTGGCCTCAACTACGCACAGGCGCACTACACGTACTCCGACATCGGGATGGTCGGACTGTCCGGCGGCGGCTGGACGACGGTGCTGTCGGCCGCAATCGATCCGCGCATCCGCCTCAGCGTCTCGGTCGCGGGCTCCTTGCCGCTGGTCTGGCGTGAAGGAGCCAACGAAGGCGATCGCGAACAGTGCGACAACGAATTTTACGCGATCGGTGGCTATCCTGACCTCTATGTCCTTGGCGCTGCCGGGACGGGGCGTCGAGCCGTGCAGGTATCGAACCGGCTCGATGGCAACTTTGGGCATTGCCAGTTGAAGCTCTTCGAATCGAACGTGCGCGCGACCGCGCTGGCCCTGGGCGGTGGCTCGTATCAGGCGATCACCGACGACAGCGTCTTCGACGGTGCTACCGCGCATCAGTACTCGCAGTACTTCGTCGATGCCGTCCTGACGCACGAGATCGCCCGTGACGGCGTCGCCATTGTCGACGACGACGAACCCGACGGCGCCCAGCCGTGCTTCAAGTTTGCGACGACCGGAGCGTGGACTCAATCGCTTCAAGGTCTTGCCGGCGACATCCACTACGCAGACGGTGGCACGCGGCGACCGCCACGTGGACCTTCGACGTGAGCCCCGGCCGCTACCGCGTCTGGTCCACGTGGGTCGAGTTCCCGAACCGCCCAGCGAACGCGACATACACGGTCAACGGCGTTCCCGTGACCGTCGACCAACGCGCTGCCCCGAGCGCTCTCGTCGACGCTGGGAGGCCGTGGGCCGCGCTCGCCGACGCTACCGTGAGCGGCACGTCGCTTGTCGTTTCGCTGAGCAACTCTCCCATCGTGGGCGAGCAGACGATCGCCGACGGAGTGCGCATCCAGCGCATCGGCAACTGATACACGCGACGCGCGTTTGACGTTGTTCCAGGTCGGCAGGTATCATCTGGCGAGTGGATGAGGCCCCCGTAAAGGTCGGAGAAGTTCTCGCGCAGAAGTATCGCGTGGACCGGATCCTCGGCATGGGCGGAATGGGAGTCGTCGTCGCGGCGACACACCTTCAGCTCGATCAAAAGGTTGCCCTCAAGTTCATGCTGAAGGACGCCTTCGACAACCCGGAGGCGCTGATACGATTTCAGCGCGAGGCGCGGGCGGCGGTGCGGCTGAAGAGCGAGCACGTCGCGCGCGTGAGCGACACCGGGACGTTCGACAACGGGTCGCCCTACATCGTGATGGAGTACCTCGACGGCCACGATCTTGCCGAAGAGCTGAAACGCAATGGCCCGCTGCCGCCTTGGGTCGTCGCGGAGTACGTCGTTCAAGCGTGCGATGCGCTAGCGGAGGCGCACAGCCTCGGCATCATCCATCGCGATCTGAAGCCCGCGAACCTCTTCTTGTCGCGACGTGCGGATGGTTCACCGATCGTCAAGGTGCTCGATTTCGGAATCTCGAAGGTCAATTCATTGAACGAGCCCGGCGCGGCGATGACGAAGACCGGCGGTCTGATGGGCTCGCCGCTCTACATGTCGCCCGAGCAAATCCGCTCCTCGAGGGACGTCGACCCGCGGACGGACGTGTGGTCGCTCGGCATCATCATGTACGAGCTGCTCGGCGGACGCGTGCCGTTCGATGCGGACACGATCGGCGGACTGCTCGCCGTCGTCATGATGGAGGTGCCCGCACCACTCCACACGGTCCGGCCCGACATGCCCGCGGCGCTCTCGGCGCTGGTCGACAAATGCCTGCAAAAAACGGTCGATGCTCGCTGCCAGAGCGTCGCCGAGATCGCCCGCGGACTTTCGCCGTATTGCCCGCCACGGACACTCCCGCTCGTGGACCGAATCGCGAACTTGATCGGCAGCAGCCAGGCCGCGGACCTCGCGCGCACGGCGCCTGCGGGGGCCCCGGAGTTCGCGCGCACGGAGATCGACTCGTCCGCGATGCCGGGGCCACCTCCGAGAAGCGGCCCGAACCAGGCGGCGCGCACCCGAACTGCGAACGCTTGGGCCGGCACGGATCCGAAAGTCAAACCCGCGAGCTCCAAGCTCGGTCTCGTGGTGGGGATCGGCGTCGCCGGTCTCGTCGTGCTCAGCGGCCTGGGGTTCGGCGCCATGCGCCTTCGTTCGTTGCGCCTCACCAACGCGCCCAACGCGCCTGATCCTCCTGCGCTCGCAGCCACGCCGAGCGCCGAGCCGAAAAATTCTGCGCCGCCTTCTGTCTCCGTCGCGCAGACGCCGACTCTCGTCGACGCAGGAGCGAGCGGCGTCGACCAAGTGCCCACCGCGCCCACAGCGGATCGACACCCGCGCGCCGCAGCGCCTAGAGCGCCGGCAGGATCGAAGCCCGCCGCAGCGCAGGCGCAGCCAGCCACGCAACCCTCGCCGACGAAGGCCATCGACTATGGGCACATGTAAACGCTGGTCCCTCTGCCGCGTCGGTGTACCGGCCCTCTTCGTCCTCGTCGCGATGGTCTGCTCGTCGCCGGCTCACGCGCAGGCGGACAACCAAGCCGCCGCGCGTGCGCTGTTCGATGAAGGCCGCCGCCTGATGAAGGCGAACCAGTACGAGGAGGCGTGCAAGAAGCTCGAAGCGGCGAGCAAGCTCTACACGGGGTCGGGCGTTCTCTTGAACCTCGGCGACTGCTACGAGCACATCGATCGCACCGCGAGCGCGTGGGTCGTGTTCGGAGAGGCCGCGGCCGCCGCCGAGCGCACCAGTCGCACAGGCGACGAGGCCGAGGGAAAAAGGCGGCGAGCCGCACTCGAGCCGAAGCTCGCGCACCTCGTCGTCCGCGTTCCGAAGAGCCAAGCGGGGCTCGTCGTTTCGCGCGACGGAACGGTCGTGGATCCGGCCGCGTGGGGAGTTCCGATTCCAGTCGACCCCGGGACCTACGCGATGAGCGCCGCGGCGCCCAACAAGACATCGTGGAACACGGCGGTGATTGTCCCCAAGACTTCTGCGACCGTGACCATCGACGTGCCCGAGCTCACCGACGCAAAAGTGGACCCCACGAGCACTGCTGTCGTCGCCCCCAGCACTGTCAGCGGCGTTCGGCTCGTGGACGTGAAGCTTCCGCGTCCCGATTTTGCGACGACCGGAGACAAGTTTCAGCTCCGTGATGGCGCAGGCAAGGTCGTATGCGCAGACCTGCCGTGCGCCGCGAAGATCCCAGTCAAAGACAATGGCTTCACGATGCAATGGCATCCCGCGGGCGGCGGGTCGGTCGTCGATGCATTCGTCAACGATCCGGGTCCTGGCGCGCCGGACGGGACGCTCACGGGAGCGGTCCGTCACACGAAAGGCAGTAACTTCCCAGCGGTCGCGGCGATGGCGGGCGCCGGTGTCCTCGAGGGGATCACCCTCTACGTGATCGTGCTGGACAGCAATTTCCTCAACTGCAGCTACACGGGTCAAGCGACCGGCAGCACGGGCGGCCCTTCACAGACGAAGACGACAGGCGGCCGCATGTTCGGCGGTTGTCCCGACGCGTCCGCGGTCGGTTTCCAATCGTCGGCGACCACGAGCTCCGGTCTTTCTTCCTCCGGCACCGTGGAAGTCACGGTCATGGCTCTGGGCGGCGTCGTGCTGATCGCGGGCGGCGTGATGTTGTTCACTGGATGGGGCGCACGGGATGCGCTGAGCGTCACGGTCGGCGCGGGCCCCGAAGGCGATTCGCACCGCGTCGCCGGCGGCGTGACGCTTCGACTCCTCCCAGACGGCATCGGCGGAACGTTCTAGCCAAGAGGCAGGGACGGGTGGAAGCGCACGATCGTTCCGAGGGGCGATGAACTACCGCTCACTCGAACAGCTTCTCGAAGAACCCGGGCTTGTAGGCGGGATTCTCGCGCGCTTTGTCGCGTACGCGCTCGTTGGGATCTTTGCGGAGCGCGGCGATCATCTCCGGGGGCGCGTCCTTGCGGCCCGCGACGGCGAGCCGGACCTCCACGGACTTGTCGGTCGCGCATTTTTCGAGCGCGTCGCCCTTCGCGACGTGCGCGGCGATGGCGCGCACATCCTCGTCCATCGAGCGGAGCCAGCGGCGGAGGAATGACGCGCTCATCCCGGCGTTCACGATCTTGCTCCGCACGGCGTGCGTCATTCGCTTCTCGATGCGCGCCATGGTTGCCTTGTCGAGATCGTCACGCGCGATGATCTCGCGGGCAACGTCCTCCGCCAGGTCCGAATCGTCCGTGTCGTTCGTGAGCGCGCGCTTCACCTTGGCGGCGAGAATGCGCGGCCTCATCTCGTGCGCCTTGGCGCGAATGACCTTCTGCTGCGCCTTCTTGAAGTCGTAGTGCGTGGTCGCGGAGAGGAAGGCAAAGGCCTCTGCGTATGTGTCGTCCTCTTCACCCAGATCGTAGACCAGGTAGAAGACGTGCTGTTCCGGCCGCGGAAAGAGCTTCGTCCAGATCTGGTCCGAGAGAAAATTCTCCGTCTGGCAATGGGAGCACACAAGCGCGCGCTGGCGCCCTTGCTGAGCGAGCGGAGAACCGCAGTTGCCGCACTTGACCACGGTGCCTTCGACCTTTTGTTTCAGCGCGACTCCACGATCACCCGCATCGCCGACGATGAACGTGATGCGCGGATCCCATTCGCGCGTCTGCGCGTCCGGCCAGCGGATCGGAGTGAGGTCTTCGCAGCTCGTGCACCGTAGCTCCTTCGCGGCGTGGGCCGGTGTGTCGAGTGCGGCGCCGCAGTGACAGGCGAAGCGCTCCACCTTGCGCAACGTGAGCGGTGAGCCGCCGCCCTCGCTCATGTCTTCGACCTGGTGCTCGCCGTCACCGTAGAGGAGCGACTCCGCGAAGGCGTCGACGTAGCCGCCGAACCAGTACGAGAGGCCGCCCTCGAAGCGGTCGCGGATCTGCCCGGCGACGTCGATCGGCTCCGCGCAGTTCACGCACGCGGCCTGATGTCGCAGGCCGGGCAACGGATTCAGGTAGCTGCACGTGGAGCAACGCGTCGCCGTCTTTGAATGGAGCACGACTCGCATCCGCGAATCATACCGAGATCGGCCGCCGGCGACACAGGAGAGCGTGCGCCTTCGTGCGCCCACGAATGATCGCCGGCTGGCTCAGAGTGAGCGCAAGAACGTCGCCAGGTCCGTCTTTTGGTCGGCGCTGAGCTGCTTCGTCCGCCCCATGACGCCATCGCATTTCTCGATCAGATCTTCGAGCGACGCGTAGCGCCCGTCGTGGAAGTACGGCGCCGTACCGGACACGTATCTCAACGACGGCGTGTCGAACCCGCCGCCTCCGGGCGTGAGCGCATGGACCATGCGATCCGCGTAGTCGCCTTCCTTCGGATGACACGAAGTACACTGCGCCTCGCTCGACTCGAAGATCGCGCGCCCGCGAGCGATCACGCAGCGTCGCATACAGGAAGCGTCCCACGGCGACGCGCGCAGGCACGCCGTCGAGCGCGATGGTGCGCACCCTGGAGCCGTCGAGTCGCACGATCGTGAGCGCGCGTGCGTCCTCGTCCGACGGCAGCGGCGTGCACCGTCATCGTCCCGCTCGCCACAGGGGAAGGCCCTGCCGAGCGCGCGTGACCTTCCGAGCAGCCGGCAATCACAGCGGCGGCGACCGACGCAACCACGACGAGCCCGCGACTCCACGAAAACGTCATGCTGGAACATCGTTCGAGCGCGGCACTTCGTGACGACGCCAGTGCTCGACTTGTCGCGCTGCTGCGGCGAACAGTGAGAACCGTACGGAGAGCGTGACAGACGGTCGTTGCCCGTCTATCTGGACCTTCCGAGATGCGCGCCATCCTCATGCTCCTCGTTGTGCTCGCGTGCGCTCTTCCAGGTGCAGCCGCGGCCGCCGCGCCGAACACGCCCGCATCGCCTGCGGGACCGAAGCCGTGGTGCGCACCCGAGGTCACGGAGCTCTCGTCGCACGTGTGCTTCTTCGACGGACCGACACCCGCGGATGGTCGTCGCACGCTGGTCATCTACTTGCACGGCATGCTCGCGGACACGCCGGGCTTCGCGTGGCTCCAGCATCGCGCCATGGCCATTCATGGAAAGCGTCTCGGCTTCACGGTGCTCATGCCCACCTCCCCGAAGGAGGACAACGCGTTCGTGTGGCCCACCTCGGAGTCCGCCATCAAGGACAAGGAGCCAGCGATCGTCGCCGGCATCGCGCAGGCGCGTGCCGACCTCGTCGCGCGCGTGGGCCACGACTTCGACGAGACGTTCGTTGTCGGCTTCTCCAGCGGCGCGTACTACGGAAGCGCTGCCGCGCTGCGCTCCGCGATCCCATGTGACGGCACCATCGTTCTCGCTGGCGGCTCAGCGTGGGCGCGGCCCGATCTCAGCAAGGAGCATCGGGCGCCGATCTTCGTCGGCGTGTCCGCGGCCGATCGTCAAACGCGTGAGCACTCGCGCGCGTTCGGCGGCGCGCTCAATGCGCTTCACTGGCCGCATCGCACGGAGGAGCAGAACGCGGGGCACATGGTCGACTGGACGCTCATCGCGCACGGCATCGGCTGGCTTCGTGCACAGCAGAAGCCATGAACCGCATCAGCGCAGCACCACGTGCACCGTTCCGACGTCGTGCGTTGGCACCTGGTCTGCCAGCGCGGCCAGCCCGAGCGCCGCGAGCGTCCCGGGATCGATCGCGCGCGCACGCAGCCGCACCACGGCGCTCACGGGCAGAGACAGCTCGCTTGGGGGCGCGACGTGGACGCTCATGCTCGCGCCCGGTGCGAGCACGTTCGGCGTCACCGCGTCCGCATCCGTGACCAGCGCGACCGGTGCACCTGCACTGGTCGGAATGGCGCCGAGCATGACGACAGCATCATGCGTCGCCTGCTTTCCGGTTGCGTCCGTGAAGACGACGTCCGCCCAGATGCGACGCAAGAACGTCACGCCCGTCGGCACTGCGTGGCCGGCGTCGTTCGTGAGCGTCACGTCAACACCGTGGTCCGCGCTCGCGACCGCATCCAGGATGATGGCCGAAGACAGGAGCGCGGCGCTGTCCTTCGCGGCCTCTGCACGCACGTCCACCGGCGCGTCCCACGGCGGATCCACGCCCACGAACCGGTGATTCACGCGCGCACGAAGGCGGCCTTCCGCGCCTGCGCTGCCCGCGGCTATGGGCCCCGGATCGATCGCCGGCATGTGACATGACGCGCACGTGCGTCCGCCCGCGGCTGCTGGCGACGCGCGGTACTCGGTGAGCGTCGGCTCGTAGAGGAGGCCAGGTCCCGTGACCTGGTGGCACGTGCCGCACAGCACGGGCGACTCCAGGAGATCGTATCTCCGTGATCCGTGCGCGGGCGTCGCGATCGCGTCGTCGAAAGGTCCGGAGACGGGCGCGTCGAGATTCACGAGCAGCTTACCCTCGCCCTCGCCCGTGTTGCCGGAGGCCGCGTGGCAGGACACGCATCCGATGCCGTCGTCGCCGCCGTGCTTCGGCGCATGGCAGGACACGCATCGAGCACGCGCGTCGTCACCCCACGCAGCAGCGACCCTTGGAAGCAGCGCCTGGAAGACGGGTGAGCCCTGGCTCTTCGCGTGGCGTGAGCTGCTCCACGCGTCGGCCTGCGTGGTGTGGCAGGATGCGCACGACGACGCGCGCGGATCGGAGGTGACGCCTTGGGTGTGCGCGTCACCACATGCCGGAAAAAAGACTGCAACGACGCCCACCACGAGCGCCATGCACCACCAACCTGGGCTCACCGACATGGTAACGGCGCGCTCAGAGGAAATGAACCTGCAGGCCCATGTTCGGCTGGAAGACGCCCACGGTGCTCACGCCTGGGCTCACTGATCCCGTCCAGTTCTGCGAGCTGCGATCGTGCGCGAGGTATCCGATGGCCTGTGCCTCCATGAAGAAGGACCAGTTCCGCTCGAGCGCGACCTCCATTCCGAGCCCGCCGTGCAGGCCGAACAGGATGTCGTCCGCGCGCGGTCCGCCCGAGTGCTCTGGCTCGATGAAGCTGAACACCGCGCACATGCCGAGGAGCGGACGCAGTCGCACGGAGCGCGAGATCTGGAACGGCATGTAGATGTTGAAGCCGATCGGATGATCGTGCCGGATGCCACCGCTGGGCCACTGCACGGCCAGGTGATCGGCGAAGCCCTCCACGCCGAACGTGTGCGGCCACTCGTAGCGAAGGCGCCCGCCGACGCCCGCCGCAGGGTACGCGCCCGCCCAGGCCACGCCGTACCCGCCCACGGCAAGGTGGCGGTCGAACGGGTCCCTGGACTCCTGCGGCTGTGGCTGCGCCGGCTTGTCCGCCTCGGGAGGTGCGGTGACCGGTGCGGTGACGGTGGTCGGTTGGGCGTTTGCCTCTGACGAAACGGTGAGCGCCACCGTTGCGAGCGGGACTGTTGCGAGCGCGGTGACGAAACGAGCGCGAAAAAGCGGTCTTCGAAGCATATGGGCCTCCAGCGAGAGAAGCGGAGGTGCGGGCTTGCACCTCGATGGTGTGTGGCGGGGGGCCGCGCCGATTATGGCGAGCCACCAATTATTTCGAACGCCGGCCCGGCGTTGCGATGTCTGCCGCCGGCGCCATCATCGCCCCGCGAGGGCCCGTTCCGCAAGTTGACGCGCGTGTCAGGGAGAGAGGAGCGACAGGAAGTTGAATGTTGGCGGGCTTGCGCTAAGACCTGCGTCATCGAGGTCCGCGCCATGCTCAGCTCTTCCCTCTCTCGGTGCTTCGTGGTGTGGGCGTCAGTGGGCGCGCTCGCGGCGCTCGCGGGCGGCGCTGGTTGCGGGAGCTCTTCGCATTCTGGGTTCGATTCGCAGAATGGTGGCGGGGCCGGTGACGGCGGCCTCATTGGATCCGATGATGGTGGTGGCGGCGGGTCGCTCGGTGGTGGTGGTGACGACGCGGGTGGTGGCACGAACAGTCCGCCGGCGGAGGTGTGGGGCCACTCTCCCGACACGCTCTACAAGGTGGACCCCAACACTAAGGCTGTCTCCGTGCAGGGGAAGTTCAACGGCTGCACCAACGTGATCGATCTCGCGCTCGACTCCGCGTCCAACATGTACGTCACCACGCAGACCGGCTTCTACAAGGTCGACAAGAGTACCGCGGCGTGCACGGAGATCGCCACGGGCTCGTATCCGAACTCGCTGTCGTTCGTGCCCGCAGGCACGCTCGATCCGAGCGTGGAGGCGCTCGTCGGCTACGTGGGCGATCAGTACGTCCGCATCGATCCGAGCACCGGCAAGATCGTAAACCTCGGCTTGCTCGGGGCCGGCAGCGGCGTCGTCTCGAGCGGCGACATCGTCTCGGTGAAGGGCGGCCCGAGCTACCTCACGGTGAGCGGCGGCTCCAAGTGCAGCTCCATGGACTGCCTCATCGAGGTAGATCCGAAGACCGGCGCTCAGACCAAGAACTACGGCTCCATCGGTCACACCGCGGTCTTCGGAATCGCGTTCTGGGCGGGCACGGTCTACGCATTTGACGAAGGCGGCGACGTCTTCGCAGTCACCATCGACGCGAGCGGCAAGCTCACCACCACGGCCATCCCCGTGCCGAACCCACCAAGCGGCCTCAAGTTCTGGGGCGCAGGCTCCACCACGTCTGCGCCGCCGCACGGCCCGAGCTAACACGCCGTCGGGCTCGACGGATCGACGGCCGCGGACGCCGCGCCCGCATGCACGAGCAACGCCGTCGCGCTGTCCCTCCCAGAAAATCCGCATCTATTCGGCATTCACAACCTCCTGATGCAACCCGATGGAAAGATCCTGGTCGTCGGATATGGGGACGATGACGCTCGACGGTCGCCCGGCAAATCCGATCACCAACGTCGCGCGCGGAGCGGGAGGACTGCAGGTTGGTCCGTACATGAGCACGGTCCCCGGCCACGCGACGAACCGTTACAGCAACATCCGCTTCTGGTCGTGCCCTTGAAGGTGAACGCGCCCTAGCGCGCGGAACACGATCAGGTGTCCCGATAGTGCGATCACTACCAGCACCGTGGGCAGCCAGATGAACGGTGCGTGTAGTATCCACGTATTCAGGTCCTCGGGCGCCTCACCGAAGGCGTGGAGGAGCGGCGAGCTCGCCATGCCGATCGACATCACAACAGAGACGGTCACGAGGCCCAGCGCGTTCCACGCGAGCAGCGCCCAGCGGGGCAAGAGGCCACGCGCCCAACCCACCGCGATCGGGAGCGCGAGCGCGCCAGTGACGATATCGAAGTTCGCGCCGCCGTAGCTCATTCGAACCGGCATGACCCCCTCCGTCGCGGCCGCGTGCATCACGAGCTCGAGCGGCAGGCGGAACGACATGAGCGCGACGACGAGCCACAGCGGGACCGAGGAAGCGACGCGCGCCCCCACACGTGAGAATGAGAGCGCCATCGCACCCGCCAGCGCCGCCACTCCTATCAACGCGAAGCGCGGGGGCCGTGCATCCGCGTCGGCGAAGAACCCGACCCGCGCCAGCACGAAGAAAGACGTCATCCAGGAAGCGACGACCAGCGCCCCGAGCAAGCGCGCGCGAGGCGTACGAAACGCGCGAAAATAGAGCAGCAGGGCGAGGACCGCGACGATGCAGGCGATGCCCCCGATGCCCAGCGTGACCAGCAGCGAAGCATGCGGATCCATGAGTTCGTGCTCCGTAGGGCCGAGCAGAGGGTTCGGCCAGGTCACCGCTTCGAATTGCCGGGGACGCCGATTGGAAGCAGCAGACGACTGAGCGCTCAGGCCTCCGGGGTGCCGCTGTTTTCGTTGCTGCCGCCGCCGCGTTCGCCTGCCATGCCGGCGCGCTCGAGGACGCGATAGAGGTGCTTTCGATCGAGGCCTGCGAGGCGCGCGGCATGCGAAAGGTTGCCACCTGCGCGCTCCAGGAGCTTCGTGCAGTACTCGCGATCGAAGCGGAGCAGGAGCTCCTCCTTCGCTTCGTGATAGGGCGCGTCGAACCGCGCGATGGACTGTGCGACCGCCATGGGCGCTACATCCGATGGTTTTCTGAGCTTGAGCAACACGGGCATCTCCGAGAACGTGGCGCCCGGAGCCGCCAGCGTGACGGACCGAGCAATGACGTTGCGCAGCTCGCGCACATTGCCGGGCCACGCATACGACGTCAGTCTTTCGAGTGATTTTCCTTCGACACCATCGGGGCTCGCGCCGTTCGCTTCGAGGAACGTCTTTACGAGGAGCGCGATGTCGTCCGGGCGCTGCCGGAGCGCCGGCATGTGGACCTCGACGACCGAGAGACGGAAGTAGAGATCGCCGCGGAACGTGCCGCGCCCGACTTCGCCCCAGAGATCCTTGTGCGTGGCGGCGATGATGCGCACGTCGAACTGCTCCGTCTTGTTGGAGCCAACGGGGATGATCTCGCCGCGCTCCAGCATGCGGAGCAGCTTTGGCTGGAGCGTGATCGGCAAGTCTCCGATCTCATCCAGAAAGAGCGTGCCCTTGTGGGCTGCGGCGAACGCGCCGAGGCGATCGCCCTGGGCGCCAGTGAACGACCCCTTCTTGTGTCCGAAGAGCTCGCTCTCGATCAGCGTGTCGCTCGCGGCGCCGCAGTCGAAGACGACGAAGGGAGCGTTCTTGCGCGGTCCCTCGTCATGCAGCGCGCGCGCGACGAGCTCCTTGCCAGTGCCGCTCTCACCGAGGACGAGCACGGGCGCATTCGATACCGCTGCGCGCTCGAGCACCGAGAACACGCGACGCATCGGATCGGATTGCCCACGCAGCGCGCCGAACTGGGTGCGCGCGCTCGCGGGGAGAGGACCTGCCTCCTCAGCCGGAAGAAGCTGCAAGAGCGTGGAGCCCACGCGGAGGATCGCGCCGACGGGGACCTCACCTTCCGTGAGCTGCGCCCCGTCGATCCACGTTCCGTTGCGCGACCCCATATCCTTCACACGGAAGCCCGTCTCGCCCGGGACGATCGCGACGTGCTTGCGCGAGACCTTGGTGTCCTTCAGCGTGAGGCTGCATGACTCGTCCGCGCCGACGATGACACCCACCGGCGGGATGTCGACCTCCTGTCCGGCGTCCTCACCGGACAGAACATAGAGGCGGCTCGGGACATGGCCGTGCTCCTTGACGGAGGCATTGGTGACGCGATGGACGGTCATGCCGCGTATCTTACGTGAGGGTTCAGCGCGCGGCCGTCTTCTTCTTCGGTGTGGGAGCAGCAGGCGTTGCCGCCGCGGGCCCGGGAAAGAAGTGGTTGCCCGGCATGATCTCGCAGTCCTTCTGCGCGTCGGTCGCCTTCCACGCGGACGGTCCACCTGCGTAGTAGCGCGAGGCCGACGAGCTCCCGCGGCAGGTGCCGACGAGCTTCGTCGCGCCGCACGCAGTGGCGGACCACTTGCCAGAGAGCTCCTTGCACGTGCTCTCGTGCTCGCCCTCCATCATCGGCTTGCCGAGATAGTCGTCGCACTTCTCGCCGGACGACATCGTGCACGAGCCCGTGATCTGCGAGGGCTGCGGCATCGCAGCGGTCTTCGCGGCCTCCTCGATGCCCGCGACCGCAGCGAAGGTTCCGCCGGGCGACAGCGGGTTGTCCGTGCAGTCCTTCTGCGCGTCGGACACGAAAGGCGCGGAGAGGTTGCCGAGGTAGTAGACCTTCTTGCCCGGCTCCTTGCCCGCTTCCTTCTTCTCCGTGCACACGCCGATGCGCTTGTCGGTGGGGCACGCCGTCTTCGCGAACTTCCCCTTGAACATGCTGCACGCGAGGCTCGCGCCGAGCTCCTCGCTCGCGGGGTCCTCGGAGCAGATGCCCATGTCCTCCATCGTGCAGCTCACGGCGTTGGACGCGGCGGCGCCAGAGCCCGCAGCGTTGTCCGAGCCAGCCGACGACTTGCTGCAGCCCGTGACGGTTACGATCAATCCAGAAGCGACCACAGCGATGAGCGAGAGTTTCATGAGTTCCTCGAGGCGATGAAGGTGTGATGGGGCGACGCGTGTCGTCGGCGTGCTGCCGGCACGAGCACCGTCCGTGCCACCATCAACGAGGAGCTATTCGTCGGTGAATCGTGGCGCGCACACGCGGCGCTGTCGCGTCTCCGCCCCACACCCCGTCACGCGACGTGGCGCGGCCGCCGCAACGGGCTCAAGGAGTCCCAACCAGCACGACGTCGTCCACGTCGATGCATTCACCGTTGTTGGTCGCGTAGGGCTCGATGTAGAAGTCGATGACTTGCGTGGTGGACGTGCCCACGTTGATGACCGAGCCTTGGACCGGTGTCCACGCAACCTTCTTCAACGGAACGGTCGAGTCTTTGCGGCCGATGAACGAGGCTGCATCGGGTGGATACGCGAAGAGCTGGTTGGTGCCGCTGTCGGCCCCGGTGGGCGAACGCACGAAGGCCGACAGCTGGTAGGTGCCGTACGAGGCGTATGCGAAATGGTGATCCAGCTCGGCATTCGTCATCGTGGCGCAGAAGTGGCAGTAGTGACCGCCGCCGTGCGCCCCACCTTCCATGATGGTGCCGGTTCCATTCGTGCCGAGCCAATTGGCGCCACAGGCAACCGCGGGTAGCTCGAAGCTATCGCAGAAGAGCGCGCCGGCGGCATCCAGGTCGCACGCTGTCGGCGGGAGCGCGGCGGGCGAAGAGTCAGTGGCGTCCTTGAGCCCGGCGTCGGCGCTGCCGTCGATGGAAGCGTTGCCGGCGTCGGCGCTGCCATCGATGGAAGCGTTGCCGGCGTCGACGCTGTCTCCGCCGTCTGGGACGGACGTATCGGATCCGGAGAAGTTTCCGCACGCGTCGGCGACCACCACGGCGATGGACATGAGGCCGATGAATGCGAGAACACCGCGTGCTCTGTTGATGCGTATCAGAACTCGATCACTCCCGTCTGGAGCGGGCGGAGGGCCGAGCTTGCGGTGCGCTCGCCGGACGGAGCGGTGAGCCAGAGGACGACGCCGGCAACGACGAGGACGCCGCCCGTGATGAAGAACACGGTCGCAAGATCCGCCGACTGACCCGCCTGCGTCTGCTTCAGGTGACCAGCGGCGTCGCAGCCGTTGGAGCAGTTCGCGTCGTTCTTCTTGTTGATCGCGTCGAGCGCGAACACGGTGGCCACGCCCGTGGAGACGACGCCGAGCCCGCCCGCGGTGATGGCGAGGACCTTGCGCGTGCCGAAGCCGCCCTCTCCATCATGCGGCTTGTCCGTCACCGCGCCTCCTTGACCCGGCGGTGGTGGCGGCGGTTTCGGTGCGTCGGCGAGCTTCGGGAACGTCAGCACCGTCTCCGGGCAGCTCGCCTGCGCGGCCGGGACCGTGACGGTTCGCTCGATCGAGATCTTTCCGTCGCCGGAGAACACCAGCGTGTGCGCGCCGGGATCCATGGGAATACCCACACCGAACGTTCCGGAGTCGCTCGCGGCGCCATCACGCGAGACGCGCACGCCGGTCGCCGCTTCGGGCACCTCGGGCTTCACGACCAGGCGACAGAGCGAGGGCTCGAGCTCCTGTACGCGGCTCCGTGCGATCACCTCGCGCTCCTTCTGGCCCGACTTCAGCGCGCCCGCGGCGGCTTCCTTGTAGGTGATCCACGCGCTCGCGGTGCGGCCGGCCTTCGCGTAGCACTCGCCCAGGTTCATGAGCGTACCCAGCGCGGGGGAGAGGCGCTGGCTGGTCTCGAACTTGGGGCACGCGTTCACGTAGTCGCCCTTGGTCATGAGCGTCCGACCTTCACCGAACGCGGCCTCGGCGGCGAGCTCGTCGCCGCTCGATCCCTCGGCGCGCGCGAGAGCAGGGACGAGCAAGAAGCCAGCGAGGAGTGAAGCGGTGAGTCGGGATCGCATCAACGGCGATCGATATAGTACACGTCGGCGGAAGCGGAAGGGGGAGGCGATGGGGCCTTGGCGGACGGCGCAGTCGTTCCCCCGCTCGCAACGGGCTTCGTGCCAGAGCCTGCTGCCTGCGGTCGTGCCTGCCCCTTCGGCGCGGAGCCGTTGGGCGAGAGCGCGCGCGCGCTGGGCGCCTGCCCGGGTGCGTTGCTCGGTGCGCTGCTCGCAGCTGCGGTCGTCAAGACGGTGCTCGGCGCTGCGCTTGCGATCAGCGGCGCGCCGCTCGCAGGTGCTTGCGGCGGCGACGTGGAGGCGGAGTCCGAGCGCGAGCTCGCGAAGCGGCTGTAGGCCGTTGCGCCACCCACACCGACCACCGCCGCGGCAGCGACCGCGAGCCACGGCATCCGCGAGCGCGCGCGGATGCTCACTGGTTGCGTCGTCTTCGCGGACAGCGGCACCATCGGTCCCTCGATGGTGATGGAGGCGGCCGCGTCCGTCTCGGAGTCCTCCGGCCGCGGGATGATCGGCTCCGCGTCCGTCGTGCGCGGCAGCTCGGGCGTCGACTTCGCCTCTGCCGCGAGGACGACCGCGTCGCGGAATGCGCCAGCGTCGGCGTAGCGCTGCTCTGGTCGCGTGGAGATCGCACGCATCACGACGCGCGAGAGCGCCTTTCCGCTCGGCCGCGGAAGCGCCTGCGGGTCCAGGCGCGAGCCCGCTGCGTCCTCCTCGCCCCACGGGAGCCGGCCCGCGAGCATCATGTAGAGGGTCACGCCCAGCTCGTAGACGTCCGACGCGATGCTCGCGCCCTGTCCGAAGAAGCGCTCCGGCGCCATGTATGCGCGTGAGCCACGCACGAAGCCCGCCTGCGTGGTGGTGGATGCCATTCCCTCCACCTCGCGCACGATGCCAAAATCCAGGAGCACCGGCCGCAGTGATGCATCCGGGTTCCTCGCGAGCATGATGTTTTCGGGCTTGATGTCGCGGTGAACGAGCCCTTCGTCGTGGAGCGTCTGCACGGCGCTCGCGAGCGGCGCGAACAGGCGCACGGCCTCTTGCACGGGCAGCGCGCCGCGTCGCAAGCGATCGGCGAGCGTCTCCCCATGGAGCAGATTCATGACGAGGTAGGCGCGGCCGTCGGAGAAGACACCGCTGGCGAGGAGCGTCACCAGCGCGGGGTGGCTCACGCGCTTCATGAGCTGCGCCTCTCTCAGGAAGCGCTCCTTCTCCCGCGGGTCGAGCTCCCGCTGGACCTTCAGCGCGACCATCTCGCCGCCGCAGCATGCCTCGTAGACGATGCCGCTGCCGCCGCGACCTAGCTCACGCGACAGCTCATATTCGTCGAGCTTCTCCGAAACCACCTGCACGTCCCAACGATATCGCAACCCGCGGCGGGGATGCCCCAAGTCCTTCGTTCGAATCGTGGCAGCCGCGCCCCGAGGAAGGCCCGTGAAGCCGCCGAAGCCGCGAAATTCAGCCAATAAAAGCTCCGTTTGGTCGCTGGCACGGCCCTCGCTAACCGGCGTTACACACGCGGCAAGTCGCCGCCCCACGACGACCTTTCGAACGAACACTGGAGAACTGTCATGGCCTTCCGCTTCACCGACACGCACGCCCTCTCGCTGGTCCAGCCGCACCTCTTCCCCGGTGAGCAGCTCCTCCACCGCAGCCGCGGCGTCGAGCGCCCCACCTGGACGCTGCTCTTCCCGAAGATCGGTGCGTTCTTCCACCGCTTCTACCTGGTCGTTGCGACGAACCAGCGGCTCCTTCTCGTGCAGCACGGCGGCCTGTTCTCCGGCTGGAAGGCGAAGGAAGTGCTCTCGTTCACGTGGTCCGAGGTGAACGACATGAAGCTCGGCTGGGGCATCTTCGAGAAGAAGCTGCACGTCGCGAGCTCCGCGAAGCGCCTCAAGAAGTCGATCGCGATCCCGCGCTTCTGGATGAAGAACAACCTCAAGTCCGGCGAGGGCATGATCACCGCGTGGAAGAGCGCAGCCGCGCAGCTCCCCCCGGCCTCCGCGGGCGGCTTCTACCCGGCGCTCAACGCCCCCCAGAGCATGCGCGCTTAGAAGCCGCGGCTTCTTCGTCACAGTTTCGGAAACTCGTCCGATGTATCTTCGTGAACAACGAGCGCATGCATCGTATGGGTGGTCGCGGGTTCCTTGCTTACACTGCCTTCGCGTCGCTCTCCGCGGCCGCGCTCGGTTGCTTCGCGTTCGCGTGCGATAGCCGCGGCGCCAATCTTGCGGCGGCACCGCGCGCGCCCGACACCGCACCTCATCTCACCCCCGCTCTAGACGCGCCGAGTACCGGTGGCGGCAGCGCGGGCGTGATCGATGCGGGTCCACCTCCGCCGCCGCCGTACGCATTCGACGATGGCGACGACGACGCGGACGACGCCGAAGATCTCCCGCACGAGAAGCTCGGCGGCCACCTCGCGCTCACGAAGGTCGGCACTGCGCCGTATGCGCTCACACGCATCTGCGATCTCACCGCGTTCAAGGGCTCGCTCTACGCGGCGCACGCGAACCAGCCGCTCGGCTCCGACGGCGCCACCATCACGCGCTACACGAGGGACACCGGCAACGTCGGCAAGTTCTCCGTCGCGTTCGACTGGAACCGCCCCGGCGAGCCCACCAAGGGCGGCGGCGGAGGCCAGGGCTTCCTGCGCGTGCACAAGTTCGGCGGGCGGCTCTTCGTCGCAGATGCAGATCCTCCGTACAACGGCCTTGCGATGGTCGAGTACGGCACGGAGGGCTACGTGTTCGTCTCCGACGAGAACGGCACCTTCGCGCGCGCTCGCATGCCCGGATACAAGCCTCCGCTCGCGCCCGACGCGAACGGAAAGGCGGGCGCGTCCGTGCTCCCGCGCGCCTATCACGTCATCGACGTCGCGCGCTTCGGCGGGGAGCTCTTCGCATCCACCGGCTCGGTGCCGCCCACGGAGCGCGCGTGGAACGGTCCATCGCCCGGCGCGCTTCATCGCGCGCGTCCCGATCTCACGCGCTTCGTCTACGACGTGGACTATCCATTCCCGTACCAGAACGGCGTTTGGCGGCTCACGTACATGACGCGCTTCCACGGCCGCCTATACGCGGGCATCCAGGACTACGACGGTCGCGAGCCGAACGATTACGTGTACTTTACACCCGATTCGACCGACGCTGACGGCGGCGCTCCCGGAAAGAGCGTGGGGGATCTCGGTGACGCGGGCGCCGATCGCCTCGCGCAGAATCGCACGCGAATGAAGGCGTTTCGTGTGAGCGACTCCGGCGCGGCGGAGACATTGCGCTGGCGGGTCGATCACCGCACGCACACGCTCTACTGGATCGCCTGGACGCGCGACGGCGTGAATTTGCGCGCGACGCGTGACGGCGACACGTGGGAGACCATCGAGCTCCCCGCGTCCGCCGGACGTCCCAGCGACATCCGGCGCTTCGGCGACGACCTCGTGGTGTTGACCGAGCGCGCCCTCTTGACGCTCGGGCCCGACGGCAAGACCACCGAGCTCCTGCACGTGGACGGCAAGAAGACACCGTTCGAGGTGTCCGACTTCTTCTGCACCGCGCCGCTCGGCATCTACAAGGGCCAGCTGTACGTCGGCGGACAGCGCGGCGGCACGCTCTATCGCGTGGAGCAGGTCCCCGACAGCGCGGACGCGGGCGCAAAAGAGGGCGGCGCGCCCTGACCGAGGGAGAACGCGCCCTCTGCGTCGTATGATGACGTGGCATGCGCAGACTCGCGCCGATCGCTCTTCTGCTCGGTGTGCCCTTGGCTATCGCTTGCCATTCGACCGCGGAGCCCGTCCGCGATGTGAAGGCTCGCAAAGCGAGCGCGCCCACGCCCATGTCCACATCAGCCGCGCTCGCACGTCCAGATGCCTCCGTTACGTTCACCGCGGAGCCTGGCGCCACGATGCGGCTGGTCGCGCGTGTACGAAACCGGCATGCGGGCCTGCGGCGCTCCTCGCCCGCTGAGATCGAGCTGGATGCAGGCGTTCTCGTCTATGCAGGTCGCACGGGCGGTGCGTTCGAGCTCCGCGGCGACCTCTCGACATATCCGATCAGCGGTGACGATCTGGTGGGGCCTGCGGCGGGCGCGCCATCGGCCGCGCTCCGTGGACGCGATGCCGAGGAGGTGTTCGCCCACGACGCAGATGGAACCAGCGTCACGGTGAAGAACGTGAAGGTGGATCTCGGCCAGGGGCCGCAGGAGACGTGCGCGCTCGTTCCGTCGTCCGATGGACACGTGTATGCTACATGCAACAGCGGCGCCGTGCCGCTTGCCATGCGCACGCCGAATGCGTGGGTCCGCGTCGCGCGCGCGAGCACGCTGAAGGTAGGCACCGAGCCACATTTGTGTGTCGCGCGTGATGGCGCGATCTGGGCGTGGGAAGGCGCCCGCGATCTCACGCGTGTTCTTCCGGATGGCCGCAAGGAGCAGGTGCCCCTTCCTCGCGCGTCCGCGGAGAGCGTGCGTGCGTCGTACGATGGCTCGTATCCCGAGATGATGAGCGCGACGTGGGCGCGAGGCGCGGACGGTGGCGTGCGCTTCTGGCAGTCGACGAGGGTCGTAAGCGCGCAATCACCGCGCGAGGTCGTCGCGATCCAGAACATGGTGCCGCTGGATGACGGCAGCGTGTGGGCGCTTGGATGGGAAGGAGGCCACACGGAGGTGATGGTGCTGATGCGAGCGGGGCAAGGAACGTCCACGACAGCGTCGGAGGCGCACGCTGCGCTGCGTGAGGTCGGCTCGCCGTTCGATCAGGAGAACGAGGTACGCAACACGAAGGAGCCGCGTCCGTGGACGTCTCGCTGTCAGCAGGTCTTCGTCGCATTCGACGTGGCAACGCACCAGACCGAGGCGAAGGAGGCGCGGTTGGCGCGCAAGCATCGCCTCTCCGTCGACGTGGTGTCCGGGCGGCTCGCGGGTCGCACGGAGTCCGGTGTTCTATTTCTTCGCTCGGAGCCGGAGTCGAGCCCAGCGGCGCTGGAGACGGCCGTCGCGAAGCTGCTTCTCATCCCACGCGCGGAGGCGTTCTGCACGGCGCCCGTGCTCGATCGCGTGCTCGATCGCGTCATCGAGCCGCCGTGAGGCCGGAGACCACGCTCTCCATCAGCGCGGGCGTGAGCTCGTCACCGCTCGTGAAGGCAACACGAAGCGCGTCCAGCTTGTCCATCTGCACCGCGCGCCCCGTTGCGACGAACGCCTCTTCCAGCAGCGCGCGCTCCTTCTTGGAGATGCGGCCGTCGAGCACGGATGCGATCACGAGGACGCGCAGGACGACAGCGCTCTCTCTTTCGTTGATGCCGGCGAGGCGCGCGATGAACGCCTTTGGATCATCCAGCGAATGTGACGGCGTGGTGTGGGGCACGCGCGCGCGGACCTCGCGGAAGAGCGCGGCCAGGTTCGGGTGCAGGTCTTCCTTCTTCACGATGGACGCGCCCACCGCGCGGAGCGCCGCTTCGGCCGCGGCGGGCTCGAGCTCCTTCTTGTCGGCGAAGGTCATCCGCACGAGCTCGTGCGCCGCAGATGGGCCCATGACGCGCAGCTTGGCCTCGCGCATGATCAAGAATGCGACGATGCCGTTCCACATCGCCGTGAACGGCACGGACACGAAAGGAACCAGGTAAGAGCGGAGCGCAGCGCGCGAGATCGCTCGCCGCACCAGCGCCTTGAAGAGGAAGTTCGTGGCGCTGATCTTCGCCTTGTACACGAGCGACGCGATGATGAGCCGAGCGCGCGACGCTTCCTTCCACGGATCGATCCCCTCGAGATCGAGCCTGGGATTCGGCATTTCCAGCGCGGCGCGCGCCATGGTCGCGGCCAGGCGTTCGCGCTCGTCCGTCTCGGAGAACAGCGGCAGGCCCGCGGCGCGCGACAGCTCGTGCACGGAGCGCAGCGCATCCCAGTAGAGGAACAGGATCTCGAGCACGCTCGCGAGCGCGAGACCGAGCAGCAGCAAGAACCAGTAGCTCACCACGTGCCCCGCGGTGAGCAGCGGCGTCGCCGCAACCTCGACGGCACCGGATACCGCGGTAGAGGTGGCGCCCGCCATCGCCGCGCGCACGATCGTCCAGCGGGCGATGCGCTTGATCTCCGCGCGCTCGTCCGCGTTGAGGACGTTGACGCCATCCTGATCCGCCTTTGGCGGCAGGCGTCCATGCCGCGCGCGAATGTAGCGCACGCCAAGCCGAACAAAGAGCGGATCCGAGGCGCTCATTCGGCTCCAGTCTTATCAGAGAAGCGTTCCTAGTGGTTGCCTGGGGTGCGGGCGAGGAGCGCCCTCAGTACGTCGTCGCAGGCGTCTCGCTTCGCGGCGCAGCTGACGTAGCGCGTGGGCGTTCCGTCCGCGACGGCCATGCGCGCAACGATCGGACCGGAGCCCGCTTTTTCCCCTGTGAGCTTCACGCTTCGCAGCTTCGTTGCGCTGGTCGTGAAGTCGGTGTTGTCGCGGGCGATGCCCATGCCCACGAAGGGCTCAGCGAACTTGTCGAGGTTCTGCGCGACCTCCGCGGGCTCGTCGTGTTTGTCGGATTGCATGTCCAGCGCGACGACTTCGTTCGGGCACTGCCACGTCACGCCCTTCGGAGAGCCAGTCGCGCGGCACGATGCGAGCACGTCGAGCTTCCTGTCGCCGCTCGGTGTGGGCGGCGTCGGGCTGGCGGCAGTCGGGCTGGCGGCGCTTGATTGCTCGAGCGCGTCGGGCACGGTCTTGCAGCCGGCGAGGCTTCCCACGGGGCCGAGCGCGAGTATCGCGGAAAGGATGGAAGGTACACGCATCGTTTCGTCCGAAGACGTTAGCAGATAGAGTCGGGGGGTCATGTTGCGCCTCCAGAATGCCGTGCAGGGCTACGCGTGGGGCTCGCATACTGCCATCGCGGACCTGCGCGGAGCTTCTGCCTCTGCCACGCCCGAGGCCGAGCTCTGGATGGGCGCACATCCGTCCGCGCCGTCGCGGGTAGACGGCGGACACGCGCTCGGCGAGCTGATCGCCGCTGCGCCGGAGAATCACCTGGGCGCGGCCTGCGTGCAGAGGTTCGGCCCGCGTCTGCCGTTTCTCTTCAAGGTGCTCGCGGCCGCGGAGCCGCTCTCGTTGCAGGCGCACCCCACGGAGGCGCAAGCGCAGGACGGCTTCGACCGCGAAGAGGCCGCGGGTCTTCCCATCACCGCCCCCAACCGCAACTACAAGGACCGCAATCACAAGCCGGAGCTCCTGTGCGCGATGACGCCGTTCTGGGCGCTCTGCGGCTTCCGTGACGTGGCGCGCACGAATGCGCTCGTGGAAGCGCTGGGTAGTCGCGGGCTCACGGACGCGTGCGCGCCCCTCGCGAAGGATGGGCCGAGCGCGCTCAAGGCCGTGTTCCTCGCACTCCTCGGCCTCACGCCTGCGGCTGCGTCTGCGCTCGTAGCCGACGTGGTCGATGCGTGTAGAATACATGAGGCAGCATGCGGCCCGTGGAAGGACGAATGCCACTGGGCCGAGCGTCTGGCCGCGCTCTACCCTGGCGACGTCGGCGCTGTGGTGTCGCTCCTCCTCAACGTGGTGCGGCTCTCGCCCGGGCAGGCGATCTACCTGCCAGCTGGCAACCTGCACGCATACCTCGAAGGAACGGGGCTCGAGATCATGGCGTCTTCGGACAACGTGTTGCGCGGCGGGCTCACCAAGAAGCACGTCGACGTGCCGGAGCTCTCTCGCGTGCTCGACTTTGGCGCGGGGCCCGTTGACGTTTCGCGCGGCAACGAGGAGCGTCCGTTCGAGCGCGTCTACCAGACGAGCGCGCCCGAGTTCGAGCTGTCGGTGCTCCACCTCGCGGGCGAGAGCACGCCGCCGCTCATGCGTCGCGGACCGGAGATCTTGCTCGTGGTAAGCGGTGACGTGCTCGCGCGAGGTCGGTCCGAAGCGTTCCTCACGCGCGGTGACACTCTCTACATCCCGTTCGATGAAGGCCCCTTCACACTCACCGGCAAGGGTGAGGTGACACGCGCATCGGTCGGCCGGATCTGAGCGCAGAAGTCGTACGCAGCATGTATGCTCGTCCCGTGCGTCGCCTCATCAAGGCTTCTCTCCTTTCGCTGATTGCGTCCTTCGCGCTTCTTCGACCGAGCTCCGCCAGCGCGGCTGAGCCGCAGCAAGACGTCGCCGACGGCTCCGACAACTGCCGCGCGTTCCAGGAGAAGAACGAGCGCGAGCTCAAGGCGTGGGAGGCGACTCAACCACCAGAGAAGTTCCAGGCACAGCGCCCGCAGACGGTGCTCGACGCGCCCTGGTCGCCGTTCTTCTCGTGGTTCGGTGGCAACCTCGACCTGGTCGCAGCCACGTTCATCCCGCATTTCGGCGCGCAGCTGCGCGGTCCCACGCCTGCGACCACGCTCTCGTGGCCGTGGTCGTTCTCGTTCGGGCCGTACTACGCGTGCTCACGCAAGGTGGGCACGTACGGCTTCGTTGGTCACAAGGTGCATCAGCTGATGCTCGAGCCGGCAGTGGTGCTCGGCGATCTGGGCATCGGCATCACCACGCGCCCCGGCTATCGCTTCCTCTATCACCCCACGGACTGGGTCGTGGGCTTTGGCGGTGGCGTGGGCAGCACGCTCGAGATCGCCGGCAACCGTGAGCCATTCCGCGCGTCGGTGGGTCCGGAGATCGTCCTGCACTTCGGGCACTGCTGCGAGCGCAGCTACTTCACGCTCGCCCTTCGCTACGACTACTTTGTCGCGGGCCGTGAGAACCACATCCTCGGCGCGAGCCTCGGCTACACGTATTTCTAAGCTCTAGAACGTGGCTTGAATGTCGAGGCCGAGCGTCCAGAGGCCGTACGTCTTCAGCAGGACGAGGTTCGAGGACGGCGGATCGCTGTGGCAGTACTCGTAGCCAGCGCCGTCGACGCAGCCGCCCGTGGGGAACACCGGCGCGTACGTGAAGCTCGGACCGACGGAGAGGCGGCGATCGAGGATGGGGTAGAGCGCGCCGAGCGAGATCGGCACGGTGACCGCCTCGGTCGTGATCTTCTCGGAGCCCCTCGATACGTTGAAGTTCTGGGTGTCGCGCAGGTACGCGAAGCCGAGCCCGACCCACGGCTCGAGCTTCGAGAGGCCGAGCGGGAAGTACACGCGGCCGTACGGACCGAACGTCCACGAGCTGCGAGAGAGCTTGCTGACGTCGCCGGGGGCGGTCGACTCCAGGAAGCGCATGTCGGTCATGAGACCGACGGAGAAGATCGACGCGAACCGCACGCCGACGTTCAGCTGGCCCACGAACCCCGCGCCGTAGGGTGACGCGTTGCCGTCGAACACGGAGTCAGTGGGGACCGCCTGGTTGGCAGTGACGGGGCCACCGTTGTAGCGCGTGAAACTCTTGGAGCCGGCGCCGCCGACGCCGGGACGCACGCCGACCTCGTACTCGAGCGCATGCGCCGAGGATGTGTAGCCGATCGCTGCAAGCGACAAAACTGCCGGAATTAGGACGCGCATCACACTCTCCGTCGTGAGGAGGCGCACCTTAGCCCGAACCCACCTCCAACAAAGATGAATTACATTTCATGATCCAGATGCCCTCGGCCGGTGTTCCGCCCGGACTCTGGCGGGACGCGCTATATCCAGCGGCTGTGGGGCAGGTCACCAGGCGAATCGTGCTCGGCGAGTGTGGGCGCGTCCTTCCGACGCTCCCGCGCGGGCAGGCGCGGCTCCTCTACATGGACCCCCCGTTCAACACGGGTCGCGCGCAGAAGCGGGAGCGCATCAAGGTGACCCGCAGCAAGGACGGGGGGCGACGCGGCTTCGGGGGCGAGAGCTTCGCCGTCGAAAAGATGCATGATACACGCGTCTTCGCAGACTCGTTCGACGACTTCACGGCGTTCCTGCTCCCGCGCATAGAGGCCGCGCTGCCGTGCCTCACGAAGGACGCGTCGCTCTTCGTGCATCTCGACGCGCGCGAGGTCCACTACGTGAAGGTCGCGCTCGATCGGCTGCTAGGCCGCGAGAGCTTCATGAACGAGATCATCTGGGCCTACGACTATGGCGGTCGCCCGAAGAACCGCTGGCCGCCGAAGCACGACACCATCCTCTGGTACGCGCGCGATCCGAAGTCGTACGTCTACGACTACGACGCGATCGACCGCATCCCCTACATGGCGCCCGGGCTGGTTGGAGCCGAGAAGGCCGCGCGAGGCAAGGTGCCGACGGACGTGTGGTGGCACACGATCGTGCCCACGAACGGCAAGGAAAAGACTGGGTACCCGACGCAGAAGCCGCTCGGCATCCTGGAGCGCATCGTGAAGGTGCACTCGAAGAAGGGCGACGTGGTGCTCGACTGCTTCGCAGGCAGCGGCACCACGGGAGAAGCCGCCGCGAAGAACGGCCGCGGGTTCGTGCTGGTGGATGAGAGCGTGGATGCAGTGAGGACAGCGGCGAAGAGGCTCGCGAAGTACGAGCCGGAGCTGGAAGGGTTCGAGGGGTAGAGGCGACGCCGTCGACGTCGTCGAGGTCGAGGTCGAGGTCGAGGTCGAGGTCGAGGTCGAGGTCGAAGTCGAAGTCGAAGTCGAAGTCGAAGTCGAAGTCGAAGTCGAAGTCGAAGTCGAGGTCGTGGTCGGGGTCGAGGGACCGGTTTGCGGGCTTCGCGGCTCTCGCTCGCGGACTCGTGGTCGCTCCTTCGCTTTCGACGAGTGTGACATCGTCCTCGGCCAGTTCAAGGCCGAGCTCGCTTCGCTCGTCGCCCTGCGGGCGAGCCTTGAGCTGGCCTCCGGGCGATGCCCCACCCGGTCGAAAGCGGAAGGAGCTCGCACATGGAGTTGAGAATCTACAGCGTGATCATTGAGACGGTTGGGATGCTTCGGATGGAGATGGAGGCGATTGGAAGACGGGACCCGGATCTGGGGAAGCAGATGCGGCGCGCGGCGGCGAGCATCGCGCTCAACACCTCGGAGGGCTCTTACTCTGGGGGAAAGAACGCGCAGCAGCGGTTTCACACGGCGCTGGGCAGTGCGAGGGAGACGCTCGCGTGCATCGAGGTGGGCGTGGCACTCGGCTACGTGCCCTGCGTGAGGGACGAAGTCCGCGATCGCATGCGCCAGATCCTGGGCACGCTGACGAAGCTCACGCGTTAGCTGCAAAGTACACGCAGTGAGGGCTGCGCCGCGGAGAACGTGCTCCGCAGCGCGGTCTTCGTCAGCGCATCAAACCCGAGAGCATCTTCGCGAGGTTCTGGCAGCGCTGCATGATGTCGACCGAGGTGGCGTAGTCGAGAGCGCCGATCGCGTG
>JANXLV010000326.1 GCA_025355005.1 Myxococcales bacterium | reverse complement strand
GGAGCAGGAGCACTACATCGTGGTCCACGATCTGGTCCCCGGCGGCGCCAGCTGGCAGCAGGGCAAGCTCGAGATCGGCGATCTCATCCTCTCCGTCGCCCAGGAGGGCAAGGACGCCGTGGATGCGACCGACCTGCCCATCGACAAGGTGGTCTCCATGATCCGCGGGCCCAAGGGCACCGTCGTGGTCCTCACCATGAAGAAGCCGGAGGGTCGCATCGAGACCATCTCGATCACGCGCGACGTCATCCGCATCGAGGCCACGTACGCGCGCGGCGCCATCATCAAGAAGGACGAGAAGGGCGAAGCCGTTGGATACGTGTATCTTCCAGGTTTCTACGGCGACGTGGGCGCGCGCCGCAAGCCGGGCGAGCGCAACGCCACGGACGACGTCCGCGCCATCCTGACCCAGCTCTCGAAGAAGGGCGTCACGTCGCTCGTGCTCGACCTTCGCGGCAACGGCGGCGGTCTCCTCACCCACGCGCGCGACATCAGCGGGCTCTTCATCCCAGAGGGGCCCGTCGTGCAGACGAAGGACTCCGAGGGCAACGTCGAGGTCCTGCGCGACACCGATCCGTCGGTCGCGTTCGGCGGTCAGGTCGTGGTGCTCGTGGACAGGTTCAGCGCTTCGGCTGCGGAGATCCTCGCGGGCGCGCTTCAGGACTACGAGCGCGCGGTCGTCGTCGGCACGAGCCAGACGCACGGCAAGGGCACGGTGCAGTCCGTGCTCGATCTGGACCGCATGCAGAAGTCGCAGAAGGGCGATCCGCTCGGCCTCTACAAGGTCACCACGCAGGAGTACTTCCGCGTGAGCGGTGGCTCCACGCAGCTGAAGGGCGTCGTGCCGGACGTGCTACTCCCCGACCCCACGTCGTTCGTGGACTCGCGCGAGAGCACGCTGTTCCACGCGATCCCGTGGACCACGATCAAGCCCGCCAACTTCTCGAAGAGCGCGCACATGTGGAAGACCGCGGACCTCGCCGCATCCAGCACGTCGCGCACGGCGGTGAACGCGGATCTCGCGACGGTCACGAAGTTCGCGAAGATCATGGAGTCGCGAAAGGACAAGACCACGCAGCAGCTGGAGCGCACCGCGTGGCAGGAAGAGAAGAAGCGCGCGAAGGCGGAGATCGAGGCGGTGGATCCGAAGAAGAAGGATCGCAAGCCCGTGCTCATCGTCACCGCGCTTCCCAGCCAGGAAGCGGCACCCGCCGTCGCGGTCGACGAGCGAATCCAGAAGCGCCTCGACGCGTGGAAGGACGACCTCGCGCGCGATCTCTGGGTCGACGAATGCACCCGCATCCTCGCCGACATGAAAAAGGCTAGATGACCTAACGCACTTCTTGGACGCCGGGGGGCAAGTGCCGACCGCCGTCATGGCACTGAAAGACGTTGACCGATCCGTCGGGACACGGACAGCACCCGTTCGAGAACCGCTCGCCACTGCATCCACCGCGAGCGCAGGTGTTGGCGGCGTAGCACTCGATGTGATGACAATCGGGGACGGTCGAGGTCGGGGTCGAGGTCGAGGTCGATGTCGGGGTTGTCGTCGATGTCGACGTCGCGTTCGGATCGCGGCAGGCTGCGACGGTCAGCAACAGCACAACGAGGAGTGTCTTCACGGCAGCTCGGACACGTCGTGGGCGTCCACCAGCACGTAGTCGAACCCGTTCTTCTGGCTCGCGACTGCGGAGAGGACGGTCTGTAGCTCGTCGTGCGGTAGCACCTGGCAGCCGATGGCGGGGACGTCGGGCAATCCTCCGAGGTGCACCAGGATCGAGCTCGCGAGGTCGTGGCGCTTCTCCGAGGCGGCGCGCTCTGCGGCGTCGTAGCTGCCGTCGTGCTTCGTGTCGCGCCACGTGGGGAGTGAGCCGTTGCCGGCGACAGTGACGACGTGAAACGATGGAAGGCCGCCGATGTTGCTCGAGGCGGGTCGCGGCGCAGCGTGATAGCGACCAGGACGGATCATGGCGACGTCGGGGAGGTGATCGCCATCGACATCCGGTGAGCTTACGGAGTGCGTGAACCACGGATGCGTCGAGCCCTGGAGCTCGAGCGCGGTCCCGTTCCTCAGGATCACGAACGTGTCGTCGTAGACCTTGCCCGTGTGCGTGTCGTGCAGCGTTCCGTCCATGGAGCGGCCGCGCAGACCCAGCACCACGACATGGCCGGTGGTGACATCGCCGCCGGCCTCCCGCACGATGCGGAGGTAGCCCGGATACTTCGCGGGATCACCAGCCGGAGTGTTGCCGAGCTCCGAGTCCGCCGAAGGCTCACCCACGCCATCCGCCGTCTGCGACGCGCACGCGGCGAGCAGCAAGGAGAGGAGCAATGCAGAGATGCGGGTCATGGTGTAAGCGTATGTGTGCACGCGCAATGCCAGCCATTTTTCCGCCGATTTCGGCCCGTTCAGGGCAGCGGATTGGCTCTTGTGGATCCCCGACATGGATCGAACAGGAACCAGGGTCGAGTCGAGTTTGAGGTCGAGTCGAGGTCGAGTTCGAGGTCGAGGCGAGGTCGAGGTCGAAGTCGTGCGTCGAAGTCGTACACTTGATGGATGCGTCGCGTGGCACTCCGCTGGTTCGTGCCGCTCGCTGCGCTCGTCGTCGTTGCTTCGTTGGCTGCGTGCGGCCTGTCGCCGATCGGTACCGGCGTGGACCTCTACATCTCGGGCGAGGGCGGCGGTCCCGGCGTCGGCCCGGAGGGGAGCACGAGCCCCATCGACGGAGCGACCGAGGGCGGTGGTGGCAGCGGCGCACCGCCCGGCTTCCCGACCCACTTCGGCGCGGAAGGCGGAGCACCGACGACGGCGCCGAGCCTCAGCGCCATCTGCGGGATCAACACCGGCACGCCCAGCTACACCGTCTGCCTCTCCGACGGCGGCACCGCGTCCGTGACCACTGGCACCATCGGCGTCGTTGACGGCGTCGCCGTGCTCTGGGGACATGACATCGTGTTCGATCACGACGTGACCGTCGCGGGCACGCGCGCGCTCGCGATCATCGCGAACGGTGACGTCGTCGTGCAGAAGACCATCGACGTGTCCGCGAAGGGAACCACCACGGGTGCCGGCGCGTCAGCGACCGCGGGTCGGGGAACGAAGGCTGCAGCGTCCGCCTTTGGTGGCGGCGGCGGTGGATTCGCCACGGTGGGCGGTGACGGCTTTGGCCCCACCCCGGGTGGCGCGATCTTTGGGATGGATCCCTCCGTCTTTCAGGGGGGCTCGAGCGGCGGTGAGGGCGGCGCCTTCACCGCGTCATGCGGGAACGCCGGTGGAGGTGGCGGCGCGCTCCAGATCTCCGCGCTCGGCGCGATCACGATTGTCGGCGCTCTCCGCGCGAACGGCGGCGGCGGCCAGGGCGGTTGCGGCGTCGGCTCGAACGGTGGCGGTGGCGGCGGCTCTGGCGGCGCGATCTTCCTCGAGGCGCTGAAGGGCGTCACCATCCAGGGCAGGCTTCACGCGAACGGTGCCGGTGGCGGCAGCGGCGGCTCGGGCAACGCGATGGCGATCGGCAATCCAGGCGAGGATGGTCGCAACGACGACAAGGTCGCTGCCGGTGGCGCGGCTCTCGTTTCCGGCAACACCGAAGGCATCGGCGGAAACGGCGGCATCAGTGCGACCGCGCCTACCGCAGGCCAGGACAACCCGAACGGCGGGCGTTCCGGGGGTGGCGGCGGCGCGGTGGGCCGCGTGTTCATCCACAAGCTGGGCGGAGCGATCACGATCAACGGCACGGGGAGCCCGACACCCGTGCAGTACTGAGGTCGTGCCGCCACGCGATGAGCGCGCGAAACCGCGCGACGAGCGGTCGCTACCAGCGGTGATACGCCGGGTGATCGGGCTTCACCGCGACGAAGAGGCCGGTGCCCACCGCAGTGACCTTTCCGGCGGCGGTGACGGTTGCCTCGATGCTGGCGCGATCTTCCGTGGAGGAGACGATCCACGATTCGATGCGCACGGGACCCAGCGGCGTGGGGCGCTTCAGCGCGACCTTGAACTCCGCGGTCACGCAGCACGGCGCCTTGTCGAGACCGGTCTTGTTCATCAGATGGTGGATCGCGGTCCAGTTCATGTGGCAGTCGAGGAGCGCGCCGAGGATGCCGCCGTTCAAGACGTTCTCGAATGCCTGGTGGTGCTTCTCCGGCGTCCAGTCGCAGACGAGCTTCGCGGCGGCGGCGTCCTGACCGTCCTCCAGCAGCGGGAAGCTGCGGATTCGGAGGCCCTTGTCGTTCGCGGGGCCGCATCCGAAGCAGATGCCGTTCGGCGCGTGTCGCTCCTGGAGAGACTTGGTGCTCGACGTGTTCATGCCTCCTGATTTACAGCATTACCCATGCGCACGGACACCTTCACGTTCGAGGCGGACGACGGCAAGGCGCTGTTTGTTCGCCGCTGGCTTCCGGAAGAGGGGGTGACTCCCGTAGCCGTCGTGCACATCGCGCACGGCATGGCGGAGCACAGCGCGCGATACGCTCGCGTGGCGGAGGCGCTCACGGGGAAGGGCTACGCCGTCTACGCGAACGATCACCGCGGGCACGGAAAAACAGCCGTGGAAGGGGAGCTAGGCTGGATCGGTCCGGATGGTTTCCGCCGCGTGGTCACGGATCTTCACGAGCTCACGGATGATGAGAAGGCGAAGAACAAAGGGCTGCCGCTGTTCCTCTTCGGACACAGCATGGGGTCGTTCTTCACGCAGGCGTTCATGATCGCGCACGGGAGCTCGCTGCGTGGCGCGATCCTGTCTGCGTCCTCCGGCAAGCCGAACCTGCTCGCCACCGCGGGCCGTCTGGTGGCGCGGGCCGAGCGCGCACGGAAGGGCGCACGCAAGCCGAGCACGCTGCTCACGAAGCTCAGCTTCGATGCGTTCAACAAGGCGTTTGCGCCCACGCGAACGGACTTCGACTGGCTATCCCGCGATCCCGCGGAGGTCGACAAGTACATCGCCGACCCGTTGTGTGGTTTTCCCGTGAGCACGCAGCTCTGGGTCGATCTGCTCGACGGCACCGCAGACATCGCGCGACCCGAGGGCCAGTCGAGGGTGCCAAGTGATCTGCCTGTGCTGATCTTCGCGGGCGCGCGCGATCCGGTGGGTGAGAACACGAAGAGCCTCGACCAGCTGCTGGGCGCCTACGCGCGCGCCGGCCTGCGCGACGTCACGCACCGCTACTACGAGGATGGTCGGCACGAGATGCTGAACGAGACGAACCGCGACGAGGTGACGCAGGACCTGATCGCGTGGCTCGACGCGCATCGCTGAGCCTCACCGGTCCCGCGGTCTCGTCAGTGGCGCGCGACCAGTCGTCCGAGATGAGGAGCACGCTCACCCACGTGCGGAACGGTCGCCACGACTCGGCGGTCTCGAGCACCTCCCTCGTCGTCGCCGCGCGACCGAGCCCGTACGCGTGGCCGACAGCGGCGTGAAGGCGCGGCTCCGTGATGGGGAGCACGTCGGTCGGGCCAGCGCCGCGAATGAGCGTGCCGTCCGCGGTCCACGCGCCCACGCCGCGAAGCTCCGTGAGGCGCTTGTGCGCGACCTCGTACGGAACGGAGAGCAGCTTGTCTGCCTCGAGCTCGCCGCGCAGCGCCGCCTCGGCGACGCCACGGAGCCGCGTCCACTTCTCCGCTGCGATCCCTGGAAACTCCGTCGCCGAGAGGATGCTCTCCGGCCGCGGGAACGAGGCCACGCGCTCGCCGTCGATCTCGATGACGTCACCAAACGTCTCGGCCATTCGCACCTGGAGCTTTGCCGCCATCGACATGCGGAGCCGCTGCGACAGGACGCACCATCCCGCCATCACATAGGGCGAGTACGCAACGACAGGGCGAAAACCAGGGCGCCGCGCCGCTGCCCTCGCGAGCGCCGGATCCTTGCCGAGGATCTCCTGGAACGGGCGCGCATCATGGTCGAGGCACAGCGCCCGTGCGAGCTGCTGCTTCACGAGCGCCGGCTGACTGCCGCCAATCAGGGTGACATCCACGCTCTCGTCGCTCTGCGCCTCTAGCCTGGCGCCCACGATCTCGAAGGTGCCGTCCGCTGGAAAGGCAAGCCTCACCGCGCCGTCCGACGAGCACGAGCGCGTGCCTAGCAGGAAGCCGCAGCCCATCTTGCGAACGGGATCGAGTGAGAAGGCGCCCTGGGGAATGAACTTGGTCCGGGTGATCATTCCTCCATCGTGCAAGACGGTCGTGACAGCATAATGTCAGTTAATGTCGAGAGCGGCATCCAGGTGAGCGACATGGTATGAATCCGCACATGGGGAATCGTTACGTCCTGCCGGTGGGGCTCGTGGTGCTCTCGGTGTTCGCAGCGTGCAGCAGCAGTAGCAGCAGCAACGGTGGCGGTGTCACGGATGGTGGCGTCGACGAGGCGGGTGTGGGCGCCGACAGTGGCGCATCGGACGGCGGCGAGGTGATCGCGGAGACGTGCACCGTCGGTGCTCCCGGCGATGCCCTCTCGGTGGCGACGACGCGCGGTCTGGTCCGCGGACAGGCGGCTGGCTCCGCGGTCTCGTTCCTCGGCATCCCATATGCTTCATCACCGACAGGTGCGCGGCGCTTCCAGCCGCCCGTCAAGAAGGCGTGCTGGTCCGACGTGAAGGCCGCGGCTGCGTTCGGCAGCAGCTGCCCCCAGCCCGAGGTGAACGGCGGGAAGCTCATCGGCGCGGAGGACTGCCTGTTCCTCAACGTGTGGACACCCGCGGTGCCCGCGTCCGGCGCCTCCGGCACACATCCCGTGCTGTTCTGGATCCACGGCGGCAGTCAGCTCATCGGCGCTGGCAACTTCTCGTCCCCCGGCGCGGGCAACACGAACTCGTACGACGGCCAGGCGATCGCGACCGCACAGAACGCGGTCGTGGTCAGCGTGAACTACCGCCTTGGCGCGCTTGGCTTTCTTGCTCACCCCGCGCTGGACGCGGAGAGCCCGAAGAAGGTCAGTGGCAACTACGGCTTGCTCGACCAGATCGCAGGTCTCACGTGGGTGAAGGACAACGTCTCGAAGTTTGGTGGCGATCCTGCGAAGGTGATGGTCTTCGGTGAATCGGCGGGCGCGTGGAACACGTGTGCGATCGTCGCATCACCTCTCGCGAAAGGCTTGTTTTCCGCTGCGGCGATGGAGAGCGGCGTTTGCGTCGACCCCACGCTGAAGTCCCGTGAGACCAAGGGCGCGACCGTCGCGACCGCGCTCAAATGCGACACCGCGACGGATGTGTCTGCGTGTCTCCGCGGCAAGAGCATCGCGGACATGGTCGCGCAGGGCCCGTTCGGGCTCATGGCCGCGCCGACGAAGATAGACTTCGCCCACCTGTACGATCTGGACTTTGGACCCAACGTGGATGGCTGGGCGCTCCTGGACTCGCCCATCGCCGCCATCAAGAAGGGCACCCACAACAAGGTGCCGCTGCTCATCGGGACGAACGCGAACGAGTACGATCTCTTCCAGGTCACGACCAGCATCCCCACATGCGCGGTCGCCAAGAGCGCGCTCGATGCCTCGTTCGACCCAGCGGTCGTGACCAAGCTCGGCACCCTGTACCCATGCACGCTCGATGGCGAGGCGAAGCACGTGGTCTCCGATATCGTCACCGACCTGCTGTTCACGTGTCCGGCCCGTCGCGCGTCGCGCGCAATGGTCGCGCAGGGCACGTCGGTGTATCGCTACTTCTTCACCCATTCGCGCGAGCTCGATCTGTACGCATCGCTGCGCGCATATCACTCGGCGGAGATCCCGTTCGTGTTCCACACCCTCGGTGGTGCGGACCAGGCATCTGCGGGCGAGCTCGGGCTCGCGGACGCGATGTCCGGCTACTGGGCGCGCTTCGCCGGAGCAGGCGATCCGGGCGGCGGAGCCGCACCGGCCTGGGAAAAATACGACACCGCGCGCGACAACGCGATTGTCCTCGAGGACACCATCAGCGCGATGGACGGCGTGCACACGACCAACTGCGACTACTGGGACACGCTCGCCGTCGAGTGATCAGGAGGCGGCGCAAGCGGTGATGCGCCAGCCGAGCGCTGCGCACACGTCGCGCACTGCATCGACGAGCGTGGGGGAGGCGTAGGTCGCGACCTCGTGTGGACCTTCGCGCGTCTCGGCGACGGGCCCGACAGTTCCGGCAGGTGCGACAGGCCACGACGTTCGAGCGTTACGAGAGTAGCGATAGGCAACTAGCGCCGTCGCCGCGGAGCGCGCGGTGATCGCATCCAGCGCTGGCGCGAACGCTGCCCATGTCTCCAGCGAGAGTGAGAACGGATCCACATGAACGAGGAGCGCGCCGCCCGAAGCAACGGTGGCGGCGCGATCGACCGCGGAGGCGTCATCGACCACGAGCACGTTCGCGAGCCGCTCCCCCGCGAGCTGGGCGGAGAGAACGGCGCGGCTCCTCGCGTTGGCCTCGCCGAGCACCGCGCATGCGCGACGATCGCCGAGCACGTCGATCACGAGGCCCGAAGAGCACCGATAGTGGTCCGCGCGCGCGAGCGAGGCGCGCTCCAGTTTCGCGTAGGGCTCGTAGGCGGCGTGCACGGCTGCGAGCTCATCGACCTCGCGCTCCCAACGCGCGCGACCTGCAAGCGGCGCGTGGAGCTGGAAGGTGTGCGTGTCCACGAAGGCCACGAGGGAAGGGGAGCGCGCGAGCATTGACGCGAGCTGCACGAGCGCAGCGTGTTTGATGATGTCACCGCGGTTGCCGACGTTGCCTAGCTGGCGGTTCTCCACGCGGAACGTTTACCGCCATTCCCGGCGGGCTGCGATGGATCCGTGCGACACTCGCGCGATGCGAGCGACCGTCACGGGTGGCACTGGACTCATCGGAAAAAAGCTCTGCGGGCGACTCGAGAACCCCGTCATTCTCTCACGTGATCCGGAGCGCGCGCGGTCCACGCTGCGCGGCGTTGGCGAGATCACCGCGCTTCCGTGGGCGGACGACAGGGTGTTCCCTCCCCATGCGCTCGACGGCGTCGACGTCGTGTTCCACCTGGCTGGGGAGGCCGTGGCGGGAAGTCGGCTGACCCTTGAGCGAAGGCACGCCGTGAAGGAGAGCCGTGTGCGCGGCACGCGAAACGTGATCGCATCGCTCGCCGATGTCCCGGAGTCCTCGCGCCCGAAGGTGCTGGTCGCTGCGTCGGCGACTGGCTTCTACGGTAACCGTGGGGACGAGCTGCTCGAGGAGACCGCCGCGCGCGGCGACGATTTTCTCTCGGATGTGTGTTCGGCGTGGGAAGAAGAGGCCGGGAAGGCGGAGGCGCTGGGCGTGCGCGTGGTGTCGGCGCGCATCGGCATCGTGCTCGACCCGGCTGGCGGTGCCATCAAGACCATGGCTCCGGCGTTCAAGGCGGGGATCGCCGGCCGCCTCGGTGACGGGCGCCAGTGGATGCCGTGGATCCACATGGCGGACGTGGTCTCTATCCTCATGTTCCTCGCAGAGAGCGAGCAGTGTCGCGGGGCGTTCAACGTCACCGCTCCCGGGGTCGTCACGAATGCGGAGTTCACGCGAACCTACGCGCAGGTCCTCTCGCGGCCCGCGTTCATTCCCGTGCCGCGCTTCGCGCTCAAGCTGCTCTTCGGCGATCTCGCGGACTCGGTGCTTGCCTCGCAGCGCGCCGTTGCCACGAAGGTTACGAGTGCAGGATACACGTTCTTGTACCCCGAGCTCGAGGGAGCGCTGAGAGCGCTCGGCACCTCACCGCCCGCCCGGTAGGGTGCTGCAGCAGCCGCACCCGTTGCAGGTGCATGGCTTGTCGCATCCGCAGGTCGGCGCACACTTGCATCCGCCTGTTGCCTTGGGGCTGCATGCGCAGGCCTTGTGGTTGCACTTCGAGCATCGACAATCGAGGTTTGCATTCGTGGACATGGTGCATTCTCTTTCCGAGCACTGGGCTCACTCCTGCTGACGCACCGACCCCTCGAGCATTACACCGTTCGAACACGTGCACGAGACGCAGCCGTGCTCCGCGCACGTTCCACATGAGGTTGCCACCTGGCGACGGAGCGCTTCACGAGCACGAAATATCCGAACGGCGGCGTTACTCGGAGAGATCCCTCGCTCCTCGGCGAAGGCCTTCACAGCGACGCCGTCGACCTCGATCCGTCGCAATGCGTCGGCGTACTCGGGCTTGAGCGTATCCGCGAGACGAGCCACGCAGCGACACACCTCGTCGCGGAGCATCTCCTTGGGCTCCTCCGACTGCTCGATCTCCTCCGCGAACTGCGAGAGCGCGCGATCTGCGACCTTGGCGCGACGATAGTAGTCAATGACGGCGTTGCGGAGCGTCCGGTAGAACCAGGCCACCGCAGCTTCCCCGTCTCGCAGGTTCGTGAGCTTGTCGAGCCCGCGGGTGAACGCCTCCTGCAGGATGTCCTCGGCCACATCGCGTCGCCCCACGCGACGCTCGAGGAAGCGAAGGAACTCGCGGTGATTCTCGACGAGCACGCGGGAGACCTCCGGATCGATCGGTCGGGTCACGACGTCGCTGGAGTCTTCGGCCATGCAGATCGTGTAGCACGCAGAGCCCCCTGTCCCATTGTGGGGGGTGGGTGGGATGGCCACTTCATCACGATCGCAAGTTCACCCGTGGCGCGGCCCCCATCCCTCGCGCAAGTGGGCTAGAGTTGATGCGTGGGGGAATTAGAGCGCAGCGCCGCTGAGCAAGCTCAGCGCATGGGCGAACGCTTTCGCGTGCTCGCGGAGGTCATGCGCGCGTTTGCGGAGGCGACCACGGAGTATGATCGACTCCTCGTCGAGATCGCCCGAAGGATGGCGGAGGTGCTCAAGAACACGTGCACCGTCCAGCTTGTCTCGGAGGACGGCAAGCTGCTCACGCCGGCTGCGCTCCACGCGACTGATCCTGCAGTCCTCGACCGTGTTCGTGCGCTGCTCGCCGCGGAGCCGATTCGCGTGGACGCTCACGCTCTCTATCGGAACGTGCTGGAGACCGGCGAGGCGCTGCTGGTCCCGAAGATCGATCCGGCCGAGCACTCGCGACAGGCGTCTCGGAGCCACGGCGACATCGCCGCCTCGCTCAAGATGCACAGCGAGTTGATCGTGGCGCTTCGTGTTCACGGGCGCTCCGTCGGCGCCATCAGTCTCGGCCGCTATGACAGAGACCTCCCTCCCTTCGACGAAGGGGACCGCGATCTCGCGCAGACCTTGGCGGACCATGCGGCGCTCGCGATCAGCAACGCGCGCCTCTTCCAGTCGGCGCAGCGCGAGATCGCCGACCGCCATCGCGCCGAGGCCGCGCTGAAGAAGACGGAAGTCCAGCTCATCCACGCTCAGAAAATGGATGCGGTCGGCAGGCTGGCCGGCGGCGTGGCACACGACTTCAACAACCTGCTCTCCGTGATCCTCAGCTACGCGGAGCTGACCTTGTCAGGGCTGCTCACGGACGATCCGCTGCGCACCGAGGTCCTGGAGATCAAGAAGGCGGGCGAACGCGCCGCGGAGCTCACGAAGCAGCTCCTCGCGTTCAGCCGGCAGCAGGTGCTGCAGCCGAGAATCCTCGATCTGAACCAGATCGTGGGCAGCATGGGGAGGATGCTGAGCCGGCTCCTCGGCGCCGACGTCGACCTCACGCTGCTGCCGTCGTCGGGGCTCGGGAAGGTGAGAGCGGATCCAGGACAGATCGAGCAAGTCGTGATGAACCTCGCCGTCAACGCGCACGATGCGATGCCGGCGGGCGGCAAGTTGACCATCGAGACCGCGAACGTGATCCTCGATGACGCATACGCGGCCGAACATCACGCCGTCGCCTCCGGCCGCTACGTCATGCTCGCGATCAGCGACACGGGCGAGGG
>JANXLV010000315.1 GCA_025355005.1 Myxococcales bacterium | reverse complement strand
TGCGCCCGCGTCCGCGAGCCCGCCTGCTGCAGCTGCTTCACGATGCGCGCGACACGACGCGCGGCCTCGAGCGAGTCCGTGAGGCACGCGTGCTCCTCCTCCGTGAGGCTGCCGACAGGGCGGGCCTCTTGCAGCACCGTCAGGTTGCCGATGACCGCGGAGATCGGGTTGTTGATCTCGTGCGCAACGCCTCCGGCGAGCTGGCCCAGCGTGGCGAGCCGCTCTGTCTGGCGAAGGGTGTCGGTGGCTTTCTCGAGCGCAGCAGTCCGCTCCTTCACGCGCTGCTCGAGATCGAGCGCGAGGCGATCCAGCGAGTTCGCCGTGCCGATGAAGCCGCGCGTGAAGTCCGCACCGACGCAGAGGATCGCTGCGAAGAAGAGCGGTCCCGCAACATATGGAGGTGACAGGTAGGTCGCGCTGACCAGCACGTCGTGGACCGCGCCCGCGAACAGAAGGCCCAGCGCGGCCACGTGGTAGAACGTCACGTCGCCCTTGCGTACGTCCTTGAGGTAACGGCCAAGCGCGAGGCCCATCGCCACCATGAGCACCGCAAACGCAACGTTGCCCGCGGCGGTGGGCTGCACGTCGTAGTAGCGAATGTCGCCGAGCTGCGATGCGCGAAGGACCTCGCCCGGCACGAAGGCGACGCCGGGGATCGCGCATGCGACACCAGTGATCGTGAGCAAGCCGAGCAGCACGCGATCGAGCGTGTCGACGGCGGCGTTCTGCAACAGGCGCGTTCGCAGCAGGATCCACGCGCCGATGTGCAGCGACAGCGACGCCACATCGAGTCCGTTCGCCGCGGACCGCCAGAAGCCAGGCACACCTGGGATGGCCGTGTGCAGGTCGAAGAAGAAGTAGCTCACACCCGAGCCACCGATCCACGCGATCGGCCGTACGCGTCGCCAGCGTGGGGCGCGCGACAGAGACCAGGCCAGTGCCGCAACGCCGAGCGCCGCGACGCCCCCCGCCACGTCCAGTAGTGCGCCGGCTTGCAGCATGCGACCCGCCGAGTGTACGTCAGGGACGCCATTCGTGCCCCTTTCGTCGCGGGATTGTCGTAGTCTGGCCCGTCCGAAGGACCTTCGAAGAGGACACTGATGAAACGATCTCGTTCGCTACTGTTCATGCCGTTCGTTCTTGCCGCGTGTGGCGGAAGCTTCCCCGTCCCGACGGAGAGGCTCTCCTCCGCAGAGGGCGCTTCCCGCACCGCCCACGAGCTGAACGCCGAGGGTGATCCGCAGGCGGCGCTTCATCTGAAGCTCGCAAACGAGCAGATCGAGAAGGCAAAGGCCGCGATGAAGAACGACGACAACAAGGCGGCAGACCTGCTTCTTCAGCGCGCGAGCGCAGACGCGGAGCTCTCCGTGCAGCTCGCGAAGGGCGCGAAGGCCAAGGCAGATGCGCAGTCCGCACAAGATCGCGCCGCAGCGCTGCGGGGAGGCAAGTGATGAAGACGCAAGCTAGCCGTTTCCTTCTCGCGGCGTCCGTCGCCTCGATTGTCGGTGTCATGGGATGTGGCGCCACGGTGCCCCCGCCCGAGCTCGTGGCCGCGCGCACGGCGTACAAGAAGGCCGCCGACGGCCCCGCGAACAAGGAGAGCCCCGCGCAGGTGCACGAAGCGCAGCTCGCGCTCGACGTCGCCGAGAAGAAATGGGCTGAAATTCCCGACTCGGCGGAGGTCAAAGATCTCGCCTACGTCGCGCAGCGGAAGGCGGAGCTCGCAGAGGCGACCGCCGACACCAGCCTGGCGGTGAAGCAGAAGGATCTGTCCGAGCGCGGCGCGCAGCAGGCCCAGGTCGACGCGCTTCGCAGCACGCAGGACCAGCTCACGAAGACCAAAGAGGAGCTCGAGCGCGAGAAGCAGCGCCGCGCCGACGCAGAGAAGCGCGCCGCACAGGCCATGGCGGACCTCCAGAAGATCGCAGCGGTGAAGCAGGACTCGCGCGGCGTGGTCATCACGCTCTCGGGCGGCGTGCTCTTCAAGACCGGTGAGTCGAAGCTCTTGCCCGCGGCGATGGCGCAGCTCAATCAGGTGGCGGACGCGCTCAGCGGCAACAACCCGGACGCGACCATCGAGGTCGACGGCTACACCGACAACCAGGGCAAGGACGCCACGAACCGCGAGCTCTCGCAGAAGCGCGCGACCTCCGTCGCCGACTACATCGTGTCACGCGGCATCGCAAAGGACCGCGTGAAGGCCGTGGGCAAGGGCTCGGACAGCCCGATCGCCGACAACACGTCCACGGAAGGCCGCGCCCAGAACCGCCGCGTCGAAATCGTAGTAGGCGGCGGCGCCGCGAAGTAGACGCACGCCGCCGTCCCTGTCATCCCTGTCATCCGTCGTTGGTCAGGGGCTGAGGGCCAGGATCAGGGCGGCTTGCGTGAAGCCGCCTCCTGGTGACGTGACCGGCGCGCCGCCGTCGAACGAGAACTGTCCATTCCACGACGTCGCGATCCGGATCTCGCCGTTCGGCGCGAAGGCCGTGGAGAGCCCACCGAAGCCGACGTAGTTGTCATTTCCGCCGGCCTGCTGCGACGCGACGCCCTTCGCCCAGAGCTTGGTGGCGTTCGCGCTGAATTTGCCGAGGAAGATGCCCTCCGCGGCGGTCGACGTGCCCTGCGGCGACGGGATGCTGGTGCCATCGAGCTTGCCGTCGGCGGAGCCGATGAGGCCGACGCACAGGACCTCGTTCCAGTGATCGACCGCGATCGCGACCGTGGACTCTGCGACGAGGTTGTTCGTCTTCGTGGTGCCGCCCGCGAGCTTTACCCACTTGGTGCTCTCGTCCGTCAGGCTCACCTGCGAGCAGTATGCGTCGTCGATGCCGCTGGAGCTGATCGTGCCCGTGCCGATGTCGCCGCGCGTGGTGATGCCCCCGCCGAAGTACGCGACGGTGCCCGTCTGATCGACCGCGACGACCGCTCCGCTCACGCCGCTGTCGGCGCCGGTCGCGTCGCCGTAGCCCTTGGACCACGGGTCGGCCTTGCCGGTGCTCGCGCTGATGCGTGCATAGAACGCGTTCGCAGCAGTGCCTGCGCCGACGTGCGGCAGGTTGATCGTGGCCTTGTTGTCGGTGGACGCGGACGGGTTCGCGCCGAACGTGGTACCGGCGACCAGGAAGTCCGTTGAGCCGTTCCCGACGATGGAGCTGAGTCGATCGCTCGTGCCGGCGGTGCCGATGGCGTTCGCCCACAGCACGGTCGGGCTCGCGGCGGAGACGTCGATCCCGACGACGACCGCGTCGCCCGGGTTGTTCGTGGTGTTGTCGTGGTTGGTGGCGGAGCCCACGCCGTAGGAGAAGAGCGGCCCGTTGAAGTTGCAGACGAGGCCGAGCGTGGTGCCTGCGAGCGCGAGGGAGCGGCAGTCGAGCGAGTTGGAGCTGGTGCTCGTGAACACCGTTCCCCACTGCGCGCCGCCTGCGGTGGTGAGCTTTGCCACGTAGCCGGTGGACGAGCCGCCGCTCGCAGTGATCACGTTTCCGAACGTCATGGAGCCGCTCTGGAACTCGCCCGCGAGATAGAGATCGTTGTTCGGTCCGACGCTGAGCGCGTGCACGTAGTCCGCACCCGCGCTGCCGAAGGACTTGATCCACTTCAGCACACCGGCGCCGTCCAGCTGCGCCACGAAGATGTCCTGCGTGCCTCCGGTGGACGAGAGCAGCGTCCCGTCGAAGTCGACGTTCACGCCGTAGTATGTGCCTGCGACATACGTGTTGCCGGCGCTGTCCACGACCACGGCGTCGGCGGAGTTCGCGAGCCATGTCTTCACCCAGAGCACGTCACCCTTCGCTTGCGGGGGCGCAGCATCCACGCCTGCATCGTTGCCCGTGCTGCCGCTGTCTAGGTCCTGGGTGCTGCCATCCGTGCCTGGACCACCCACATCGCCCTGCGTATTGCTGCCGTCGGTACCAGAGTCTTCCGAGCCAGCTGGGATGGCTGAGTCGCCGACGCACGCCACGAACGAGACGGCGGCGGTCGTGATGGCCGACCCGATCAGGAGAAGCCCGGTTCGCGTCGAACGGTTCCAGCGCGAGTCGAGGTGCAGCGGTGTCTTGTGCATGCTCTCACGATACTGTGTATTTCTCCGAGCATCCAGATGTCCGAATGGGTGACACGGCGCTTGTCAGATCGTAGTGGCGCTTTCCGCGCGCTCGTCCCGTCGCTTTCCGCGCGCTCGTAACAGGCGCTCACTGTCGCCTCACGTTCATTTCCCCTTCTTGCCTTGCGTGTGATCGGGTGTGGGCGCGACAAGGGCGGGGCGGAGGTGCGCGTCTGCGGACTGAGATGATATGCCGTAGAAGGGGCCTTGAACATGTCGGTGAGCCCGAAGGGCGAAGCGCTTGTGCAAGGCGACCAACTGAAAGGCGGGAAGCTTTGAACTACCGCACACAAGCCACGCGCGAGCCGCTGCCTGTTCGCGAGGAGATCGTGGAGCTCACCAGGTTCTCGCGTGCTTACCTGCGCGGGCTGCTGGTCGCCGCGATCCTCTCGATCGTCGGGGCCATCGTGACTCTCGGCTCGACCGACGTCGTCTGCGAGCGTCGCCCCAAGGACGCGCCTCCTGTGTGCGAGCTGGTCGTGAGTCGCCTCGCATTCCCGTCGCACGAGGCGCTCGAGGGTGGTCCCACGGCGGTGGAAGTGAAGGACGCCATGCTCGGTGACGACGGTGAGAAGCCGCATCTCGCCGTGCATACCCTGCACACGCCGCTCCGGTGGTTCGATCCGCGTGGTGACCGTGAGGAGCTCGCAGCCGCCTTTCGCCGCTATCACGCGTCGTCGGAGCCGCACCTCTCGCTGCGCATCGAGCGCAACGCAGTGATGTCCGGGACGCTGCTGACCTTCGCGTTGTGCTTCGGCCTCCCGTTCGTGATGTTCCAGAAAAGACAGCGCATCGCGGTCGATCTGGATACGGCCGAGGTACGCATCATCCGCGGCAAGGGCGTCAGCGTTCGCCACGCCACTCTTGGCTTCGAGCGCGTCAAGGTCGGGAGCTCCGACGACGTTGACTCGCAAATGGATCGCGTGGTCCTCGACCTCGGTAAGGAGCAGCACGTGCTCGGCGAGGCGACCACGTCGCTCGCGACCGCCGCGGCCAAACGCCTGGACGCGATCCTGCGCCGCGTGTGGGAAGAGAAGAAGAAGGCCGAGTTGCCCGTTCCGCCAGACGCCTGACCCCGTGTAAGCTGCGCCAGCGATGGCACGCGTCGTCTTCACCGAGAACCTGAAGAGGCACGTCGAGTGCCCGCCCACCGTGGACAAGGACATGTGGGGCAAGGATCGTGAGTGGGTCACGAAGAACATCTGGGCCCTTGTCCCCGCGCTCGACTCCAAGGGCGCGCTCTGGTGCGGCACCATGCCTGGCGGTCTCTTCCGCTCCGACGATCGCGGCGACACGTGGCGCCTCATCGAGAGCCTCTGGAATCATCCCACGCGCGTGAAGTGGAACGGCGGCGGCGCCGATCACGCCGCCATCCATTCCATCTGCGTGGACCCGCGCGATCCGCGCGTCGTCGTCATTGCGGTGTCCAGCGGCGGCGTGTGGCGCACGCGCGATGCAGGCGCCACGTGGCAGCCCCACACGAAGGGCATGGTCGCGGGCTACGTACCGCCCGAGCAGGCCGACTGGCCGGAGAACCAGGATCCGCACTGCGTCGTGCAGAGCCCGTCGAACCCCGACGTGTTCTGGTGTCAGCACCACATGGGCATCTGGCGCTCCTCGAACGATCTCGCGAGCTGGGAACAGCTCACGGCACAGCCTTCGAGCTTCGGCTTCCCCGTCGTCGTGCATCCCCGCGCCGCCGACCGCGCGTGGTTCGTGCCAGCACACTCCGACCAGAAGCGCGCGCCGATCTGGGGCCAGATGCTCGTCACACGCACGAAGGACGGAGGCAAGACGTTCGAGACGCTTCGCGAAGGCCTGCCACAAGAGCACGCGTACGATCTCGTCTACCGCCACGCGATGGACATCGCGGAGGATGGCGACCAGATCGCGTTCGGCTCCACCACGGGCAACCTCTGGATCACCGAAGATCAGGGCGAGCACTGGCACGCCGTCGCAAGCAACCTGCCCCCGATCTTCGCCGTGCGCTTCGTTTGACGGCGCGCGCCGGGATCAGCGGTACGGGGGGCTCACGGCGTCCCGCATTGTCTGCGCCGCTTCTGCGAGCTCCTTCACCGCGTTCACCACGATCGGGACGTCGTTCACGATGTGGTCGGCGGAGACCCATCGATCCACGCGCGTGATGCTCACGCCGAGCGCGGTCACCGCAAGCTCGCTCACGCCGAGCCGCGTGGTGGTCGCGTGAAGCCTCTCGAGCGTCTCGTGGAGTCCGGACCCGACGAGCAACTTCAGTCGCTCCGGGTCGGAGGTCCTGAGCTTGAACGTAGCGTCGAACTTCGCGTCACCGATCGCGACGTCGTGGATACCGGCAAGATGCGCGAGCTGATCCTTGAAACCCTCGAGCGCGATCGAGAACTCGAATGGCAGCGCCTGCTCGAGGAACGCCATCGTCTCGAATCTGTCGCCCGAAACGCTGCGCGTGAGGCGCACGGGGACGCCGCCCTCATGACCGTAGATCGTGAGAACGGCGTAGGTATCGAAGAGGCTCGGCCCCGGCAGGAACGTCCAGCCCAGTCGCTTCGCGGCCTCCTTCATCTCGTCGATGGGCACGACGACAGCATAACCCGATCGAGCTCAGATCACTTCGAGTCGACGGTGACCTTGTGGCCGAGGACTGCGGAGGAACTAGCCGTTCATTTCTTGTCGAGGCGACGGATCGTGTGAATTCCGTCGTCGAGCTCGATGCTCAAATCGTCCATGGCGCGCATCTCCCCCATGTCGACCTCGACCTCGATCGAGGGCTCCTCATCCCGCGGACGCTTCTGCGCCTGCTTCTTCCCCTGGACCTTCATCGGCTTCGTGCCCGGTCGAGCGAGCGCGACCTTGGCGGCCGCCTTCGCAGGGATCTTGGCGGGGACCTTCACGGGCGCCTTCTTGTGAATCGTTCGCTCGCCCTCGCTCTGGTAGGCAGACTCCGCTTTGTGTCGCTGCGTCGGCTCGTCGAGATCCGAATCGTCGGTCGGCGGCGGCTGCGGCTTCATCTCCGTTCGTCGCGCGAGCTGCTTGCCCGACTGCGACTTGCTCATCACCACCTTGCCCGAGTGGCTCTGCGACTGCTCGCCCGTGTATGGTCGCTCTCTCGCCGCCTTTTGCTCGCGGGCAGGCGCGGCCGGCGCGGGCGCTCTGGACTTCAACGCGATCGCGGCGAGGGCAGTGCCACTGGGAGCGGGTTGGGGCGCGTTGCCGGTGGCTGGACCTGCGTCCAGGAACTCGTTGAGGAGCTCGTCCACGCGCGTCGCGGTCTTGAGCCACGCCATCAGCGCGTCACGCATCTCGAGAGCGCTGGAGAAGCGCGCGGCCGCGTCCCACTCGATCGCCCGCTCCACGATGCGAGCGAACCCCGCGTCGACCTCCGGTGCCAGCTCCCGGAGCGGAGCCGCGCCGCGCTCGCGCAGCTTCTGGATCATCTCGAAGAGGTTCGACGCGCGATACGGCGGCTGTCCGGTGACGGCGCGATAGAGCATCACGCCGACCGCGTAGAGATCGACACGGAAGTCGATCTCCGACGAGCCCGACTCGAACTGCTCCGGCGCCATGTACGTGAGCGTGCCGAAGAGCGTCCCGATACCGCTCTTGACGTCGCCGGCCTCGCCCCTCGCCGCCATCTTGCAGCAGCCGAAGTCCAGGATCTTCACGAAGTCCGGGCCGCTCTCCATCCGCACCAGGTAGATGTTCGCGGGCTTCAGGTCGCGATGGATGATGCCCGCCTGGTGGACCTTCGTGAGGCCCTCGAGGAGCTGGAGGGCGACCATGCCGATCTCGGTCGCCGACATGCGCACGCGCGCCTTGAGTCGCTCCGCCAGGCTCTCGCCGTCCAGGTACTCCATCACCATGAAGCGATCGCCGCGCGGCAGATCGCCGATGTCGATCACGTCCGCGATGTGCGTGGAGCCGATGCGTGCAGCGGCCTGCGCCTCGCGCTCGAACCGCGCGACCAGATCGCGGTCCATCGACAGACGCGAGTGCATCACCTTGATGGCGACGCGGCGGTTCAGGCGGATGTTGCGCCCTTCGTAGACAACACCCATCCCGCCTTCGCCGATGAGGCGGACCACGACGTACTTATTGTCAACGACGTCGCCGGGGTTCAGCACAACCTTTCAAGCGTATCGCGATTATCTTGCGCGCGACACTTCACCTTGAAAAAGCGACTAATCCCGCGCACTCACGGGCACGGCACCGAGATGGCTCCCGTGGCCGCGCCGCCCTTCAGGTCAACGAACGAGTCGGCGCTGACGTTGAGCGGGGACAGACCAGTCACGGTCCCGCACTGGAAGCTCGCGCTCGCTGGCGTGGCGCCGAGCGTGTTGCCGTTGATCACGACCGGCGATGCCATGGTGCCTGCGCCCTGCGCGTTGATCTGGATGTTGCCGCCCACGACGTTGTTGTTCGTGACCGTACCGCCCTTGATGTTGGGCGACGCGTACCAGGGGTGCGGACCGAGCTCGATCCCGAAGTGGCAGCCCGCGGGACAGTAGACGACGTTGTTACTCAGCGTGGCACCGGTGAAGTCACCGAGCGCGGCGTTGTTGAAGTTGTCGAGCATGATGGCGGCGAACGAGCTCTGCGTGAGCTGCTGCGCCGTGTTCCCCGTGTACTGCGCGTTCACGCCGCCGCCAGAGATGAAGCCCACGTCGCTGTTGTCGACGAAGCGGCTCTGCGTGACCTTCGCGTTGTCGCTCTTGTGGATCGTGAGACCGTCGGACCACATGTTCTGCGTGTTGTGATCTCCGTTGCCGAAGAAGTCGCTGTTGTCCACGACGACGCTGTCACCGTCCCACTCCAGACCGGAGCCGCAGACCGCGCGCGCGGACACGCTGCCCTTGATCGCGCAGCTCGCGCAGTTCGCGCCCACGTTGATGCCATCGCCGTTCTGACCCGTCGCGCAGTTCGTGGCTGCCGTGGTGGCGAGGCGCGCGCCGCGATTGCCGTCGACCACGACGTGCTCGAGCGTGATCCCGGACGTCGCAGTCCCGAGCGAGCCGAGCCGCACGAAGCCGCGCGTCGCGGAGGCGGAGGGAAGCGTGGTCGCGTCCGCGCGCAGCACGGCGCATGGCGCGGTGTCGTAGTCCAGGCAGCTCGGCTTCGCGCCGACGACGCCTGCGGTGGCCAACGTCATGGGCTTGTCGATCACGACGACGCCGGAGACCCTGTAAATGCCGGGTGGCAGCGCGAGTGTGCCTCCCGACGCGGTGCTCGCGATGCATGCGTTGATCGCGGCGGTGGCATCCGTTCCACCCGACGCATCGGCCTTGGTGCCCGTGCAGATCGTGATCGCTGCCCCAGCCGTCGCCTGCACGTCGATCGTGTGTTGCGTGCTCGCGTGACCCAGCCAAGCGACGCCCTCGCGCACGAGCTCGTATGCGTACGGATGCGATCCCGTGAGCGGCGGCGCGTGGATCGCGAGCGGGATGGTCACCGCATTGCCCGGCGGCACGTCGACGGGCAGCGCGATGCGCGATCGGGTCCACGTTGTGCTGTCGTGCGGCGTGCTCGGCCCAAGGTTGACGGCGGCGCCGGTCTTTGGCGCAGATGACCACGTGGTGGTGCCGCAGTTCGCGAACGTGACGCTCATCTTGACGTGCTGCCACGGCGTGAGGGTCGCGGGCGGCGCGCTCTCTCCGACGAACACGACCTCCGGCGATGCCGAAGGACACGCGAACGCCGCGACCACCGGCCCCGCATCCGCCCCCTCCCCCGCGTCGACGCCCGCGTCGCTTCCCGTCTCGGGCCCTGTCGCGCCATCGGTCTCGGTAGCGATCGCCGCGTCGGTACCGCCCGGGCCGCCGTCAGCGTTCGCAGACGACGAGCTGTCACTCCCGCACGCAACCACCGAGAGCGTCACCGCGAGGAGCGCGGGAAGCGCAGAACGCGCAGAACGCGCAGGAAGCGCAGTACGCAGAGGATGGTTTTTGCCGCGATGCATGATCCCCGCGTTCCTAGCATGCCCGGTGGACGACGCCCGTCGCGGCCGATACGCTTTACGAGTCCCCATGAACCGGCAGTTCCTCATCATCTTGGTCACCGGCTCCGCGGGCGCCCTCGCGGTGATCGCCGCCTGCGGTAGCTTCTCCGGGTCGGACACGGTCGCGACGGACGCCGGCGCGCCGGTTGATGCGGCCTCCTCCGTGGACGGGGGCACCGACGGCAAGGTCGTCATCACGGACGCTTCCATGTTCTCGTGTTCGCTGTTTCCGGGCGCGTTCCTCTGCGCCGATTTCGACGAGACCGCGCCCACGGCGTTCATGGGCGGTTCCCCATTCAGCCTCCCGATGCTGCTCGACGGCAGCGCCGTCATCGGGCCCTACCTCTCGGCGCCGGCGGCCTTCTGGAGCGAGCGCTCCGACGTTCATGTGAACGCGAACGGCAACAAAAAGTTCATCTACATCCATGCATCGTTTCGAATTCGCTTCGACGCGGTGAAGAGTGGCGTCGGCAGCTTCGCACGCCTCTCGATCACGCCTCAGTGCACGCTGAACCTGAAGCAGGAGAAAGGGCCCGATCGGATCGGCATCGACACGCACTGCGGCTATGGCGCCCCGGACGGCGGTGACTACTACGACCACGCGGATGTCCTGAAGGCGCTGCCTCTGCCGGACGTCTGGTACGAAGCGGAGCTCACGGCCGACTACGCGAACGCGACGGCGATCGGAGGGTTCGGGTCGAGCACGGTGACAATGGGGCTGTCCCCCGCCGCGAAACCCGGAGGCGTTCCCACTGCCTCGTTTGGGCCCGATTTTGCGGCGAATCGTATCGGAATCGACAACATCATCGTCGACGTTCACTGATCGTTGGATCGGTGGGGCCGTGGTAGCCTTCCACCACCATGACGAAGATCTTCTCAGTCGCTGCGGTCGGAATTTCGCTCTTCGCGATTGGCTGTGAGCCGTTGCCGGCGCGCCCCGCCGAGGCACCTCACGCAGCGGGGCCTGCCGCAGCGCCGCCTCCCGCCGTCCCCACGCCTCCGCCTCCTCCTCCAGGTGGGGGCGAGCACGCCGGAGCGTCAGGCTGGCCGCGCCACGGTGAGGGCGGCGAAGGTCACGAAGGAGTGGCTCATCACCCCGGACCGAAGGGCGAGCACGACGGTGGCGGTCCCGGCCACGCGATGGGCGAGCGCATGCGCGGCCACGAGAGCCACGGGCGCCGTGGAGCTTCCCGCGGCGAGCACGGCGGACCGATGGAGCACGGCGACGGTGAGATGGCGCGTGAGCTCGCGACGCTCGGCGTACATTTCTACGCCGCGCCGAGCCTCATCCGGCGCGCGAAGGACATCGGTCTCACGCCCGATCAGGTGACGAAGATCCGCGGCGAGATGCTCGCCACGCAATCGAAGGGGATCGATCTCCACGCGAAGGTGCAGCACGCCCGCGTGGAGTCGGCCCGTCTGCTCTCTGCCGACAAGATCGACGAGAAGGCGGTCGACGCGCAGATCGACGAGGCCACCAAGGCCGAGGCCGAGATGCACAAGCTCCACGTCGGCGCGATGCTGCGCATCCGCGCATTGCTCACGCCCGAGCAACGTCAAAAGCTCGACGAGCACAAGGCCGGGAAGCATCCAGGCGCGAAGCCTGGCCAGGGAGGCCCGGGAGGCGCGATGGGCCAGGCTGACGACGACGATGACGACGACGATGACGACGCTGAGGGCTGAGCCGCTGCTATCCTGACAAGGGCACGAACCGAGGGGACGTCGATGGGGAAGAAGGCACTGTTCGTCGGATTGGTCAGCACCGTGCTCGCGAGCGCCAGTGCGCTGGGCAGCGGTTGCTCCGCCGCCGCGGACCTTGGCAGCGATGGCGGTCTCACGTTCGACACCGGCGCCAAGAACGACACCGGCGGCGGCAGCTTGTGCCGCACCCCGAATCAGGGATTCGGCACAGCCGGCGCGTCCACGCAGACGCTGAATGCGTGCACGCCGACAGAGCTCGGCATACTCGACTCGATGATCCGCTCGTCCTCCGGAACGACCTACGTGGCGCTCTACGGCATGGTCGGCGCCGGCTGCCAGAAGTGCTTGTTTTCGAGCGCAAGCGACGCCAACTGGCAGTCCTTCGTATGGGCCCCCGACATGCAACACGTGCTGGCGGATCTGGACGGGGGCGCTGGCAACTCGAACGTCTTCGACAACTCGGTAGGCGCGTGCATCGCGCACGTGGCCGCGGGTGGCTCTGCATGCGGCCTCGCAGCGACGCACAACGACGAGTGCTACCAGTCGTCCTGCCAGAGCTGCGTCTCGCAAGCGGAATACGACGGCTGCATCAGCGATCCGCAGACCGCCGCGCAGTGCGGCCAGGACGACACGCGCGCGACGGACTGCATGACCAAGGATCAGTACAACCAGGCGCTCGTGGAGTGCGGCTTCGATCTCAACGCGAAGTCCATCGACTTCAAGGTGCTCTTCAACGTGACGTGCGGCACCGGCATCGGCGCGAGCGACGGCGGCACGGACAGCGGGAGTGACAGCGGCGCGAAGGACGCGGGCCCGGGTTGACAGCCTCCTCGTGCGATGACGCGCCGCTAGAACGCGCTGCTAAACAGAAACGCGTGGACTGTGGACAACTCTGTTTTCGTTTCTACGTAAACAGCGTCGCATGGCGTGAGAGCCGCCCGTCAGGCAAGGCTTCGAGCGAGCACGGAGCGGAACGGACTTGTCCGTCATGTCCTGAAACGTGGCGGTCGCGACGGCGTTGC
>JANXLV010000280.1 GCA_025355005.1 Myxococcales bacterium | reverse complement strand
GGTGCTCCTCGCCGACCGTCTCCGTTCGCTCGGCTACGAGTACGCCACCAAGAGCGGCGCCTCGATCTGCATGGATCACATGGTGATCCCGGACGCGAAGAAGCTCCTCCTCGACGAGGCACAGGAAGAAGTGCAGCGCGTGGTCGATCAGTACCAGGAAGGTCTGATCACCGACGGCGAGCGCTACAACAAGATCGTCGACATCTGGGCAGGCGTGGCCGACAAGGTCACCGCCGAGATGATGATCGTCATCGGCAAAGAGAAGATCACCGACCCGGAGACGGGCAAGGAGACGATCGAGCCGTCGTTCAACCCGATCTACGTCATGGCCGACTCTGGCGCGCGCGGAAGCACGCAGCAGATTCGCCAGCTCGCCGCGATGCGTGGCCTCATGGCCAAGCCCTCCGGTGAGATCATCGAGACGCCGATCACCGCGAACTTCCGCGAGGGTCTCTCCGTGCTCCAGTACTTCGTCTCGACGCACGGCGCCCGCAAGGGTCTCGCCGACACCGCGCTCAAGACGGCAAACTCCGGTTACCTCACGCGTCGTCTCGTCGACGTCGCGCAGGACGCCGTCATCAGCGAGTTCGACTGCGGAACGCTCGACGGCATCCGCGTGACGAAGCTCGAAGACGCAGGCGAGGTCTTCCAGCCGCTCGGCGACCGCATCCTTGGTCGCGTCATGCTCGAGGACGTCGTGGACCCGCTCACCGGCGAAGTCCTCGTGCCCGCGAACACCGAGCTCGACGAAGCCCTCACGACCAAGATCGAGGACTCCGGAATCGAAGAGGTCGTCATCCGCTCCGTGCTCACCTGCGTCACTCGGCGCGGCGTGTGCGGCAAGTGCTACGGCCGCGACCTCGCGCGTGGCTACAAGGTCAACATCGGTGAGGCCATCGGCATCATCGCCAGCCAGTCCATCGGCGAGCCGGGCACCCAGCTCACGATGCGTACGTTCCACATCGGTGGAGCGGCCGCCCGCGGCAAGATCGAGCAGAGCTCGCTCGAGGCCCGCAGCGAAGGCTTCGCCCGCATCCGCGGCGCCACCTTCGCAACGAAGAAGGACGGCACCGTCAGCATCATGAACCGTCATGGCGAGATCGTCATCGTCGACGAGACGGGTCGTGAGCGCGAGCACCACCGCCTCGTGTACGGCGCCATCCTCAAGATCAGGGAGGGAGACCGCGTCAAGGCGGGCACCCTGCTTGCCGAGTGGGACGCGTTCGCGATGCCGATCCTCACCGAGGTCGCCGGCATTGTGAAGTTCGGCGACATCGTCGAAGGCGTCACGATGGTGGAGAAGCTCGACGACACGACGGGTCTCTCACGCAAGGTCATCATCGAGTCGCGCGCCGCGGATCTCCGCCCGCGCATCTCGATCAAGGACCCCAAGACCGGCGAGACGCTCAAGCTGCCGAACAGCACGCTCGACGCTCGTTACCTGCTCCCGGTCGGCGCGAACATCGTCGTCCAGGACGGCGACCTCCTCGAGGCAGGCGAGGTCATCTCCAAGATCCCGCGCGAGTCCACGAAGACTCAAGACATCACGGGCGGTCTGCCCCGCGTTGCCGAGCTCTTCGAGGCACGCAAGCCGAAGGACCACGCGATCATCTCCGAGATCGACGGCGAGGTCTCGTTCGGCAAGGACACCAAGGGCAAGCACAAGGTGGTCATCACACCGTTCTCGCCCGAGGGCACGCTCCTCACCGACCAGTCTCGCGAGTACCTCATCGCCAAGGGCAAGCACATCCAGGTGCAGCCGGGTGACAAGGTCCGCGCGGGTGAAGCGCTCATCAACGGCCCGGCCAACCCGCACGACATCTTGCGCGTGAAGGGCGAGAAGGAGCTCGCTGCGTATCTCGTGAACGAGATCCAGCAGGTCTACCGGCTCCAGGGCGTTGCCATCAACGACAAGCACATCGAGGTCATCGTTCGTCAGATGCTGCGCCGCGTGCGCATCAAGGACGTCGGCGACACGAACTTCCTGGTCGACGAGCAAGTGGAGAAGCACATCTTCGAGAAGGAGAACCAGCGCGTCATCGAGCGCGATGGTCGTCCCGGTATCGCGGAGCCGCTGCTCCTCGGCATCACGAAGGCGTCGCTCTCGACCGAGTCCTTCATCTCCGCCTCGTCCTTCCAGGAGACCACCAAGGTCCTCACGGAAGCCGCGATCTGCGGAAAGACGGACACGCTCCGCGGCCTGAAGGAGAACGTCATCATGGGACGTCTCATCCCGGCCGGTACGGGCCTCGCCGCGTACAAGTCGCTCAACATCATCATCGAGAGTGACGGCGCAGAGGAGCACCGCTCCCACGCTCCGCAGGCGCCTCGCGCGACCGAGTCGCTCACGGCCGTGAACGAGGAGTGACCAGACGCTGAGCCGAGCAAGTGCGCACGCAAGCGCGCACTGCCGAGCCCAGTGAAACGGAGAGGCGCGACGCCCCTGGCATGGGTGTTCGCGCCTGCTTCGTTTGTTTCGCGCGGTATCGAACCGCGTTCAACGCGAACAACCTTGTCGCTCGCCGAAAGTTCACTTGCAGCCGGCCGGGATTAGGCTTCAATAACTGTCGAGCGAATGCAGAGCGCCGAGAACGAGACCGAGACCGAGCGCCTGCGCGCCGTCCGGTCATTGCGTGTGTCACAGGGTGACCGCATCGAGCGCGTACCTGGTCTGCATGCCATCGTGCGCGCCGCGGCTCATGCGTGTGGTGCGGAGCTAGCCGCCGTCGCCTTGGTCGAGGAGACCGAGCTGCTGGCGCTCGCAGCTCACGGCCTCGACGTGTCCCGCCTCCCACGCGCCGGCTCCCTGTGCGCGCACTCGATGCTCGCGGGCGACGTCTTCGAGGTGCCTGACGCGCGAGCAGATCCGCGCTTCGCAGACGCGGCGCCCGTCACGGAGGCGCCGCACGTGCGCTTCTACGCAGCAGCCCCGCTCGTCGATGGCCGCGGTATGCGTCTGGGCGCTCTCTGCGTGTTCGACCCGTTGCCATCAAGGTTGACGGATGACCAGCGCGCGCAGCTCCGCACGCTCGCGGACGCAGTCGTCGACATCCTGGAGGCGCGCGCAGGCGAGGCATCGCGCGAGCAGCTTGCCCGTCAAGATCGTCTTGTAACAGCCGGCACGCTGGCCGCGGGTGTCGGACATGAGATCAACAATCCGCTCTCTTTCGTGGCGACGAACCTCGACTACGCCGTCGATGAGCTCCGTGCGATCGGCGCAGCGCATCCATCGTTGTCGCCAACGCTGGACGAGGTCGTCACCGCGATCTCGGAGGCCAAGGACGGCGCGAACCGGATCCGCAAGATCGTCCGGGGGCTGCAGTCCTTCGCGCACCAGGACACGCCCAAGGCGCCGACGAGCGTAGAGAGCGCGCTCGACGCAGCCACGGGACTGGCACTCCATGAGGTCCGACACGCCGCGACATTGGACGTCGTTGTGGAGTTCGTTCCTCCGGTCCTCGCGGACGAGGCCGGTCTCACGCATGTCGTCGTCAATCTACTGGTCAACGCCGCGCAGGCGTTCGAGAAGCAGGACGCGAGCGTCAACAAGGTGGAGCTCCGCGCCTTCCGGCACAACGACGCAGAGGTCGCCATCACCGTGAGCGACAACGGACCTGGCATCACCGCGGAGGTCTTGCCGCGCATCTTCGATCCGTTCTTCACGACCAAGCCCGTAGGCCACGGCAGCGGCCTGGGTCTTTCGCTCTGCCACACCATCGTGTCGTCGCTCGGAGGAGAGCTCACCTGCGAGACCGAGCTGGGTCGCGGCACCAAATTTACCGTGATTCTCCCCGTGGCGAACGTCGTGCTGCGCGCATCGGAGCTGCCCAGCTCTGGCACCACGCCGGTCGCGCGTGGCCGCATCCTCCTCATCGACGACGAGGAAGGGCTCCTGCGCGCGATGACTCGCCTGCTCCGTCAGGACCATGAGGTAGTTGCCATCGCGGATCCGCGCGCTGCGCTGAGCATGCTCGTCGATAGCAACGCCGCGTTCGACCTCGTGTTCTGCGATCTGATGATGCCGCACCTGACGGGAATGGAACTGTTCCGCACCGTCGAGAAGCGGCGACCGAGCATGAGCGCGCGGTTCGTCTTCATGACGGCCGGCGCCATGTCCGACGACGCCAGCACCTTCCTCGCCAATTCACGCAACCCGCGTGTCGACAAGCCGTTCTCCAGCGAAGCATTGCGATCGCTCGCGCAGAAGCTGGTCCAGAAGTTCGGCAGCCAGGCGTCCGCGGTCTCCGCTCGTTCGAGCGCCGGGACGGACTGACGTGTTCCGTCGGCCTTCGGATGTCGCCGTGCACCACCGTTTCCGCGCGCGGTACCCAGGTCCCACAACGCCACAGGGAAGCGCGTCATGACGCGCACCCTCGCGGACGACGTGGCCACGCTCGGCAGGTGCCTCGGCACGGTGATCCGCGAGCAGGAAGGTGAGCGCTTCTTCGCGCTCCTCGAGCGCGTGCGCACGCGCACGAAGGATCTCCGCGAGAAGAACCAGGACGGCGCCGGGATGCAGGCGGAGCTGGCGGTAACCGATCTCACCGACGCGGGGCTCCTGGTCCGTGCGTTCTCGATCTACTTCCAGCTCATCAACCTGGCCGAGGAGCATGACCGCGTGCGCAAGCTGGGCCGTCGCGAAGGCGTGCGCCCGGAGAGCCTGGAGGCCGCGCTGCTCGCGCTGCGGGATGCCGGGATGGACGCAGAATCAGTACGCGCGATGCTCCGTCGCACGGATCTGGGCCTGACGTTCACTGCGCACCCCACGGAGATGCGACGGCGTACCGTGCGCGCGCATACGGAGCGCGTGTCGGAGCTGCTCTACAACCTGGACGTGAACGCGCCCGGAGCGCTTGCGCGCATCACGGCGCACGTCGAGGCGCTCTGGGCAACGCCGCAGCTGCGCGCGCGCCGTCCGGAGGTGAAGGACGAAGTGAAGGCGGGGCTCGCATACGTGGACGTCATCGCGGGCGTGCTTCCCGAGCTGGATTTCGACCTGCGAGATGCGTTCATGCACGTCTTCGCGGAGGCGCTGGGCGACGTGAGCGTGCCGGTGTCTTTCCACTCGTGGGTCGGCGGTGACCGCGATGGCAATCCGAACGTCACGCCAGAGGTCACGGCGCAGACGTTCGAGATGCACGCGGAGCGCGCGCGCCGCGGGCTGCTCACGTCGTTGGAGCTCGCCTATGCGTGGCTCAGTCACGCGCGTGAGCTTCCGCACTCGATCGGATCTGGCAGGAGCACGGATGCGGGCCTGCCACGGGAGCCCGCGCGCAAGGTGCTGGCCGAGCTACGCGCGAAGATCTCCCGCGGTGAGCCGTCGGATCCAGACGCCCTCGTGCGCGAGCTCAAGGAGCAGCTGGACGGCTCGGGCTTCGCTCGCAGCGCGACGGAGCTGCTGCGCCCGTTTCGCGTGCGCGCGCATTCGTTCGGCCTCCATCTTGTCTCGCTCGACGTGCGTGAGCACTCCGAGATTGTCGGCAAGGCCGTCGCCGAGCTGCTCGCGCACGCCGGCGTCGCTGGCTACACCAGGATGAGCGAGGCCGAGAAGACGTCGCTGCTGTCGGCGGAGCTCGCTTCGCAACGTGCTCTCATTCCCGTGGCCATGCGCGAGCGTCAGAGCGCGCTCGTGCAGTCCGTCCTGGGTCCCTTGGTCGCCGCGCGCCACGCCATGACGTTGAACGGTGCGCGTGCCTTTGGTCGCTACATCGTCTCGATGAGCGAGCAGCCGAGCGACCTCCTCGAGGTACTGGTGCTCGCGCGCGAGGCAGGCGTCCAGCTGGCGCCGGTGCCGCTCTTCGAGACGCTCGCGGATCTCGAGCGTGCGCCCGACGTGATGCGCAGGGTGCTTGCGCTGCCCGTGTATCGCGCCGCGCTGGGTGACTCCGTGCAAGAGATCATGATCGGCTACTCCGACTCCAACAAGGACGCCGGATTCCTTGCCGCGAACGTCGCGCTCTACGAGGCGCAGGCCGAGATCGGCGCGGCCTGCGCGGAGGCTTCGGTCCGCTACCGCTTCTTCCACGGCCGCGGCACCAGCATCGGTCGTGGTGGTGGTCCGATGGCGCGCGGCCTTTTGGGTCAGCCGCCGAGGACCATGGATGATGGGCTTCGCATCACGGAGCAAGGCGAGGCGCTGGGCAACAAGTACAGCCACCCCGCGCTGGCACATCGCAACCTGGAGCAAGGGCTCTACGGCTTGCTCGTGGCGGCCGCAAAGCCAAAGTCCGATCTCCCAGCCGACATGCGTACGGCCATGCGCAAGGCCGCGGAGACGAGCGTGCGCGAGTACCGGGCGCTCGTCACGGACGCGTCGTTCCTGCGCTTCTTCGAGGACGTGACGCCCATCAACGAGATCGCGCGACTGCAGATCGCATCGCGCCCGGTGCGAAGACCCGGCCCGCCGAACCTGAGCTCGCTGCGCGCGATTCCATGGGTCATGGCGTGGACGCAATGCCGTGCGAACGTGCCCGGGTGGTATGGGCTTGGCGCGGGGCTCCGCACCGTGGACCATGCGCTGCTGCGGGACATGTACGCGCGCTGGCCGTTCTTCAGGTCCATGGTCGACAACGCGCAGATGAGCCTGGCAAAGACCGAGATGGGGATCTTCCGTGCGTACGGGTCGCTGACAGCGGAGCACGCGCTTTTTGATCGCATCGTCTTGGCGTTTCAGTCCGCCGTCGACATCCTGCGCGTAACCACGGGCGGTGAGCTCCTCCACGAGGAGCCAGTGCTCGCGCGCTCGATCAAGCTGCGAAACCCGTACATCGAGCCCATTCACCGGCTTCAGGTGGAGCTGATTCGCCGGGCGCGCAAGCTCCCGCCCGAGGACCCGCTGCCGCCGGAGCTCGAGAGGCCACTCCTGCTCTCGCTCCACGGCATCTCCGCCGGCATGCGCAATACGGGTTAGTCAGTTGCGTCAGTTGCAGACGATCGTGTCGCCCGCGCCGTTGGGGCCGGCGCATTTTTGTGCACCGGGGCACTGCTGGCCGCCAGAGATTGTGCCGCCCGTGCATTCGAACGCGGCGAAGTCGACGAGCTGGCTGCAGTAGAGACCGTCGGCCCTGCCTGCGCAGGAGTCCTTCTGCGGCGGCGGCGCGCCGGCGTCGTCCTTCGGCTTCGGCATCACCTTGTCCTTCACGGTCTTCACGATCTTATCGATCGGCGGCGGGGCGCTGCACGCCTTGTTCGCGAGGTCAGCGACCGGCTTCGGGACGGCGTTCTGCGCGGCCTGCTTCGGGCACATCTGCTCGATGGTGAGGCCCGACTTTTTCTGGAGGTCGAGCGCGATCACCTGTGCTGCCGCCGCGACGCCCATGGGCGCAGGCGCGTTCCAGAGCAGCGCGAGCGCCATGTCCTTTGGCGAGTCGTACTGGATGAACGTCTTGCCGGTGCTCGGATCCTTCTTCAGGTGCTGGTGGATGAAGAAGCCGCTCTGGCTCAGCGCCTTGGTGCCGGTGTCCCACGCAGTCCAGTCCGCCGCGAAGACGCTCGCGTCGACCGGTGTCGGAATCACGTCGTAGCCAACGCTGATGCTGACCGCGCCGCCGTACACCGAAAGGTCGGGGCTCACGAAGCCAGTCGCGCCCGCGGACAGCAGCTTGGCCGGCAGACCGACGGAAACAGAAGCGCTGCAGAAGCGGCCCGACCACGCGTCGATGACGCCGTCCTTCTTGCCGAAGCCGTAGCCCGCATATGCCCCCGCCTCGCCGCCGACAAGGCTTGCCACGCCGTAGCCCTTGTAGCCGAACGTCGCGGCCTGCAGGTTGGTCATGTCCCAGACCATGTCCACGCCGCCCTGTACCTGACCCACCGCGCCGGCCTGCACGTAGCCGCCGTAGTAGAAGTACGGATTGTTGAGCGAGGCGAACGGACCGATGACGTCGCAGATGTTGTTGCCGATCTGCGCGAAGAGCTTCTTCACCTGAGCGATCTTCTCGCGCGCAATCCTCACCGCGTCGCCCAGACCCTGAATGGTGGGGTCCACGATCACGACATCCGGAATGCCCTGCGCCGCATTGCCGGGGAGCACGCAGGTGCCCGTGTTGGCGAGCTGGTCAACGCATGTCTCGTACTGCTGCTCGACATCCGTCAAGCTTGCCTGGAGCTGGTTGCCGGCGGTGTCACGCCGGGCGACGATCGCGGGATCCTCCGCGGACGACTGTGACCCATCCGAGCTGCAGCCCGCCATGCCTGCCGTACAGGCGGCGGCGCTCAAGCTGACGACGATGGAGAGGGACCGAAGCTGCGACGGAAGTGCACGCGGAAGCTTCTTCGCCATGCATCAGCCTACGACATCGTCACCGGTTGGCTTCCCTTAGCGGTCTCCGCGGCGTGACTTTTGTGGGATACGTCACCCGGATCCGTGGGACACCACCACCACAATCAGCGCGAGAAGCGCGGGAACCGCCTGAACGAAGAGGATCTTCCGCGACGCCGTGGCCGCGCCATAGACCCCAGCAATGAGCACGCAGCCAAGGAAGAACAGCCGCAGAGCATGAGCCATGCCGGGCTCGGCGATGAACGACCAGACCAGTCCGGCCGCCAGGAAACCATTGTAGAGGCCCTGATTCTTGGCGAGCGATGCGGTCTGTTCCTGGTCCTTCGCGGAGCGACCGAAGGTCTTCTGGCCGAATGGAGTGGTCCACAAGAACATCTCCAGGACCATGAAGTAGACGTGCAAGAGAGCGACGAGACCGACGAGGCCGAGGGCGACCATGTGCATACGCCGGAGCGTCCCACGGAAGCCGATCGCGGACAATCGATGTCTGTGCTCGTCGCTTTCGAAAGCTGCTATCCCGGACACCACTCGCACCGTGCGTACCGCACCACGCTCTCACCTGCGCCGTTCGCTGCTGCTCGCGCTCTCCATCGCGAGCGCGCTCTACGGATGTAACTCGAGGAGCGCAGCCGTCGATGCCGGCAGAGATGCATCCGCGATCCCGGACAGCAGCACGGGCCCGAGCGTCCCCGACGCAGCGATGGACGACGGAGGTCGCAACACCAGCGCAGAGGTCAGCGCAGAGGGGCGCGACGCGGGAGAGCTCCCGCTTCCGTTCGCAGGCCACAAGAAGGTGCTGCATGTCGGCGACTCCACCGTCGGCTATGCGAGCGGCCTCCAGCTCGAGTTCAAGAAGATGTTCCCGGACGCGGGCATCACCTACGTGAGCCACACGATGACCTCCGCCGGACTCCACACCGTCGCGGAAGAGCGCATCGTCGAGAAGCTGGTGAAGCGCCACGCGCCGGATCTGGTCATCGTCCAGCTAGGAACGAACAACCTCACCGTGCCGCGCCCCGACGTCTACATCCCCGACATCAAGAGCATCCTCGCGCAGGTAGGTCATCGCGCCTGCTACTGGATCGGCCCTATTTCCCTGAAATTCCCCGAGCGAGGCATGCGAGGCGTCCTCCAAGACAACGTCGCTCCGTGCATCTTCTACGACTCGTACGACCTCACGCTGGAACGGCAAGCAGACGGACTGCACCCGTCGCAGAAGGCGGCCATCATGTGGTCCGCGCTGTTCTTCGAGTTCGCAGCCGAACACCCAGCACGGGAGTAGGTGGAGGTCGAGGTGGAGGTCGTCGTCGTCCCCCGTCACACCACGACCCCGCGCGCGTACCTCCTCCTCGCCCACTCCCCCATCACCATCCCGCACGCGATCGCTACCGGAAACGAGTGATTCACTCCGTACATCGGGATCCCAACCACCTGCGTGGCCCTCGCTAGCACGCTCTCCGGCAGCCCGTACCGCTCGCTCCCGAACGCAAGCACCACGTCCTCCGGAAACGGCATCGCGCCATACAAGCTCGTCGTCGCGTGGTCCTTCTCCACCGCCCACAGCGGCCGCGTCCCGATGCGTGCGAACAGCTGTTCCTCTCCCGCGACGCGCGCGATGTCCTCGTACTTCTCCATTCCCATCGACGCCTTCTCGTAGTGCGGCTCGTCGCCCACGAGCACGATGTCCTTCACCAGAAAGCTGTGGGCCACGCGCACGCATGCGCCGACGGCGAACGCGTTTCCAAACGTGTATAATACAAGTGTCACGCCGCTCCGCAGCGGGGAGAGCAGCGCGCGCACTTCTTCCGGCGTCGCGTCGATGGGGGTCGTGTGGGCCACGTCCGCCATGCTAATACACCGTCGCGATGCGGCTCATCCAAGCGCTCGTCCTGGGCATCATCGAAGGCCTGACGGAGTACCTGCCTGTGTCGTCCACCGGGCATCTCATCGTCGCCACGCACGCCCTCAAGGTGGACAGCGAGGCAGCCGATTCGTTCGACATCGTCATCCAGGCCGGCGCAATTCTCGCGGTGCTCGTCCAGTATCGCTCGCTCCTTGCGACGCGTGCGCTCGGGCTGTTCTCGCGCGAGAAGGCGTCGCTCCAGCTGTTCAGTCAGCTGCTGGTCGCGTTCATGCCCGCCGCGGTCACCGGTCTGCTCTTCCGCAAGGCGATCAAGGAGCATTTCTTCTCGCCGAAGACTGTCGCCATCGCGTTCGTGGTCGGCGGCGTCTTCATGATCGTCGCCTCGCGCGTGCAGAGTAACGACACCCCCGCGACGACCACGAAGCTCGAGGACATGACCATCAGTCAGGCCGCGAAGGTCGGTCTCGGGCAATGCTTCGCGCTGATCCCCGGCATGTCGCGCTCGATGTGCACCATCCTCGCCGGCCGCTTCGCTGGTCTCTCCATGCCCATCGCAGCGGAGTTCTCGTTCCTCGTCGGCCTGCCCACGCTCGGCGCCGCCACGGTCTACGAGGGCTGGAAGGCCCGTCATGTCCTCATGGACCAGATCGGCGCCCAGAACCTCGCGGTGGGGCTCGTGACTTCGTTCGTGGTCGCGTGGGGCGTCATTGCCATCTTCATCCGCTACCTGAGTCGCCGCGGCCTCGAGCCCTTTGGCTACTACCGGATCGCAGCGGCGGTGGTTGTGTGGGTCGTGATGGTGGGTATCTGACCCGCCGCGTGCTCCGCATCTCCCTCCGGATCGCCGCCTCTTGACTTTGCGCACACCCAGACTAAGGTCCGGCGCCGGTCGCATCTCGGATTCAATCCGGGGCGCAACCACCCGATTCATCGGGGCAATAGCTCAGCTGGGAGAGCGCTGCGTTCGCAATGCAGAGGTCAGGGGTTCGATCCCCCTTTGCTCCACAAACTAGACCCACGAACGGTTTCGTCGCCCGTCGTGGACGAGCCTGACCGACCGTGCGAAGATCCGTAGCTCAGGAATCCGCAAGGACCCGATGAGCTCGCCGCAGCACGAAGACGAAGACGACGAGGACATCTCCTTCACAGGGCAGGTCGTCCACGGGAAGTACGTGGTCGAGTCCCTCATCGGCACCGGCGGCATGGGCACGGTCTGGCTCGGGCGCCACATCGAGCTCGGCAAGAGCGTCGCCATCAAGTTCATTCGCCCCGATGTGGCGGAGCGCCCCGACGCGCGCAAGCGGTTCGAGATCGAGGCCCGCGCCGCCGCCAGCGTCCGCTCCGACCACGCGGTGAAGGTCTACGACTACGGCCTCTTGCCGAACGGCCTTCCGTTCATCGTCATGGAATACCTGGAAGGGGAGTCCCTCGCCGACATGCTCGTGCGCGTTGGCGCGATCTCCGGGAAGGACGTCGCGAAGATCATTCGCCAGGCTTCCATGGCGCTCGCGCAAGCGCACGCCGCGGGCATCGTCCACCGCGATCTGAAGCCGGACAACATCTTCCTCGCGACCAACGTGCAAGGCGTCGACGCAGACAACGCGTACAAGGTGAAGCTCGTCGACTTCGGCATCGCCAAGATCCTGGACCCATCGTACGAGGGCGGGCGCTTCGGTGGGCCGACGCAGGATGGCAACGTGATCGGCACGCCCAATTTCATGTCGCCCGAGCAGCTCACCGTCGGCGGTGAACCGAACGCTCTCACCGATCTCTGGTCGCTCGGCGCGTGCGCCTTCACCGCCATGACGGCGCGTATCCCCTTCGAGGGCGACGTGCTCGGCGACATCGTGCTCAAGGTCTGCATGCAGCCCTACCCGAAGGTGTCGGAGATCAACCCTGACGCGCCGCCGGGCTTCGACGGCTGGTTCCAGCGCGCGTGCGCACGTGATCCCGCGCAGCGCTTCCAGAGCGCAGACGAGCTCGCCACAGCGCTCGAGGGCGTGTGTGGCGTCGCTGCCAGCGGCGTGACGACCCAGACACACGAAGAAGATCGCGTGCAGTACAAGATCGCCGCGATCGATCCGCACCTGCTCGAAGAGCTCGCCGCGATGGAGCCGAAAGGGATCTCCGCGCGCACGGCGCTCCTCGCGGGTCTCGTGATCGGCGTGACGCTGATGTTCGGAACGCTAGGCATCCTTGCCTGGCAGCGCGGCCCAGGCCAGCAAACCTATATCGATCCCACGCCCACCGCCTCACCAGCAAAAGACGCCGGCCCGCCCAAGTAGGCGCGGCCGACGCAGTGCTGTTTCAGCCGCAGGCCGCAGCTGGTCAGGCTGCTGGGAGCAGGCGGCGCAGCTGCACGCGCATGCTGTCGAAGCTCGGCGCTGCGAGGCCTCTCGCGCGACGGAGCATGAACAGCGCGTGGTGGACTTCAGTGTCGTCCGGCTCGCTCGTTCCGCCGTCCAGGAGGTTGCGATCCCTTGCCAGCTCGAATGCTGCGGCGAGCTCATCCCCCATCGCGATGTCCATGTAGGACAGCGCCTCGTCCAGGGTCAACGTCTCGACGGAGCTGATAACAGGTCCCTTCATGCGTCTACCTCTTTCGCTTACACGCGATACTGCACTCTCCGTGCCGGGGAACCCGTCCCCAACGCGGAGTCCAATGAGAGAAACAAGATCGGAGAACGTGACCGCTGGGCTGCGCGGCTTGCGCAGGCCGTTGCCGAACGCGCGCGGCCTCATGAACGCGGCCGCCGTCGGCAGTGACGGCAGCGCGATGATGATGTCGATCGCGGTGAGCAACCCCGCGCGCGTGGGGAGCCCATACTCACGCACGTACTCACGCACGCTATGGAATCCGCGCGTGCGCAGGATGGTGCGGTGGCCAAAACCGGGCCTGAAGTCCGGGTGGAACACGGCGGAGAGGGGCGGTTCTCGGAGGCTCCGTGCGGCCTTTCGACCGAAGGATGCGGGCGCTCTGTTGATGAACCTGGGCTCGAAGGGGCTTGCCGCTCTGGCCTGTCGTGCGCGCTTCTCGCTGCCGCGCTCCGCACCCTTCTGAACTGATCCGCCGTGTGGTTGAGTCAATATCCCTCCCCCGGAAGTCGCTGGAGATCATCGAAATGAAGCCCAGCTAATTTCAGGGTAACGCGCAGAAATTTGTGGGGCCAACTTTTTTCGGCTTTCAGTGCCCGTTTCAGTGAGGGGAACTCTTACCGTGTAGGATACATCTTCCTGGTCATGCGCTTCGCCCCCCGGGCTCACCGCAGGTTCTGGATCTCCAGCCATCGGACCATCATGCTGCCGGCGTGTTGCAGGTAGTCGATGCGGATCTGCCAGTCGACGGCGCTGCCGGGCATGGCGCCCTGCATCACCTGCGGGCTCGCGAACAGGTGCGTCGGCCCGGGACGAAACTGGTGGCGCACGACGAAGGCGATCGCGCTGTCGAGCTCACGCGTCAGCGCCGCGCGCTCCGGATCGAGGCGGCCGGTCTGGGCCTCGTCGCGCATCACTGCCAGCAACGTTGCGCCTGCAGCCTCGCCACGGCTCGACGCAGGTGTCAGGCGCGGGCTCACGAAGTTGCCCACGCCAAACGCGCCCTCCGCATCCATCGCGTGCTCATTCGTTCCGTACTGCAGACGTCGCTGGTACTCGTGCCACCGCTTGCAGAACGTGAGCGCCTCACGGTTGGGCGCACGATCCCATAGATCTTCCAGCGCCTGGCACGTCCAGTGCTCCTCGCTGAAGTAGTAGCGATCGCCGAAAAAATGCCAGCCAGTGCCCACCAGGCGCGAGAGCCCACGAACGGCTGCGTCCAGGTCGCGCGGGTCGTTCGTGATGCGGTGGGCGCGCGCGAGTGCGAGCGTCGCCTCGCCAGAGAAGTACAACAGCTGGATGTCGATCGGCTTCTGCGCTGCACGATCGTACATGTGCTGGAACTCGCCGTCGGGACGCTGCTGACTGCGCAGGAACTCCGCCAGCGCCTTGATCTGCGTCCTGTAGCTTGCATCGATGTCGCCGCGGACGATCTCCGTGAAGGCGATCAACGCGAGCGCCGCCGACCCGATCTCCGCGTCGTTGTCCTCCGCGATGCACGTGTGCTCCCCGCACGGGACCATGCGCTCGTCGCGGATGATCGCCGCCGCGCGGAGCGACGCGTACGCGATGATCGGCTCGTGCTCGACCGCCGCCGCCTGCGCCAGGAAGAACGTCGCGCCTGCATGGCGCGGCCAGCTGTACCCGGGAATCTCCTTGTCGCTCGTCGCCTCGACCAGGTATCGGAAACGCCCGCGCGCATCCAGGTTTCGTGACAGGTAGCGCGACGCATCCTTGACGGCCGTGTGCACGTCGTCGGCCGTGAGGGTGTCCGCGGTGACGCGCCGCTCCGGCTGCGCAGGGACCGCCGGCACTGCGATGGGCACGTGCCGCTCGAATCGGATCCGGCGGAACGACGCGCGCGACTCGACCTCCTGCGCGGTCATGCCGAGCTCCTTCGCCGCCGACGCGAGGACGACCGCGCGGTCCACACCAAGGCCCAGCCCGGCCTCCGCGAACATCTGCGTGTGGTCATACGCTCGCGCCGACATGAGCTCGTCGACCGTCATCACCGACGTGTGCGCTCCCACCGTGACGGCCACGCCATCGCGCCCCGGCACCACGCCGAGCTCGAAGAAGCCGGGCAGCGAGGACATGGGCGCCTCCGCCACCCCCTCCTCGGTGACCACCGTGCTGTCTGCCGGCACTGGCTCGGGAGCCGCGCCGTTGCCCATCACGTGACGCCCGACGGCCACGCCGTCCTTCCACGCAATGACCACGCGCATGCGCTCGGCCGCGGGAATGTCACGCAGCGAAAAATGCGTGCAAGATGCAACGAACGACAGCAGGCCAGCGAGCGCGATGAGCAGCAGCACACGGCACATGCGCTCGAAGGTCACGCGCGGCTCCGCGGACCGACCCAGACCAGGCACGCGGCGGGCAGCGCGATTGTGTACGGGAAAACAAGGGCGATCACGAACACGAAGATCAGCGCACCGCCCTGACCCACGGGGCCGTACGCGCCGCGCAGGTAGCCGGCGGAGGATGACAAGAGCACGATCACGATCGTCCCCAGCACGAGCGTCACGTACGACGCGACGCGCGCGAGCGACTTGCCGCGCGCATGCCCCGCGAGCAGCGCGACCGACGTGAGCGCGAGCAATCCGCCCAGCACCCCGCCGGAGACGTCCACCACCGCGTACCGCGTCGGCAGCCCCATGAACACGCCGCAGAGGATCAGCGTCGCCGTGAGCAGGAAGAGCGCGCCAAACGTTCGCCGGACGGCCGTCTCGGAGGGGCCAGACATGGGCCCGTGAGTATCACGCTCAGAATTGCCCGTAAACGAACGGCTCCGCCTTCGCGCCCGCAGCCGCATGCAGCCCGAACGCACATGCCGCAAGCAGGATGCCCTGCACCGGCGCAGGCGCTCGCGCGAACGCGTCGCGGACCTGATCCTCGATCCGCTTCGGTACGAAGTGAAGCGCCAGACCTATCACCAGAACGACGACCACCTTGAGCGGCAGGTTGTCCGTTCCGTGACTCAGCTTGCCAAGTCGCGCGAGCAGGTCCGTGGCGTGGTGGAATGATGGCGCACGGAAAAACACCCAGCAAAAGCACACGAAATGAAAGGTGCAGAATACATTGAATGCCGTGCGCAGCGGAGAGGCCGGCGCCTTCTGCGATTTTCTCGCTGCATGACCATCCGCTGGGCTGCGGTACGGTCCAGCCGTTTCACCTGTCTGCTTCCCGGGCCTCCGCCTGCGTTGCCATGCGCGGTTGACCGCCAGCGCGCCTCCATGCAGCGCGCCCCACAGGACGAAGTTCCACGACGCGCCGTGCCACAGGCCGCCGAGCACCATCGTCGCGAGCAGATTGAAATACGTGCGCGCGGTGCCGTAGCGGTTACCGCCGAGCGGCACGTAGAGGTAGTCGCGCAGCCACGTGCTGAGCGAGATGTGCCACTTCCGCCAGAACTCCTGCAGGTCGCGCGAGGTGTACGGCGCGTCGAAGTTGTACGGCAGGTCGTATCCAAAGAGCTTTGCGCTGCCGATGGCGACGTCCGTGTAGCCGGAGAAGTCCGCGTAGATCTGGATCGCGTACGCGTAGATCGCGACCAGGCCCTCGAGCGACGAGTAGCGCTCCGGGTTGTCGAAGACACGCCCCACCAGGTTCTGCGCCAGCGTATCGCCGATGATGATCTTCTTCGCAAGGCCCGTCGCGATCTGTGAGAGCGCACGCGCCCTGTCCGTCTCCGACACCTTCGGGTCCGCCGCCAGCTGCGGCAACATCTGGTGCGGCCGCACGATGGGCCCTGCGACCAGGTGCGGGAAGAAGCACACGAAGAGCAGGTACTCCTTGTAGCTCTTCGCGGGCGCGATCTCCTTGCGGTAGACGTCGATGGTGTAGCTCATCGTCTCGAACGTGAAGAACGAGATGCCGAACGGCAGCGCCAGCCGCAGGTGCGTGGGCGTGATGGGCACGCCGATCTTGTGCATGACGAGCGCGAAGGTGTCGGCGCCGAAGTTCCAGTACTTGAAGAGAGAAAGCACGCCCAGGTAGTAGAAGACGGAGACCAGGAGCAGCGCCTTGCGCTTCCCTGGGGCCGTCACGTGATCCATCGCGCGGCCAATGCCGTAGTCCAGCGAGCTGCCTGCGAAGATGATGCCGAAGCACATCACGCTCCAGCCGACGGGACCGAGCGGCACGTCCTCTTCCAGCGCCGCATCGTACGTGCCGTAGATATAAAACGTGTAGCTTGCAAGTATCAGAAACAGCGTGCGCAGGCCGTGATGCCCGCGCAGGAGCCAGAATCCGGCGTAGGTCCCGAGCAGGAACGCCGCATAGAGGGCGCTGTTGAACAGCATGCTTTTTCGCATGTAATCCGGCTCCCGGGGCCGCGTCCAGTTTGCGAGAGGTGCTTCGCTTGTCCGGTTCGGGCCGCTCGTGTAATCGTCATCGCCGTGACGACGGAGGAGCACCCCCTGTTCGGGAAAACAACCGCGGCGCTGGGCGTCATGCTCGCCATCCTCGCGGTGCCCTATCTCTCGCCGCGGATGGTGAAATACAGGGTCGCGCTCATGCCGTGGGAACATCGCCCGGCCGAGACTGCGACCACGAACGACCCGAGCGGCGCCGCCGCGCAGCCCATCCTCACGAACGGCGAACAGAAGCTCAAGGCCTCTGCCAACGAGGCCACCGTCTCCAACGCGCTCCCCACGTCCTCCGCGGAGCAGACTCCTCCGCCTGATCCCGCGCTGCTCGCGAAGACCAAGGGGTCGCTCGCGATCGAAGATCCCACGGGTCACGTGATGGATGCGTTCTGCGAGTCGCTCGCAAAGACGGACGCGAAGGCAGACGCAGGCGCAGGTGAGCCCGCGGTCACGCGCATCCTCCACTACGGCGACTCCGTCATCACCAGCGACTACATCTCCGGCACGATGCGCCGAAAATTCCAGACGCGCTTCGGTGACTCGGGCCACGGCTTCATCCTCGCGGCGAACGCATGGGAGTGGTACTTCCACAACGACGTCGCGCACTGGGCAAGCGAGGGCTTCACCGCCAACCGCATCACGGGCCCGCTCACGCAGGACGGCGCGTACGGCCTTGGCGGCGTGACGTTCCACGCCGAGGGCGGCGCGCAGGCAAACTTCGGCACGGCCGCGAACGGCGAGTACGGCAAGAAGGTCTCGCGCTTCGACATCTACTACCTGGAGCAGCCCGCCGGCGGCGACGGCGTCATCCTGTTCGGTGGCAAGAGCGAGCGCTTCACCACGCGCGGCGAGAAGAAGGTGAGCCGCATCAAGTCGTTCACCGTGCCCGACGGCGAAGCGAAGATCACCTTGAAATCGTGGGGCAACGGCGATCTTCGCCTCTTCGGCGTGGCGCTCGAGCGCGATCAGGCCGGCGTGGTGTACGACGCGCTGGGCGCGAACGGCGCGCGCATCAGGCTCTGGGAGGCGATGAACGAGGCGCACTGGAAGGACCAGATGGAGCTGCGCAAGCCCGCGCTCGTGGTCCTGCAGTTCGGCACGAACGAGAGCGAGGACCCGAGCCTCGACATGAACGTCTACGAGAAGAGCCTTCGCACCGTGGTCGGTCGCCTGAAGAACGCCGCGCCCATGGCGAGCATCCTCATCGCTGCTCCGCTCGATCGCGCGGAGAAGAGCGAGAGCGGCGCGCTCAAGACGAAGCCCGTGATCCTGAAGCTCATCGCGTCGCAGCGGAAGATCGCCAAGGAAGAGGGCGTGGCCTTCTGGGACACGTTCACCGCGATGGGCGGCGAAGGCACGATGGGCAAGTGGGTGAAGGCGAGCCCGCAGCTCGCGTCATGGGACTTCACGCATCCCACGCCCGCAGGAGCGGAGGTCCTCGGCACGCTCTTCTTCGACGCGCTGATGGCAAGCTACGAAGCCCACGCAGCCACCAGGAAGTGAGGGCGCAGCTCAGCGTCCTGCGTCGAGCACCGAAGACGCCGCGGGGCCGTCTCGCAGCGTGCGTAGCTTCTTCTGTTGTGCCGGCGTGAGCAGGTTCTTCACGCGGACCAGCATCGCCAGGTTCGACGCTTTGACCTTGTTTTCTCGCTCCATCAGCCTCGCGGCGGCCTCGCGGCTCCGGGCTTCGTCCACGTGATCGGCGTCCAGGACCTTCACGAGCTTCTCCTTCTCTGCTTGCAGGTCGAACGAGAGATGCACCATCTCTGCCTGGCTCTGCTCCACCTCCTTCACCAGTGCGTCCCGCTGCGCCTGCTCGATCCCGAGCTCACCCTGGTGGTCCATGATGAGCTCCGGCGGGAACACGCGGCTCTCGATCGCTCCGAGGGACTCTCGCGGCTCACGCGCCTCCTGTGTGCGCGGCGCTGTCGACATGCGCGGCGGAGAGAGCGTCACGCCGCCATCCGCGCTCACGGAGTCGCCGGGGAGGGGACCCGCGGACTTTGCGCAGGAGACCTGCATCGCGGAGATCAGGGTGAGGGCGAGGGCGAGGAGAACGGAAAGGGTGAGGGAAGAGCGTCGGGGGTTCATGGTGTGAGGCCTCGGAGGTCCTTGGGAGCGCGCAGAAGAAAGTCGGAGTCCGTGTAAGATGCATGTGTCTGGAGCAGGAAATCCAGGGGTAGCGGCTCCTGGTCGACCTCTGAATCTGTGACGCCAGAGCTCGGTAGCACGTCGGTCGCGGGGCCCTTCGAGGCTCGTGGTGGCTCGCTCTGTGTGGGGCCGTTGCACACGAAGAGGAGCGCAGCGGCCGCGGCCACGAGTGGCACCACCGCCAGCACCACGGGTCGTAGCGGGCGCACCACTGGCGGCTTTCTGAGCGCGTCGAATGAGGGCGTGCGTCGCGCGTCTACCCTGCGGAGCCTCGCGAAGTCCTCTCGCAGCTTTTCGTCGTCGTTGGTCATCGCGAAGCGCCTCTCTTGTCCTCTGCGTCGTCAGCGTTGTGCGCGTCGTCAGTCGTCAGAAGCTGGTGCAGCCGCGTCTTGCCGCGGTCGTAGTGCTGGCTCGCGGTTCCCACCGACACCGTCATGATCGCTGCCGCGTCCGCGAGCGTGAGCCCCTCGTAGAATGTGAGGTGCAGGACCTCGCGCTGGCGCGCCGGAAGCTTTGCGAGGGCGGTCTCCAGCGCAGCGGCGCGCTGCCTGTCCGCGACGGCCTCACTTGGCGAAGGACCATCCGCCGCGGTCTCGTCGGGCTCCGCGTCGTTCGCGGTGTCACGGCTTCCACGCAGCCACCGCAGCGACAGCACACGCTGCTGCTCCATCGCGGTCAGCCGGATCACGCCGAAGAGCCAGGTGCGCAAGGAGGAGCGACCGTCGAACTTCGCCTTCTTGGAGAGCACCTTCCAGTAGACCTCCTGCAGCACGTCGGAGGCGAGGTCCCGGTCGCGACCGCAGCACGACATCGCCCAGCCGAAGCTCGACGCATGCAGGAGAGCGATGTCGCGGTCGAGCGTTTCGATGGCAGCACGCTCGCATCCGAGCCGTTCCCGGTCAACGACCGACAGCCGCCTCGGCGAGCACACCACGCTGCTTGCGACGCCCGTGGACGCGGATCAGGCTCCAGATGGCGAGGACGGCAAGTCCGATCGGAACCAGGGTCGGAGCGAGCGTCGCGAAGGCCATCGCGAGGAACATGAAGATCGATGCTGCACCATGCGCTCCGTTCGACGCCGAGCGCGCGATGCTCTGCAGAGGCGTGCGCCACGACTCCATCGTCTTCGTCTGCAGCGAGATGCGCACGGTCGCGAACGTGATGCGGCCGTCCAGCGTGCGGTCCTGCGCATCCATGCGCTCGATGTTCTCGCGCACGCGGGCGAGCTCCTTCTCCGCTTCGATGATCTCGCCCAGGGTCGACGTCTTCTGCGCCATGAGCTCCTGCACACGCGCCTCCTGCGTGCGCGCGTTCTTGAGGCGCGCCTTGAGGTCCGTGCGCTGATCGGTCACGTCCTCCGCGCGCTCGCTGTAGCCTGTCACCTCGCCCATGCCCGAGATCCTGGTCATGAACGGACCCAGTCCGTCCGTCGGCACGTGCAGCTCCATGTGACCGCTCCGCTCGTCGCGCTCACCAGACATCGTGGCATCCGCGACGTAGCCGCCGACGCTTTCGGTGGCCTCGCGCAGCGCACGCTCACGCGCCTCGACATCGGTGACGACGAGCGTCGTGTCGACCGACACCGCACGTGCCCGCACCGTAGGCGCACTTCCCCCAGAAGAAGGAAGAACGTCCGCAGGCACAGAAGCCGCCGACGAAGACTGCGAAGCCTGAGAAGGCTCCCGCTTCGAGCAACCCGTCAGGGCCGCCAGCAGAACAAGAACGAGAGCGAAGTAGCGAGAATGCTGCGAAATGTTCGGGTTCATGCGCATGAGTGCACGAACGACCCGCGCCATATGACAACGCCTGGCGATTTTTTGACGCGCTACGGCGGGCCGCCGAACGCGTATTCGAGGTGGGCGGTGAAGAGCGAGTAGCTCGGGTAGGTGGAGGAGCGCGCGGCGAACATGTACTGCCGGTACGCGAGCCCCACGGAGAGGTACTTCAAGAACCTGTAGTCTACACCCGCCGCGAGGATGCCCGACGCGAGGGTGATGTTCTGCTCCAGCGTGCCGCCCGCGAGCGTGGTGCCGCCGCCCATCACGCCCAGGTACGGCGTGAACAGGGCGACGTCCACGACGTACGCGGCACCGAGCGCGAGCGAGCTCACCTGCGATGGACGCGTGCGAGGTGAGTCCTTGTTGT
>JANXLV010000265.1 GCA_025355005.1 Myxococcales bacterium | reverse complement strand
CGTGAACCGTGAATCGCGTTTGGCGGTGAGCGCCCGCATGTCCGGCCTGTGGCCGCAGCGCGTCGTCCGCAGCCGTGGACTCGATCGGGGGCGCGACGGCTGGCGATGTTGGTTCGAGCCGATGACGCCGCTCCGGCTTTGTCCGAGCTCGCCCCCACGCGTGGACTCGTTCGCGACGCCGCGCCGCGCCACCCGGCCGAACATCGCGGGCACTCACCACCCTCTCGTGTTCACCGCCCGCGAAACTCAGGACAGAACGACGATCTGACGAATCATCAGCCAGGAGGTCGTTCTGGTCCGTGCTCGCGAGAGAACGCTCTCGTGCGACTCTGGAGAAGAGAGCAGCGGTACATGCCTGTCGCCGCGGCGTCGAACGGCGCGCGAAATCGTTCCGCGCCCTGTCCACGGGCTGCTGCCAAGTGGCGGATGTGAGCGTTGGCGTCGAGGATTTTGTCGAGGCCAAGGCGCGACTGAGCACGGAGCGCAGCGGCCTCTTGGCCGTGAGCACCGCGCGGAAGGAGCAACGCCGGCATCGGCAAAATAATCGATGCCAGCGCTCACATCCGCTGGCGGACTACTTTTCTTGGGACGACTCCCATCTTCATCACGATGCCTTTGGCTTCTTTTTCCAGCATCGGGTGGATTCGCTTCTGCCCCACGAACATGCCCAGGAGGTGCGGGTTGATGTCTGCAAGCTTTCGCAGCGCGCGACCGGCGCCTTTCATGTCGTTCGTCGAGGCGTAGGCGAACGCGCGGGCTCGCCAGATCTGCGCCTTCATCTCGGCCATGTCGGGGGCCTCGGGGTTGAAGAGGTCGAGCGTGTCGACTGCCTTCTGACCTTCGCCCGTGCGCGCCCAGGCCTCGCTCGCGACCGCGGCGAACATCGCGCGCGTCTTCGGCTCTTGCTGCTTGCCGAGCTCGAGCTGGTCGGAGAGCGAGCGCGCCTCCTTCACCTCGCCGAACGTGAGATGGATCATCGCGCGCATGGCGCGGACCTGCGCGGCGACGGGTGCGAGCTGCTTGTCTAGATTGACGGACTCGAGCACGGCCTGCGCCTCACGCGGGCTCTCCTGCATGAGCAGCTGCGCTTTTGCGAGGATGGCCTGCGTGTCGCCCTTCTTGAACTCCGTGTCGAGCGTCGCGAGCGCCTTCTTTCGTCCCTCGTCAGTGTCCGCGCTGGAGAGCAGCGCGCCGAGCCTCTGCGCCTTCCCGAAGTAGCCCTTGAGCCAGTAGAGGACGCCGCCCGTGACGACCGTGAGCACGCCGGCGACCGCAAAACCGATGTTGTTGCGGAACACGAGCGCAGCGATCCACACGAGCGCGAGGACCGCCGCCACGCGCAGGTAGATCTTCTTCATGTCCACCGGCGGGCGCTCGGTGGGCTTCGACAGATCGCGGAGCTCCTGCTGGACGTCCGAGACGCTCTTCCTCTTCGCCTTGTCCGCTTTCTCAGACCGCGCAGAGAGGCTGCCCAGCTTGGATGGCGCACGCGAGCCTTCCGTCTTCTTCGGGGCGTCAGAGGCACGCGCTGACGGAGCGTCTTGGGCACGCGCTGACGGAGCGTCTTGGGAACTGGCGTCTTCGGATTGCGTTTCGGGCTTCTCGCTCACGGTGCCCGAATACCGCACCCTGCCCCTCGCGGCAAGGCAAGCGCGAGGCGGGACGCCGTAAATGGGCTGAAAAACCGCCTATTTCTTCTTCTTGACGGTCAAGACCTTCGTCGCTGCGGCGCTCCTTGGGGGCGGCATCGACGGAACGGGGAGGTCGGCGAAATCGGGATCGCCTTCCTCCACGACGGCCCGGAAATGGATGAACAGGCTCTGCGCGATGGACATGCATGGCACAGCCAGCAGTGCGCCGATGGTGTGGAAGAAGTGCTCACCCACGAGCAGCGCGAACACCACGAGCACGGGGTGAATCTTCGCCGCGTCGCCCATGATCTTCGGGTTGAGGAAGTTCGCCTCGAGCTGGTGAATGCCTACGATCCACGCGAGGACGAACACGGCGACCGGCACGCCCTGCGTGAGGCCGAGCGCGACGGCCGGGATAGCGCTCGCGATGGAGCCGAAGATCGGGATGAGTGACATGACCGCGCACACGATCGCGAGCACCGGCCAGTACTTCAGCCCCACGATCGCGAAGCCCACTGCCGAGAGCACGCCGTTCACGAGGCAGATGATGAGCTGACCACGCACGACGCCGGAGAGCCCGCGGTCCACGCGCCAGATGAGCACGTCCACGCTCTTCTGCGAGCTTGGCCGGAACAGCGAGGCCATGAACGCGAAGATCTTCTCGCGCGTGAGCATGATGTACGCCGCGAGCATGAGCGTGATGCCGAAGATGAAGATGACGCGGCTGACGCCAGCGACGATGTCGCGTCCGATCTTGGCGAGCTCCAGCGCGTTGCTCTCCGCGTATGCGAAGCTCTTGCCGATGGCCTCTGCAAAGAGGCGGTTCGGATCGAACGATTCCCCCTCTCGCGGCTCGAACCGCGGCTCCACTGAGTAGCCGCCGCCGCGTGTGGGCGTGACGACGAACCCCTGCCCCACGTCCACCGCCATGGACCCGTCCGCGCGCGGATGCACGACGAGCGCGGCGGGCTCCTTGTGCTCTTCCTTCACCGTCGACGGCGCCTGTGACACCCCCGACTCGCGCAGACGCTCGCGCGCCTTCTGCCACTCCTCTTGTACGGAGACGCCGAGCGCGGGTAGCTCACGCCGCAGAGCGCCCAGCTCCCCGACGACGCGCGGCGCGACGCCTCGCACGAAGAGCGCGATGGTGCCGAGGACGAGCACGTACACCATCACGATCGCGAGCGGCCTCCCCACACGGATACGGCGCTCGACGAGGGCCACCAGGGGCCACAGCACGTATGCAACGATCAGCGCGAGCACGAACGGCAGCAGCACCTCGTGCGCGACGATGAGCACGCCAAGCGCGAGCGCCAAGCAGCCGAGCAAAAAGCCGCGTCGCACCCACGGCGAACGCGGCGGGCGCGGCGCCTTCGAGTCGAGCATGTCTTCGCTCCCGCCCGCGCCGGTCGTCCCCGCGCCGCTCATGCGAGGTCCTCGAAGAACGGCCGCAGGCGTTTGTATGTATCCTGCAAGTACTCGGGCATCACGCGGACGTCCGCGATGACGGGCATGAAGTTCGAGTCGCCGGCCCACCGCGGGACCACGTGCCCATGCAGGTGCTCGTCCACGCCAGCGCCCGCGGCCTTGCCCAGGTTGAAGCCCACGTTCAGGCCCTGCGGAGAGGTGGCGCGCTTCAGACGCACGATGCACTCACGCAAGAGGCTCATCGTCGCCGCGTACTCCTCGAGCGTGAGCTCCTCGGGCGATGCGACGTGGCGACGCGGCGACACGAGCACGTGGCCCGCTGCGAACGGATACTTGTTCAGGCACACGAACGCGTGAGGCAGCACAGCGAGCACGCCGTTCTCCGCGCGCCGCGCCTCCGCCTCGGGCTTCGGGTATGCGCACAGGAAGCATCCATCGGTCTTTTGGCCGAGGATGTAGTCGATGCGCCAGGGTGCCCAGAGCGATTCGCTCATGATCGTTGTCGCGCGCTCAGCCGTTCGCAGCGCTGTCCTTCGCCGTTCCAGAGTCCGCTCCGCCGCTGTCCATGTCGCCGGAGCCAGTGCTGCCGTCGTCGGGGCCGGCCGCACCGTCGAACAAATTTCCAGGCGGGAGATCCTGCCCGTTCTTCAGCTTGCTGTCGCCGGTTTCGCCGCAGGCCGAGGCCACCGCAGCCACGACACACGTCAAAGAGAGAACGACGACCGCCCGACGCATGTGTCCACCTTACCAGAAAAAAAAGGGCCGTGCGGTGACGCACGACCCTCTGATCCGGCGAAGTGGCCGACTACTCGTCCTTCTTGTCCTTGTCGACAGCGAGGTTGCCGAGCTTCTGCTTGATGAGCTCTCCGATGGTGCCGCCCTTGCCCTCGTCGCCGGCCTTCTTGTTCGCGGGGGCCTTGGACTCGCGCTTGGGAGACGCCTGCGTGGGCGCCGATGCAGACTCGCCGATGCGCATCGACAGCGTGAGCTTGCGCTCCTGCGTATCGAGGTTGGCGATCTCGGCGCTCACGGTGTCGCCGATCTCGAGGGGACGGCTCTCACCGGCCTCGTTCTTCGGCTCCACGATGTCGCCCGTGGGGATGAGGCCTTCGATGCCTTCGCGCACGCGCACGAAGACGCCGTAGTCGACAACGCTGACGACCTTGCCCTCGACCACCTTGGACGGCGGGTACTCGTTGAAGATAGAGGGCCACGGATCGTCCCAGATCTGCTTGATGCCAAGCGAGACCTTCTTCTCGTCGTGGTTGATCGAGAGGATGATCGCCTCGACGTCGTCGCCCTTGTGGAACAGGTCCGCCGGGTTGACGACCTTGGCCGTCCATGACAGATCGCTCTTGTGGACCATGCCGTCCACGCCGTCTTCGATGCCGATGAAGACGCCGTAGTCGGTGATCGAACGGACCTTGCCGCCGATCTTGTTACCGGGCGCGTACTTCTCGGTGAAGACCGACCACGGATCGGGCTCGAGCTGCTTCAGGCCGAGCGAGATACGCTTCGACTTCGCGTCGACCTCGAGGACCTGACAATCGATCTCCTGGGCCATCTCGAGGAGCTTCGACGGGTGCTTGACCTTCTTGGTCCAGCTCATCTCGCTCACGTGGATGAGGCCTTCGACGCCCGGCTCCAGCTCGACGAACGCGCCGTAGTCGGTGATCGACATGACCTTGCCGTGGACCTTCTTGCCCGGCGGGTACGCCTCTTCGGCGTGGTTCCACGGGTCGTCCTGCGTCTGCTTGAGGCCGAGCGAAACGCGCTCCGTCTCCGCGTTGTACTTGAGGACCTTCACGGTCACTTCGTCGCCCACCTGGAAGACTTCGCTCGGGTGGTTGACGCGGCCCCAGCTCATGTCGGTGATGTGGAGCAAGCCATCGATGCCGCCGAGGTCGACGAACGCGCCGTACTCGGTGATGTTCTTGATGACGCCCTTGACGATCTTGCCCTCCTCGAGGGTCTGGAGGGTCTTGGACTTCTGCTGATCGCGTTCCTTCTCGAGGAGCACGCGACGCGAGAGCACGATGTTGCCGCGCTTCTTGTTGAACTTGATGACCTTGAACTGGTAGCTCTGGCCGATCAATTTATCGAGGTTGCGGATGGGGCGAAGGTCGACCTGGGAGCCGGGCAAGAATGCCTTCACGCCGCCCTTGATCGTGACCGAGAGGCCACCCTTCACGCGCTGAGAGATGGTGCCGTCGATGAGCTCGTCGCGTTCGCACGCGCTGGAGATCTCATCCCACACCTTCATCTTGTCAGCCTTCTCCTTGGAGAGCATGACAAGGCCGTCGTCGTTCTCACGGCTGTCGATGTAGACGTCCACGCGATCGCCGGCCTTGACCGTGATCTCGCCGGAGGGTCCTGCGAACTCGTTGAGGGCGATCATGCCCTCGCTCTTGCCGCCGATGTCGATGACGACGTTATCGCGTTGCACCGCCACGACGGTGCCCTGGACGATCTCGCCTTCTTTGCCGAAGTCTCCGCCTTGGATACTGGCTTCGAAGAGCGCCGCAAAGCTGTCCATGCCGCCTTGCGTGGGTTGAGTAGTGTTCGTCATTCGGTTTTTGGTTCCTCGTTCATCGCGACGGATGCGTGTTTGCTGTCCGTCGCGCCTTTCTCCCCGCAAAATGGGGGAAGGCCGAATTAGCCCAGGTTTTTGGGGGAGTCAAAGGGCACGGCGCGGGATTCAAGCGAAAAACGCGCCCGGAACGACCCAAACGGGAGAAGGCACCTCAGGGATGCGTGACGAATCGGGTTGAATTTGGATGGGATTGCGTCAAAGTGCTCCGCGATGGCCTCTGCCCGGTTCGCTCCCTTCGCTTTGTTGCTTGGTCTCGGCCTCGCGATCGGGTGCAGCTCGAGCTCCAGCTCGACCTCCCCAAGCAACAACGATCAGAGCGGCACCACGGATGACGCCGGCAGCACCTCGCAGACCGACGGCGGGAGCAAAGCTCCCAGCGCGAGCGACGCGGGCTCCTCCACAGCCAAGGATTCCGGCGGCCCTGCGGTCACCACCATCCGCATCCACTACCCGCTCGGCGCGCTCTCCGGAACGCACGCCCTCGCGCTCCGTGGCTCCCTCGCGCCGCTCGACTGGAACGCGGGCAAGCCCCTCACGAAGGGGGCAAGCGACACCTACACGTTCACGACGACGAACGTCGCGACGCCGTTCGAGGTCAAGCCCCTCCTCGACGACACGACGTGGTCACTCGGCCCGAACTACAAGATCGCTCCGGGCGCCAGCGCGGACATCTATCCGCGCTTCACGCAGACCAAGGGCAGCTGGTCGCGCGCATACGACTTCGCGTCCAAGACGCTCAACAACTCGCGCGGCGTCTGGATCTACGTGCCCCCCACGTACGTCGAGAACACGCTGGTGCGGATGCCTGTAGTCTACATGCATGACGGCCAGAACCTGTTCGACCCCGCGGCGGCGTTCGGCGGTAACACGTGGAAGGTCGCCGACGCGATGGACGCGGGCGCGGACGACGGAACGATCGCGGAGGCGATCATCGTCGGTCCCGAGAACACCGCCGCACGCATGGATGAGTACACGCCGGTCGCAGACCCCACGTACATGGGCGGCAAGGGCGACAGCTACCTCACGATGCTCGTCACGGAGCTGAAGCCGAAGATCGATGCGGACATGCGCACGCTGCCCGATCGCGAGCACACCGCGATCCTCGGGTCGTCGCTCGGCGGCCTGATCAGCGCGTACGCCGGAGTCACGCACGCGGACACGTACGGCCTGGTCGGCGTGATGTCTCCGTCCACGTGGTGGGACAACAACTGGCTCATCGGCGACGTGGCGACCACGAAGGCCACGCCGCGCCCCGTGCGCGTCTACGTCGACAGCGGCGACTCCGGTGCGAGCAACGACGACGTCACGCAGACGAAGACCCTCGCCGACCAGTACCGCACCCTCGGCTACAAGGACGGCGCGACCTTCGACTACGTCGTGCAAGCCGGCGGACAGCACAGCGAAGTCTACTGGGCGCAGCGCCTACCTCACGCCATGGCCTTCCTCCTCGGCCCCGGTCGCTAGTCTCGGCGTCGACCTCGACCTCCGCAAGAACTCCGATACGCTGCGGGGCCATGCACACCCTCAACGATGCGTCCGTGCGAAGATGTCCGAGCTCGCGGTGTCTCGCGCGCATCCGAAGGTGATCACGCATCTCGCGGCGGCGCTCACGGGTGACGCGCCGCTCTCGGCATACAAGATCAATGCGTTCGTCCTCGCCGAAGAGCTGGGGGTGAGCAAGGTGGAGGCGGTGCGTTCGCTGCTGTTCGCGACGCGGCTCGGGCTGCTCGACCTCAACTGGGATCTCTTCTGCCCGTCGTGCATTGGCATCCCGGGTTACTTCAAGCATCTGATCGACCTCACGCCGCGCGCGCACTGCGATCTCTGCAACATCGACTGGACCGTCGACATCGAGGACCAGACGGAGGTCACGTTCACGGCGAACCCGGACGTGCGGCGCATCGACTACGCTGACTTCGCCGACCGCAAATGGCCCGATCAGATCGGCTGGTGGATGGACGCGGTGCAGCGCGACAAGCGCGTGCTCCCGCTCGCGGACGTGCTCAATGCAGGCGAAAAGAAGCAGTACGAGAAGGATCTACCCGCGGACGACTACAGCTTCCACGCGATGGGTCACGTCGACAAGGCGGTGAAGATCCACGTCGGCGGTGAGCGCGTGACGACGCCGCAGCGCGTGTCGTTCGTCATCGAGAAGGACGGCCGCATCGAGCCGCGCGAGGTCACGCTCGCGCCAGGGCCGGTGCACATCGACGTCGACTTCCGCTACGAGAAGCTCTGGGGCATCGCGATGGTTCCGAAGACCAGGCATGCGAGCTTCGTCAGCGCGTCCTACGTGTTCGCGCAGCAAGACTTCCGCGATCTCTTCTCCGGGGAGTTCCTCGCGCCCGGCGTGTCGTTCGCGATCCGCTCCGTCACGCTGATGTTCACGGACATCAAGGGCTCGACGGAGATGTACGAGACCATGGGCGACGCGCCGGCCTACGGGCTCGTGCAGCAGCACTTCCGCGTCATGACGGAGGCGATCGCCGCGCACGAGGGCGGGATCGTGAAGACCATCGGCGACGCCGTGATGGCGGCGTTCCCCGTCAACGCCCAGGCCGTGGCCGCGGCCTTGCTCATCCAGCGTGAGATGTCGCGGCTCGCGACGGAGCTCGGCGGCATCGAGGTCAAGATGGGAATGCACCGCGGGCCTGCGATCGCCGTCACGACAAACCGCTCGCTCGACTACTTCGGCAGCACCGTCAATATCGCCGCGCGCGTGCAGGGCCGCTCGCTGCCGCGCGAGCTCCTGATCTCGGAAGAGGTCTTCCGCGATCCCGCCGTGAAGGAGCTCCTCGGAACACGCAGCGGCGGACGCGGAACGTTCGACGCGCAGCTGAAGGGCATCGAGCGCGCCGTGAAGGTGCTCAGCGTCGTCTGACCGTCAGGGTGGTCTGACCAGGGTGGTGCGTCAGCGCCCGACGGACGGCGGGGCAGAGCTGTCTCTGCCCTCGCTCATGAGCACGAACTGGCCGCTGCTCGGATCGAAGTCGAAGACCTCGCCCGTCTCGATCTTGTAGACCCAGCCCGAGAGCCGGAGCTTGCCGTTCGAGATCGGCTCGGCCACGAACGGGAACTCGCGTAGGTGCTCGAGCTGCGCGAGGACGTTCTCGCCGACGGCGGCGCGCTCGCGCGATTCCGGATCCAGGTGCCCGTAGCGTGCCTCCACGAGCTCACGCACGTGGGCCGACTGCGAGAGCCACTTCGACACGAGCGGCACCTGCGCGGTGGTGCCCGGCGACATCAGCGCGCGGATCGCACCGCAGTGCGTGTGGCCACACACCACGATGTTCTGCACGCCGAGGATCGCGACCGCATATTCGATCGCCGCGGCCGTTCCGCCGGGCAGGCTCGGATGCGGCACCATGTTGCCGATGTTGCGGACCGTGAAGAGCTCACCCGGGTCCGTGCCGGTGATGAGGTTCGGGACGACGCGGGAGTCGGAGCACGTGATGAAGAGCGTCTCGGGGTTCTGTCCGCGCGAAGCGAGCGTCTCGAAGAGCTCACGATACCGGGCAAAATGCGCGCGATGGAATTCGTGGACACCGTCTACGAGCTTCTGCATGCGCCCAGCAGATTAGCACGAGCCCGCGCTCACTGCTGATCGTCGAGCGCGGTCGGCTTCGGGTGAACGAGCCGGTGATCAAGGATCGTCTGCCATGCGCGCGATGGCGCAGTGCGCTTCAATGGAGCCGGCCCTGAACGAGCCGGTGATCGCGCAGGTCGCGTTCGATTACGCGATCGGACGCGCGCGCTTCAATGGAGCCGGCCCTGAACGAGCCGGTGATCACGCCGTCTACATCGGGTGCAGCGTTCTTGGTAGGTGCTTCAATGGAGCCGGCCCTGAACGAGCCGGTGATCTCCACGTGTTCAAGTGCGCATCATTGTTGGTGGCATTGCTTCAATGGAGCCGGCCCTGAACGAGCCGGTGATCTGCACGTGCCCGGTCATCACCGCGATGATGGTCCGCATGCTTCAATGGAGCCGGCCCTGAACGAGCCGGTGATCAGCCGAGAGACGTTCGAGAACTGGATGTACGTCAAGCTTCAATGGAGCCGGCCCTGAACGAGCCGGTGATCGCGCCC
>JANXLV010000261.1 GCA_025355005.1 Myxococcales bacterium | reverse complement strand
CTCACAACGTGCCGAATGGACCTACCCGAGCGAGCCCACGCGCTGGGTGGGGGGGCGCGCGATGCGGCGCTCGTGGACCCGGGGGCGCGCGGCGGCGAGCAACCCGTGAACGGTTACTGTTCCTCACGCGATTCCATCCCTTCCCCACAGCCTTTCCGGCAGTGCCGTCCGCCTTCACGCTCTGGTTCACGACGATCAATCCGCCGTACTCGAACGTGGCTGTCGTCGTCGAGTGTCCAGAGGAGTCCGGTGCAAAAGCCACCGTCTTCACCGCCGCAAGGCGCATCGAGAACAGCTCCGTTGGCCCCTGAGCGCTCACGAGCAGCAGGTCGGCCTCGCACAAGGCGGTTCCAGAGCTCGCCATGTCCACCAGCGTCGCGTCCAGCGAGCTCGCCTGCATGGTGATCGAGAGCGGATTGAACGTGACTTTTCCGGCGCCCGCGCCCGTGGTCTGCGAGCCGATGTTCAATGTCTGCTCGATATCGAACTTCATGGACTGCACGGGATGCCACGCTGACCAGCGCGAGATGGAGTTCTGTTCGGAAACGATGATCGTGCTGGCGCTGGGAGCGCACGAGCCGACGTCCGACGTCCCACCACCGTACTTCACGAAGCGGACGTAGATGCCTGGCGTCGGCGCACCCGCGGGGCGAAGCGACTCGGCGTCGGCGCTCGGAGTGGCGAGGACGGCAGTGCTGACGAGGCTGGCGAGGAGTAACGCACGCTTCATTTTTTTGGTTCCTTGAGGCCGCTACTGGAAGTGCGGTTGTGACTGATCGACGGATGACGAGTGAGAGACGATTGCGAGCGGCGGGTCTTCACAAGACGCGCGAGAGCGCCTCGTGAATGTCCTCCAGCGTGGATGGCAGGCGGGCGGAGACGAGCGCGCGGCGAAGACCCACATGCGCAGCCCGCATGCTGGCCGAGCTCCACGGCTCGATGGGGATCTCTCCCCCACCCTCGGTGGTCTCCATGGCGCGGGCGCACGCGGTCGCATCGAGCGAGCTGGCTGCCCTGCACACGAGCGGGCGCGCGGCGTAGACGGAGCACGTGCCATCTTCGTGGAGGAGCGCACATGGAGCACGCGCGCGCAGCCGCTCCTCCTGCGACATCGGAGAAAGCTGGCCGGCGCGGGCCTTCACGCGCTCGCGGCGCGGGTCGCCTTCCGGAAGCGCCGTCGCAATGAGCGCCGCCTCCGCGGGCGTGATGTCCACCCGCTGCGCGCAGCAGTGTGCACAGCCACGGGCGCATGCAGCCGGCGGATCCCACCGTCCCGCCGCCAGCCGGACGCGCACGATATCCGCAGCGGACCGTGAGCCCACCTCCGCCGCGCGCAGGACGGCCGCCGTGGGCCCGTCGGTCGTGAGCGCGTCGCCTGCAGCCTTCTCCGCCGCCGTCGCGATGCTCTCGAAGGGACGGCGCACGAGCCCCTTGGTGAACAGCGTCTCCAGGAAGTCGTCCTCCAAGACTTCACTATACATTCGTAAAGCGAAACCTGCGCGCGGAATCTGCAGTGCTCGCTCTCACGGTAGGCCCGGGGGCTCGGTGGCAGCGGTGCAAGCGGGTAGCGGAAGTGGCTCGCCGCGGAAAAATGCAGCGAAGAGATCGTTCATCAGCTCGGGCTGCGCAGGCCACAGCGAATGCCCGGCGCCCGGAATCACGACCATCGTGGCGCCCAGCGTGTCGCGGTACGCACGCGTGTACTCCCAGCGAACGAAATCGCACTCTCCGCGCGCCACCAGCAAGGGCGGCAGTGGCCCGGTCATGGGCGGCGCGCCGTTTCTGCCGAGCTCGGCTTCATCGTCACACCGTCGCCGACCCGAAGAACCCCACCACCGAGGCAACGATGGCCGCGACCAGTGCCCCAGCGAGTGAGAGGATGCGCTTCATGGACGAGGTCTATTGGCTCTAGCGTACGTCATGGATGACCACGGCTCTTTCTGTCACTGGCAAAACCCGTCCTTGCAAGCTCCGGTGGCGCACGCGTGGGTGTCGTCGCAGAGCGGCGTGCAGGTGCGGTTGCAGCCGAGGTTCGCGCCGCATTCGTCGTCGAAGAGGCACGCGTCTCCGGCTACCTTGGGCCCGGAGGGCTTGCACAGGAACGCGACGTAGCGATCCGGCGTGAGCACGATCCATCCGCATGTCTCCGTGGCTCCGCACGTGGTGGAGTAGGGCAGGCATTTGACGCGGCAGACGCCATCCTTGAAGTCTGCGAGCGAATTCTTGTACTGGATGTTCACGCACGCCTCGCCAGTGCCGCAATCGGTTCCGGCGTGACAGAGCTTTGCGCACGTCGGCGCCGCGGTGTTGCCGTTGATCGTGCAGAAGAGCCCTTTTCCGCAGTCGTCACCCGTCTCGACGTTCACCGTGCAAGGGTCTCCCGCCTTCTTCGTACCGATCGGGCCCACGCACGCGGTGTAGTAGGGCCGTGAGTCGAGGATGGTGCACCGCGCGGCCGATGGCTTGACGCAATCCTGAGCGACCGTGTCGCACGTGTCGGGGTTCTTCGGCTGCGGTGTCGCGTGATCGGCACCGGCATCTTCTGCCGGAATGCCGCTGTCGGGGTCCGATGCGGGGGCAGGCTGCGCACTGACCGAGCTGCACCCGAGGTAGATGATTGCCAGACCAGCGGTGATGACGATTCTCGAAAGGTTCATTCCCCCTCCGATTGCAAGGGGTCGGCCATCCGCGAACAGCGGGCAATAGCGCCCAATTGGGCCCTCGAGCGCGTGCGGCCCTCATCCGAGAACAAGGGGCGCACGTGCGGCGCACAGACGCTCAGTCTTCGCGCGGGGGCTTGTCTTCGATGCCGTGTTTCTTCATCAAGCGGTAGAGCGAGTAGCGGCTCGGCAGCTGGAGCCGCTTCGCCGCGGCCGTGACGTTGCCCGAGGCTTCCCCGAGCGCGGTGCGTATGCGCTCCTCGCTCATCGCTGCCCGAGTCTCCTCTGGCGGAAGACTCATGGCGTCCACGAGTGCGCGGGGCGCCTCCAGCACGTCGCCGCGGCTCCCCTCGATCGCCTGCCACAACAGGGCGTCGAGCTCGCGCACGTTCGCTTCGTAGTGCGGGAAGCGAAGGAGCAGATCCAGAAATAGCGGAGACACGCGTGCGTCGGGCCCACCGACTTCGTAGATCGTCGCAATGCAAGGGTGCGACACCGCCGCGGCAATGCGCGCCTCTGCCAGGAAACGCGCACGCGATTCGGGGCTCTGGCTCAGCTCGGGCGGCAGCAGCTTGATCGCGACCTGACGGTGCAGTCGCTCGTCCACCGCCTGGTACACGACGCCCATCCCGCCGCGCCCCAGCACCCGCTCGATCCGGAAGGCACCCAGCACCGATCCGAGACGCGGATCTGCGGAGGAATGAGCGCTCATCTACGACCATCATACCTCAAGTGCAGGCGCCAGAATGCGCCTCTCCCAGAGCGCCATCAATCTGCCGTGGTCATCACGGCGACCAGCGCTGCAGCGCCAAGGGCACGCGGGAGCTGCGCGATCTTGTTTCCCGTCAGGCGCGTGCCGCTGCGCATGAGGAGCGCGCCGGATGCGTTCACGAGATCGTGAGCGAGCACCATGCCGTCTCTCAGAGCGTTCAGCGGAAGCCGGGTCGACTCCGACGCGATGTACTGCAGCTCGAACCGGAGCGTCGCGCCGATCTCGCCGCAGGTGGCCGTCCATTCCTTGCGAACCTTCGCCGACTCGTTGATGAACGTCATCGGTGAGCCGTTCAACGGAAGGCCCGTGGTGAGCACTCGGCCCTCCGCTGCCGACATCCGCTTGAAGCAGCCTGCGGCGATGTTCGCCATCTCCCGGAGGACGTCCCGCACGTCGCTCTCGTCGGCGTCCGGATCGCCGAGTATGGCGCCAGCAACGGCGCGGGCGCTCTCCTGGTCCGCGGCCACCGCAACGCGAACTTCGAAGCTCTCGCTTGCCATGGAGAGAGGAAGCTGCGCGCCCACGAATGCACCTTTCATGACGTTCGTCGCGGGCGTCGGCGTGAGCGTGAACCCAAGCATGGCGCCCACGTCCGCCGTCATGCCCGTCTCGGCGGTCGCCCAGGCCTGAGTGCTCGTGACATCGCGCGCCGAGGTCAGGTCGACCTCTCTGTGGCCAGCGCCGGTCGCCAGCAACCACGATTTCAGTCTGGCGGCCCCTTCCACGCGCAGAACGAGCTCCTCCTTGTTGATTGGCTTCCGGACGAAGTCATTCGCGCCGGCGCCGAACGCGCTCTTCATGTCGGCGGCCACAGCCTTCGCCGCGGTCATCAAGATGAACTGTCGCGACGCCGCATTCTCGGTCGCCCGAATGCGCTTCACGAGCTCGAAGCCCGTCGCGCCGGTCATCGTGGTTTCCACGAGGATGGCATCACGAGGCTGCTTCTCCAGCGCAAGAACCGCGGCAGCAGCATCCTTGACGGCTTCCACCTCGTGCTTCTCCGCGGAGAGAGCGCGTACGGTGAGCTCTCGTTCGGCTGCGTTGGAATCTACGACCAGGACTCTCATGGCTCTCGGCCTTCAGGCTCAGGTATGGGCAACGGTATTTCGCACCACCCCCTTAGGGGTGATGCCGTCACCTCAAGCAAGCGGAGCTGGCGCCGTCCATTAGTTCGGATCTCGCGAGCAACGAAGGACGGGGTGGCACCATGAAGATTCTGATTGTCGACGACAGTAAAGCCATGCGCATCATCGTCAAGCGCACGCTCACCTCCGCAGGCTATGGCGGCTACCTCATGGTGGAGGCCACGAACGGAAAGGAAGCGCTGGATGCCATCAAGGCATCGCAGCCAGACTTCGTGCTCTCGGACTGGAACATGCCGGAAATGAGCGGCATCGAGCTGCTGACCGCGCTGAGAGCCAATGACATCAAGGTGCCGTTCGGGTTCGTCACGTCGGAGACGACGGCCGAAATGCGAGAGCGTGCGAAGGATGGTGGCGCGCTCTTTCTCCTTGGCAAGCCATTCACCCCCGAGACCATGGGCGAGGCGCTCAAGTCCATCCTCACTCCAGCCGCCTGAGCAACATGGGCGCCCCCGCACGGCTCCTCGCCGCCGAGGACGAACAGGCTTGTTCCATGCCACCTACAAAGTCGCATCCGTTGGTCCGCACCGCTGCGTGGCTCGATCTCGGTGCTCGGTCCACGTCGCCGCTGGGAGATCTTCTTGGCGCGCCCGTGCTTGCGTCGTCCATCTCGATCTCGACTGCGACCCAGTCCGAGGGTGCCCTGTTCATCGCCGCGACGCTGGTCGACCCATCGCATGCGTGCGAGGTCGTCGTGTCCGTGGTGGCCTCTTCGGAGTCGAGCCTGGAGATCGGCAAGCAGATGCTTGGTCCCGAGACAACCGACGCAGAGGCCGCGGACGCCCTTGCCGAGATCGTCAATGTCGTCGCCGGCGTCGTGAAGTCCGCGTTCGCCATGGATGGCTTCTCGTTAACGCTTGGCCTGCCCGGCCGGCTCTCCTCCGCGGAATTCCAGGAGCGGCAGACGAGAGCCCTCGCCCGTGCGGCTGTCAACCTCACGCTGGGCGAGCACCGCTTCGTGCTGTCGTACCTGCTGACACAGACCACGGCTGTGGAGCTTCCCGCCGAGCAGCTCCACGAGGGCTACGTGCTGGCAGAGGATTTTCGTGACGGTACGGTGATCTTGCCGATCTGTACGCGACTCACGGAGGGCGCGGCGCGCCACATCCGCGAGACGTGCAGAGGCATGCGCGTGCTGGTCTGTCCTCCGATGCAAGGGTGAGCCTCCTCGATCGGGGTGCCGCTGCGTCAGCTGCTTGACACTGAATTCGACGACGGGATGACCGTTTCATCTATGTCGCAGCAGGGTTCCCCTGGATCGCGGCTGGTACGTGGAGTGCATCAGGTAGGCCCGAGGAGGGATCAATGAGCGAGATTGATGAAGTCCTGCAAGAGTTCATTATCGAGAGCAATGAGAATCTCGACGAGCTCGATCGCTCGTTCGTGGCGCTCGAGGCGAACCCAGGTGACCAGCAGCGCGTTGGCGCGATCTTCCGAGCCATTCATACCATCAAGGGAACGTCCGGCTTTCTGGGCTGCACACGCCTGGAGGCGCTCACTCACGCGGGGGAGGAGGTGCTCTCGCGCGTTCGCGACGGCAAGCTCTCGCTCACCCCGCAGATCACGACCGATCTTCTGACGATGGTGGACGGCGTCCGCGCCATTCTCCGTCGGCTGGAGACGACCGGCGTCGAGGGCACGGAGGACTTTGCAGAACAGATCGTCCGCCTGAAGGCCATCGTCTCCCCTGCCGCGACTGCTCCGACCACTCACGTGGCGCCGGCCGCGCCCGTCGCTGCGTCCAAGGACGACCATCCTGCCGAGGTGCATGCGGTCGAGGCACACGAAGGCTCCTCCGTCGTCGACGGTACGGTGCGCGTGGACGTCGCGTTGCTCGACAAGCTGATGAACCTCGTTGGCGAGCTGGTGCTGGCAAGGAACCAGATCATCCAGGTCGGCGCGATCGCCGGTGACGCGACGCTCATCGGGGCATCGCAGCGCCTCAACCTCATCACGTCGGAGCTGCAGGAGGGCGTGATGAAGACCCGCATGCGCCCCATCGGCAGCGTGTGGAACAAGTATCCGCGCATCGTGCGCGATCTGTCGGTCCTGTGCGGCAAGAGCGTGCGACTGGAGATGATCGGCACGGAGACCGAGGTCGATCGCTCGCTCCTCGACGCGATCAAGGACCCGCTCGTCCACATGCTGCGGAACTCGGTCGACCACGGAATCGAGACGCCCGAAGCCCGGGCCGCGAAGGGCAAGGCGCCCACCGGCGTGCTCGCCCTGCGCGCGTATCACGAGGGCGGCAAGGTCAACATCGAGCTCACGGACGACGGCCAGGGCATCGACCCCGAACGGATCCGCGCGAAGGCGCTGGAGCGCGGCGTTGTCTCGGCCGAACGCATCGGCCGAATGACGGAGCGCGAGATCACGAATCTCGTCTTCGCGCCCGGCTTCTCCACGGCGGAGACGGTCTCCAACATCTCTGGGCGCGGCGTCGGGATGGACGTCGTGAAGACGAACATCGAGCGTATCGGCGGGACGGTGGAGCTCAGTAGCCGCCATGGCCACGGCACGACGCTGAAGGTGAAGATCCCGCTCACGCTCGCCATCATCCCCGCGCTGGTCGTGCATCTCGGCTCCGAGCGGTACGCGATTCCGCAGGTGAATCTGCTGGAGCTCGTCCGGCTCGAGGCGGCGCAGGCGCGCACTGCGATCGCCGACGTGCACGGCACACCGGTGCTCAGGCTGCGCGGCGATCTCTTGCCGCTGGTTCATCTCCGCACGGTCCTCGACGAGCCAAAACCCGCGGTGGAGTCCGAGGTCGTGAACGTGGTCATTCTCCAGGCCGACGATCGTCCGTTCGGGCTCATCGTCGACGGGGTCAGCGACACCGAAGAGATCGTCGTCAAGCCGCTCTCGCGCGAGCTGAAGACGGTGACCACATTCGCTGGCGCGACGATCATGGGCGACGGTCGCGTCGCGCTGATCCTGGACGTGGTCGGTGTGGCGCAGCGCGCGAATGTGCTCACCGAATCGCGCGAGCGCGCGGTCAGCCTCGCGAGCAAGGGCACGGGGCTCGATCAGCAGAATGGCGCGAAGGATGCGCTCCTGCTGCTCACGCGGGGCGCAAACGAGCGGCTGGCGCTTCCGCTGGACCAGGTGTCACGCCTGGAGGAATTCGCGCGAGGCTCGGTCGAACAGGCCGGCGACAACCAGGTCGTGCAGTATCGCGGCGAGATCCTTCCGCTCATCTCCCTGGACGCGGTGCTCGGTCCGTGTCCGACGGGCGCCGAGGACGATGGCGAGAGTCCGCTCCAGGTCGTCGTGTTCTCGCAAGGGGGTCGGAGTGTTGGCCTCGTTGTCGGTCGCATCCTGGACATCGTCCAGGACTCGATCGTGGTGAAGCCCACCGGCAAGCGTCACGGCGTCTCCGGCACCGCGGTGATCGACGGAAGAGTGACTCAGCTGCTCGACGTGCGCACGGCGCTCGGCGACCTGAATGATGCCGCCTGAGAAGGAAGAGGGAACGATGGAAAGAGAACCCCGACAGCTGTGCACGTTCTACCTGGGTGGCCACTTCTACGGGATCGATGTGGTCCGCGTGCAGGAGGTCATTCGTTACCAGGACATGACGCGCGTGCCCCTGGCGCCGCGCGACATCCGCGGGCTCATCAACCTGCGAGGTCAGATCGTCACGGCGGTCGACATGCGGCGGCGCCTGAACCTGCCGGAGCGTACGGGTGACGACCGTCCGATGAACGTCGTCGTCCGCTCGGACGACGGCGCCGCGAGCCTGCTCGTGGACGAGATCGGAGACGTGATGGAAGTGACGACGGCGGCTCATGATGCCGTCCCTCAGACCGTACCTCAGGAGGCCCGCGCGCTTCTTCGAGGCGTTTTCAAGCTGGAAAACCGTCTTCTGCTGGAGCTCGACATCGATCGCATCGTGTCGTGCGCAGCGAACGCGGCGTAGGTAACCAACTCAATTCAACCAAGAGAGCGAGACGAGACCATGGGTGACATGACGCGACACACGAATGGACATTCCGCGCCCCCGGGGGGCCTTTCAGAGACCAGGGTCAAGGACACTTCGAGCGGTCACGAGGCGCAGCGCAATGCGCAGATGCTGGAGCAGGCTCCGGTCAACATCATGTGCTGCGATCTCGACCTCGTCGTTCGCTATGCGAACCCCGCATCCGTCCAGATGCTCAAGACGCTCGAGAAGTTCATACCGATCCAGGCGGACCGCATCATCGGAACCAACATCGACGTGTTCCACAAGAACCCTTCCCACCAGCGGCGCCTCCTGTCCGACCCGCGCAATCTGCCGCACACGGCGACGATTCGCCTTGGACCCGAGATCCTCTCGCTGAAGGTGTCCGCGCTCTACGAGGACGGCAAGTACAGCGGGCCGATGCTCACCTGGGAAGTGATCACCAAGCAGGTCGAGGCCCAGCAGCAGGCCGCACTGCTTGCCGCGCTCGACAGATCGATGGCGCGCATCGAGTTCAACCTGGACGGCACCGTGATCGAAGCGAACGAAGGCTTCCTCGCGACGCTCGGCTATTCGATGGACGAGATCAAGGGCCGCCACCACCGAATGTTCTGCGACCCCGCGTTTGTATCGAGCCCCGAGTACGCCCGCTTCTGGCAGACGCTCGGCGAGGGCCAGTTCCAGGCCGCCCAGTACAAACGCGTGGCCAAGGGCGGTCGCGAGGTCTGGATCCAGGCCTCCTACAATCCGGTGGTCGACACGACGGGCAAGGCGTTCAAGGTCGTCAAATTCGCGACGGACATCACGGCGCAGAAGCGCGGGGAGCAGCGGCAGAAGGAGCTGATCGCGGCGGTGGAGCTCAACGCGTCGGGTCTTGGTGCGTCGGCAACGGAGCTGTCCGCCATCAGCCAGACCATGACGGCGAATGCGGAAGAGACCTCCGCGCAGGCGAGCGTCGTGTCGGCGGCGTCCGAGCAGGTCAACAAGAACGTCCAGACCGTGGCGACGTCCGCGGAGGAGATGAGCGCGAGCATCCGCGAGATCGCGAAGAACGCGACCGATGCGGCGCGCGTCGCGACCCAGGCCGTCAAGGTTGCGGACACGACCAATACGCTCGTCGGCAAGCTCGGCGAGAGCAGCGCTCAGATTGGCAAGGTCATCAAGGTCATCACATCGATCGCCCAGCAGACCAATCTTCTCGCGCTCAACGCGACCATCGAAGCGGCTCGCGCCGGTGAGGCGGGCAAAGGCTTCGCGGTCGTCGCAAACGAGGTGAAGGAGCTCGCCAAGGAGACCGCCAAGGCGACGGAGGACATCAGCCAGAAGATCGAGGCGATCCAGGGAGACACGCGCGGCGCCGTCGAGGCGATCGCGCAGATCGGCTCCATCATCAACCAGATCAACGACATTCAGCACACGATCGCCAGCGCCGTCGAGGAGCAGACCGCGACGACGAACGAGATCACGCGCAACGTCGCAGAGGCTGCACGCGGTAGCGCGGAGATCGCACACAACATCACGGGTGTCGCGAAGGCGGCGAGTGAGACGAGCGCTGGTGCGAGCTCCACGCAGGTGGCAGCCGCGGAGCTGTCGCGCATGGCTAGCGAGCTCGGCAAGCTCGTGACGCAGCAGGGCTGAGCCACACGCAAGTCGAAGAGAGCGAAGAAGAAGGAGCCAGAACGTGCAAGTCCTGATTGTCGATGATTCCCGTTCGATGCGGATGATCCTGAGGAAGCAGCTCACGGAGGTGGGCTACTCCGTGACCGAAGCCGGGAACGGGCAGGAGGCGCTGGAGTGCCTCCGCAAGCAGGGTGCGCACTTCGACTTTGCGCTCTTCGACTGGAACATGCCCGTGATGAGCGGGATCGAGCTCCTGGGCCACGTGAGGGCGGATCCCGCCCTCTGCGTGCTGCCGGTGGTGATGGTGACGAGCGAGACGGAGCTCGAGTACGTGTCTCGCGCTCTCGAGATTGGCGCCAACGAATACCTCATGAAGCCCTTCACGCCAGAGGCGTTGAAGGAGAAGCTCGACTTGATCGGGATCGAATCGTGAACCCGAGGGTGAAGGTCCTCGTGGTGGACGATTCGGTCGTCATCCGCAAGGTCCTGACCGACGTGTTGATGGCCGACGCGGAGGTCGATTTCCTGGGCGCTGCGGCGAACGGAAAGATCGCCCTCCAGAAGATGGCGCAGACGCTACCCGACGTGGTCGCGCTGGACGTCGAGATGCCGGAGATGGACGGCCTTGCCACGCTCGCGGAGATCCGGAAGCTCTATCCCAAGCTCCCCGTGGTGATGTTCAGCTCCCTCACGGAGAAGGCCGCAGCCACAACGCTGGAGGCGCTCCGTCTTGGTGCCACCGACTATTTCGCGAAGCCGAGCGGCACTGGAGGCGCCAGGAATTCCATCGAAATGGTCCAGCGTGAGCTGGTGCCTCGACTCAAGGGTCTCGGACGTATCGGTCGCGACGGCAAAAGGCTCGCACAGCGGAGTGTCGTGTCGTTGCCTGCTCCCGCGGTGCGTCTGCCGACCGGAAGCCACAGGATCGACATCGTCGCGCTCGGAGCGTCCACCGGCGGTCCCAACGCGATCGCCGACATGCTCGACAAGCTGCCACCGCTCCCGGTGCCGATGGTCATCACGCAGCACATGCCTCCCCTCTTCACGCGGCTCTTCGCCGAGCGATTGAACGCCGCGACGCCGCATCACGTGAAGGAGGCCGCGGAGGGCGACGTACTCCAACCCGGTCACATCGTGATCGCGCCCGGCGACTTCCACCTGGTCCTTCGTCGCGAAGGCACCAAGGTGAGGGTGCATCTGAACCAGGAGCCGCCGGAGAACTCGTGTCGCCCCGCGGTCGACCCAATGATGCGCAGCGTGGTGGCGCTCCATGGAGCCGGCGTGCTGGGCGTCGTGCTGACCGGCATGGGCCAGGACGGCCTGCGAGGATGCCAGGACATCCGGAATGCAGGCGGACAGGTCGTCGTGCAGGATGAGGCGACGTCCGTCGTGTGGGGAATGCCAGGGTTTGTCGCGCGCGCGAAGCTCGCGCATGCGGTGGTCCCGCTGTCCCGCATTGCATCAGAAATCACCTCGCGCGTGGCATCCGGGAGGACCTTCGGGGCCTCCACGGCGAAGGAGGCTCATGGGGCTCGTTGAACAGGAACTCTCGTATCTTCGTGGCCTCGTGTACCGAGAATCCGCGATCGTGATCGAGCCGCGTCAGGACTACCTCCTGGAAGCACGCCTTCTGCCCGTCGCCAAGGACGCGGGCTTTGCGGACGTGAGCGCCCTGGTGGGGCAGCTCCGGGCGCGAGTCACGAACGGTCTCCACACGAAGGTGGTGGAGGCAATGACGACGAACGAGACCACATTCTTTCGGGACATTCATCCGTTCACGATGCTGAAGCAGGAAGTGTTTCCCCGGCTCCTGCAGTCGCGCAAGCTGAGGCGCACGCTGGACATCTGGTGTGGCGCGGCGTCGACAGGACAGGAACCGTACTCGGTCGGCATGCTCGTGAAGGAGAGCTTTCCAGAGCTCGCATCGTGGCGCGTGAAGTTCGTTGCCACCGACATTTGCACTGCAGTACTGGAGCGCGCGCGCGAAGGTATCTACAAGCAGAGCGAGACGAACCGCGGCCTGCCAGCCTCGCTTCTGGTGAAGTACTTCGAGCGCAGCGGCGCGGACTTTCGCATACGCGAAGACGTGAGAAAAATGATCGAGTTCCGCCAGATGAACCTCATCGGAACGTGGAGCGTCACCGGCCCGCTCGACATCGTATTTCTCCGCAACGTCCTCATCTACTTCGATGTGCCGACGAAGAAGTCGATCCTGGGGCGCATCTACGACCTGCTCGCCCCGGACGGTCTGCTCTTCCTGGGTGGCGCAGAGACCACGCTCAACCTCGAAGACAGGTTCGAGCGCGTCCAGGTAGACAAGTCCGTCGCGTACCGCCCGAAGAAGTAGGAGCCATGCTCAGCACAATCAGGCAGAGGCTCTCGCCCCACGCGAAGAAGATCACGAAGCGCTTCGGGATTGGCGCGTTCATGTTCTTCGCCATCAAGGGCCTCCTCTGGCTCCTGGTCCCAGCAGTTGCGGCGGCCCTCGCCGCGAAGTAGCGGTTCCCGTCTCGATCACAGGTTACGGAAACTTCGATTGGTGGTCCGGGGCGCTCATGCGACCATCGACTGCTATCCAGTTCCAACCCCTGAGGATCACACCATGCATGACGCTCGGAGGCGCCTTTTCACCACGCGCATCGTCCCCACGCTCTCGCTCATCGCGCTCGGCGCGACCGTCGTCGTCGGCGGTGGAGAGCGAACGGCCACCGCCGGAGGGAGCGACGCCGGTCAGGACGGAGGCGTCATGGGCGTCGACGGCAGCGTTTCCGGGAGCTGCCCAGTCGCCATCACGGCGATGGACATCAGCGAGGTCAACCCTCCGAAGGCGAACACGCAGGGCTCATGTACCGATGCCGAGCTCGGGATGGTCACCGGCAAGTTCTCGGACATCCTCAACGGCGTGAGCCCGAAGTGCGCGAGCTGCCTCTTCACGGAGTCGACGGACACGACGAACACGCAGTTCTTCGTCTGGGCCGACGCCATGCACGTGAGCATCTCGGTCGAGAATTTCGGCGCCTGCCTGGGCTCGCCGCTGTCGGGCGGCAACGCTGCCTGTGGCAAGGCCGCGGAGGAGCTCGAGTCTTGCCTGGAGGCAGCGTGCCCGCGCGATGCGATGGGCGCGACGACCTGCACGGACATCACGGACGCGGACTGCATCATGGCGGCCACCGCGGGTGACTGCAAGAAATACGACGACAAGCAGACCTCGGATTGCGGAGGCGCCACGGCGCTCAAAGCAGCCTTCGGGCTTTGCTTCGACAGCAAGGGCAGCCCCGATCCCGGCATCAAGCTGCTGTGCGGTGGAGCGGCCGTCGCGGCCGGCGGCTCGGGCGACGGTGGCGCCGGTGGTGGTGGCGGGACCGGCTCGGATGCCGGCAAGGGCGGGCTGGGCGACGACCAGCAGGACGGAAAATCCGGCTGCAGCACGGGCGCCGGCAGCACACCGTCAGGCGGGGGCTTTCTGCTTCTCGCAGGAGCCATGGTGCTCGTGCTCGCACGCAGACGCGAACGCGGACGTCGCTAGCGCGCGCGCTGGTTCGTCTTTCTTTCGATTGCCTGACGACCTACCCTCCCGGCGCGATGATCGCCGCGTACGCGGTTCCGTCAGGACCGCTGGACAGATCGTTCAGGCTAACGACCGTTGGAAACGCGGGCAGCGCAGTGAAGGCCGCGCTGCCGCCGGTCGTGCGTGAGAGCTTGCCCGCCACTGCGCTGCTGGACTGCTCCCATGCGTAGACACTTCCGCCGCGGTCACGATACAGACCGCCGGTCGCGTTGCCCGTGAACGCGCTGGGGCCGAACTTCGCTCCGCCTGGCGCGACCATCAGCACGTTGAATGTGCCGGCGCCTGTCGCGGCGAAGACGTTGCCGACGCCGTCCCACGCGAGGCCAAGTGTGACGAAGCCAAGCCCGGTCGGCCCTGCCTTCGCGGTGGTGCTGCCTGCGGCGTAGAGATTGACGGAAGCGTTCGACTCCGTGCCTCCAACCGTTGTGCCGGCGTTGTCGGTCGCGATCCTTCCATTGACCTGCAGATCGTCCCAGCTGCTGACGGTCACCGTGCCGATCACGATCGAGCCGCCGTCGGTCCCGCCACCACCACCGTCCGAGGAGCCCGCGTCGCCGCCGGCTCCGCCGTCATTCATGCTGCCGCCCTCGGCCCCCGGCGACGCGTCGGCCGCGCCTCCGTCCGCCCCTGACGATGTCGTCGACGAGCTCGAGCTACAGGCCATGAGCGAGGCCAGGCCAACCACCGAGACAGTCGAGACGAGGGCAAAGGTCTTCATGATGCAAGCTAACCCCCGAATCGTCAGGGCGGCGTCCCGGTCTCTGTTGAAATTTGAGGTGGCGGTTCACCTCGCTCCGAGAGGATTCTCGGAGTTGCTTGAGAGAGGAACCGCCAATGAAGAAGACTGCCAAGAGAACGACCGAAGGCCAAGAGGGAACGATGTCGCAGCGTGCGTTTGCCGCGATGCGGGAGGTGCGCGGAACGCTGCACGACGCAGTGGTGAGCGCCGGCATGCAGGTGCTGGCTGCACTGCTTGAGGATGAGCGCACGATGCTGTGCGGTCCACGCTACGCGCACGATGACGCTCCGGCGACGCGGGCCGGGCACGCACCGGGAGAGCTTTCGATGGGAGGACAGCGTGTGTCGGTCAACCGGCCGCGCGTTCGCGACCACGCCGGCGAGGTCCCGCTTGCGACCTGGGAGCGCTTCGCAGAAGCCGACCCGCTCACGCCGCGCGCGGTCGAGCAGATGGTGCTCGGCGTCTCGACGCGCAACTACCGTCGTTCGATCGAGCCCGCACCCCCAGGCACGAAGACGCGAGGCGCGAGCAAGAGCGCAGTGAGCCGCCGCTTCGTCGCGGAGACCACCAAGCAGCTCGCGGAGACGATGAGCGCAGACCTCAGCTCGCTTGCGATCGCGGCGGTGATGATCGACGGCATCCACGTGGGCGAGCACGTCGTGCTCATCGCGCTCGGCATCGACGACGCCGGAGAAAAGCACGTGCTCGGGCTCTACGACGGCGCGACCGAGAACGCGACGGTGTGCTCGGCGCTGCTCCTCGATCTCACGTCGCGTGGTCTGCGTGCCGATCGCGCCCTGCTCTTCGTGATCGATGGCAGCAAGGCGCTCGCGAAGGCCGTGCGCGGTGTCTTCGGGAAGCGCGCGCTCGTCCAGCGTTGCCAGGTCCACAAGCGTAGAAACGTCCTCGACCACCTGCCTGAAGAGATGAAGCAGAGCACGGGGCGCGCGATCTCGACGGCGTACAAGTGCACCGACGCTGCGCGCGCCAAGCGCATGCTCGAAGGCATCGCGAAGCAGCTCGAGAAGAAGCACCCATCCGCCGCCGCATCCTTGCGCGAGGGCCTCGACGAGACGCTTACCGTGATGCACTTCGGCCTGCCCGCGACGCTTGCACGCACGCTCTCCACGACCAACCCGATCGAGTTCATCAACGGTCGCATCCGCAAGACCACGCACAACGTCGATCGCTGGGACGGCGGGCAGATGGTCCTCCGCTGGCTCGCTGTTGCTCTCCGCGAAGCTGCGAAGACCTTCCGCAAGCTGCGCGGCCACAAGGGCATGCACCTCCTGGTCGCAGCCCTCCGCGCTCACGATGTCATGCTCGCGCCGAAGACCATTGACAGCGCTGCGAGGGCGGCGTAATCGCATGATGGCCGCCACCGAAATTCAACAGACTTCGGGACGCCGCCAGAAACGGCGTGAGCCACTTCTCGAGCTGCTTCTCCCAAACGCGATCGGTCTTCACGCCCCGCCATTAAATCCATCTCGACCGAATGGAAAGAGAAATCTGGCGAAGTAGTGCTACTGGGCCGCCGTCGGCACAAGACGGGTAGCGCCATTGCACCCTTCACCCTGGGGCCATCGGCGACCATGAAACTCAGCGTGCTCTATGTCGAAGATGAACCGAACGTCCGCCGGGCCGTTCGTCGGTGGATGGAACCAATCGCCCTTGTTGAAACGTGCGCGACTGTTGCAGATGGCCTCGCCGCGCTCACGATGCCCAACGAGGGTTGGCTCGCATTCGTGTTCGACCTGTCGCTGCCAGACGGCTCTGGATGGCGCTTGGTGAGTGAGGCCCAGCTTCGGCATCCGATGGTGCGCCGGGTGATCTTGACCGGCACGTTTAGGGAGGACGTTTACCAGAAGGCGTGGCAGGAACGTTGCGAGTACATCACGAAGGAATCTCCCAAGGAGCGCCTCCAGGAAGTGCTCGTCGCGGCACGCGA
>JANXLV010000258.1 GCA_025355005.1 Myxococcales bacterium | reverse complement strand
CGCAGGCATACGTGAGGAACGGCGTGCTCGTCGCGCACGTGGACTTCCCGATCACCGTGGGCTCCGCTGGCAACCAGCTCGTGCTCGCGATCTCCGCGGCCACGCTCTTCGCCAAGCTCATTCCCGACGGAGCGACCTATCGGATCGATGATGGTCAGATCGCAGGTCGCTTCAATTCAGGGGGTCTGCTCACCGCGCTCGGCACGGCCAACGACCCTATCGGCAAAGCGAGCGCGCTCTGCAACGACGACGCGCTGTACCAGAACGTCAAGTCGCGCGTGTGCTCCGCAGCAGACATCATGACGCACCCGCTCGACGACAACACCGGGAAGGGCTGCGACGCGCTCTCGATCGCGGTGTCGTTCAGCGCGTCCAGAGGTCACCTTGGCCCGCTGTTCACGAAGCCCCCGGGGCCCGAGGCCTGCGACGCAGGCTGGAAGGACGAGTGCCTCTGACTTTGGTACGCTCGCTGGGATGGAACGCAGGCGCGCAGCCGGGATCCTGACGCTCGCCGCGGCCTGCGCGTGGTCAGCGTGCGCGATCTACGACAAATCACTGCTGCTCGCCGCGCCCTCGGAAGGGGACGAGGCTGGAACGGCTGACGGCGGCGGGGCTGACGGCGCGATCGAGGCGGGAAGGCGGGACGCTGGCTGTCAGATCTTCGCGCCGCCACCACCGCCTGCCAAGGACGATGCCAGCGGTAACGTGGACGTGGTCTTTGCGATGTCGGCGTTCCGCCTTGTGCCCGGCGGCACTGCAAGCGTGAACCATCCTGGCGCACCGGTTCCCATGGACATCGATCAGCGGTGCACCTGCCCCGGGCCGCCGTCGTGCACGTCTCCTGCGGCGAAGCCGGACTGCGACACGGACGGTGGTGGCGATGACGCGACCGGCGATCTGTGGGCCACCTTCGCGGCCCTCGCGCCCTCGCAGTTCAACGACGACTCGCTCAACACCGGATTGCGCCTCGGATACAACGGGACCCTCATTCGCTTGCGCAACTACAACGGCGCCAAGAACGACACGCAGGTGACGCTGATCGCCTACGAGTCTCCCGGCACTGTCGGCGTGGAGACCAAGATGGCCGCGAGCCCGAAGTACGACGGGACGGACGTGTGGACGGTGAACCCCACCTCGCTCGTCGCGGGCACAGGTGCCGATGCCGGTGCGGGTTGCGAAGGCAACGACACGATCTGCCTGCCACTGATTTACGACACGAACGCGTACGTCTCCAATGGCGTCGTGGTCGCGCACATCAGCCTCACCGTCACGGCCGGCGACGTGAACACCAGGCTTCGCGTCGCCCTGTCCGACGTCGTGCTTGTCGCTCCGCTGATCTTCGACGGCAAGAGCTACCGCGTGGATGAGGGGCAGTTCGCCGGCCGCTGGGCCCTGCCGGACTTTCTCGGGGCCCTCCAGAGCGTCCCCGACCCGCTGGACGGAACGCAAGGGCTCTGCGGCGCGTCAAGCACGTACGGCAACGTGAAGCAGATGGCGTGCGAAAAGCGCGACGTCGTGTCCGCGCAGGCGAAGGACAACATGGGCGCAGAGTGCGACGCGCTCTCCGTCACGGTCTCCTTCAGCGCGGTAGAGGCGCATCTCGGGCCCATCTTCCAGCCGCCGCCGCCCGCCCAGCGCTGCGGTGCCGGCTACTCCGACCGCTGCCCGTAGCCGACTCAGACAGTCAGCAGAAGGCGCTCGGGCTCTTGCAGGAACCCGATGACGTCGTATGCGAACGCCGCGCCCACGTGCCCGTCGACGATGCGGTGATCGAACGAGAGCGACAGCAGCATCACGTTGCCGATGACGATCTGACCGGCCTTCACGACCGGCTTCTCCTTCATCTGGTGCACGCCCAGGATGCCAACCTCGGGGAAGTTCAGGATCGGCGTCGCGAAGAGCCCGCCCTGCGCGCCGAGCGACGTGATCGTGAACGTGGAGCCCGAGAGGTCCTCCGACCTGGCCTTGCCGTTCTTTGCGTCCGTGGCCACGCGCTCGATCTCGCGTGCGATGTCGAGGATGCTGAGACGGTCGGCGTGCTTGACGACCGGCACGATGAGTCCGGCGTCCGTCGAGGTCGCGATACCGATGTTGTAGTACTTCCTGTAGACGAGCTCCTCGGTCGACTCGTCGAGCGCCGAGTTCAGGATCGGGTGCTTTTTCAGCGCCGCCACGACGGCCTTCACGATGAACGGCAGGAACGAGAGCTTCACGCCCTCCTTCTCGGCGAACGGCTTCAGCCGCTTGCGGAGCTCCGAGAGAGCGGTCGCCTCGCACTCCTCCACGAACGTGAAATGCGCCGCGGTGTGAACGCTCTGCGCCATCTTCTGCGCGATCTTGCGGCGCATGCCCGCGAACGGCACGCGCTCCTCGAGCGGGCCCTGCCCCGGCACCTGCGCGGGCGGGACGATCTTCACGACCGGATGAGCCAAGGAGCCGCGCGCTGCTGCGGGCGCCGCGACGTCATCGGTGACGCGCGGCTTGCCGCCGCCCGCAACGAAGCTCTCGACGTCGGTCTTGGTGACGCGACCCTGCGGGCCCGTGGGCGGAACGCGCCGCAGGTCGATGTTCATGTCGCGAGCAAGCTTGCGCGTGGCCGGAGTCGCCAGCGGCTTCTCGCTGTAGAACGAGAGCCCCGCCTCGGCGCCCGCGCTCGCACGCGGAGCCGCGCCGCCCATTCCGGGCAGGGACTCCTTGATGTCGCCAACGGCAGTGGCCGCAGGGCCGTCATCCTGCTTCGTGTGCGAACCGTTCGTTCCATTGGCGGCGCTCGCGGTCGCGCCTTCACCGTCGACCTCGAAGACCACGAGCACGTCATGCACCTGCGCGATCGTGCCGACCTTGCCGCGCGTCTCCATGATCTTGCCCGCACGTGGCGAGGTGATGGTGACGGTCGCCTTGTCGGTCATGACCTCGACCATCGGCTGGTCTTCCTTGATGACGTCGCCGGGCTTGATGAGCCACCCGGTGATCTCGCCCTCGGTCACGCCTTCGCCGATGTCAGGTAGCTTGAATTCGAAGCGGGCCATTACGTCCTCTTTCGGAGTCCAGGGTCAGAAACCGGCGACCTTTTCCAGGGCCGGCACGATGCGGTGGGCGAGCGGGAGATACTCCATCTCCAGCGTGTACGGGAACGGCGTGTCGAAGCCGGTCACGCGCTCCGGCGGTGCCTCGAGGTGGAGGAACGCGCGCTCGGTGATGAGCGACACGAGCTCCGCGCCGAACCCGCACGTGCGCGGCGCCTCGTGCACGACGACGACGCGGCCGGTCTTCTCGACGCTCGCGACGATCGTGTCGATGTCGAGCGGCCAAAGGGTGCGCAGATCGACGATCTCGCACTCGATGCCCTTCTTCTTCACCTCTTCGGCGGCGGCGATCGCCTCGTAGAGCATGGCGCCCCACGCGATCACCGTCACCATGCGAGCGGCCTTTTGCGCCTCGCGTGCGATCCTCGCCTTGCCGATCTCGACCGTATAGTCGCCCTCGGGCACCTCGCCCTTGGCGGCGCGGTAGACGCGCTTCGGCTCGAAGAAGAGGACAGGATCGGGGTCGCGGATCGACGCGAGCAAGAGGCCCTTCGCGTCGTACGGCGTCGCCGGGCACACCACCTTCAGGCCAGCGACGTGGATGAAGAGCGCCTCTGGCGACTGCGAGTGGTACAGGCCGCCGCGGATGCCGCCGCCGACGGGCGTGCGGATGACGAGCTTTGCGGAGTACTCGCCGCCGCTGCGATACCTGTATTTTGCAAGCTCGCTGACGATCTGGTCGTACCCGGGAAAGATGAAGTCGGCGAACTGGATCTCCGGGACGGGGACGAGGCCGTAGAGGGCCATGCCGATCGCGGTACCGATGATGCCGCCCTCGGACAGCGGCGTGTCGAGCACGCGGTCCTCGCCGAACTCCTCGTGCAGGCCGGCCGTCACGCGGAACACGCCGCCGACCTTGCCCACGTCCTCACCAAGCACGACGACGCGATCGTCACGGCGCATCTCCAGGCGGAGCGCGTCGTTGATCGCCTGGACCATGTTCATCTCGCTCATGCGTGGTCTCTCTGGGAAACGAGGTGCCGGGGAACGACCGCGAATACGTCGTCGAACAGCGTCTCCCTGCCGGGCGCGGGGCGACCCTTGGCGGCGTTGACGGCCGCGAGCGCCTCCGCACGGGCCGCTGCATCGATCGCGCTGGCGGCGTTCTCGGAGAGGAGGTTGTCCTTCATCAGGTGGCGCTCGAGACGCGCGATCGGATCGCGATCGGGCAGGAGATCCGTGCGCGCTTCGATCAGCATCGCACCGCCGCCGCGCCGGGCTGCGTCCACCCAGGTGCGCACGGCGTTGTACACGGCGATCGCGTCGGTGCCATCTACGAGGAGCCCGGGGATGCCATATGCGTGCGCCTTCTCTGCGAGCGTCTCGGACGCGGTCTGCCGCGCGACGGGTGTGCTGATGGCGACGCCGTTGTTGCGGCAGAGGAAGAGCACGGGCGCCTTCATGACGCCGCCGAAGTTGAGCGCGTTGTGGAACTCACCCGCGCTGGTCGCGCCGTCGCCGAGGAACGCGAGCACCACGTGGGAGGTCTTGCGGACGCGGCAAGCCCACGCATAACCGACGGCATGCGGAAGATGCGCGCCGATGATCCCGCTGACGGACGCGATCTTCGCGGCGCGAAACGAGACGTAGCATGGGGCCTGGCGTCCCTTGCTCGATCGCTCTTCCGGGCGGCCGCCGGCCTTGCCGAGTATCTGGGCGGCGAGCTCTTCCGCAGGTACGCCACGCTGGAGGCTCACGCCGTACTCGCGCGGGGTCGGGAACACGGCGTCGCCGTCGGCCAGCGCCTGGGCCGCGCCGCAGATGACGGCCTCCTGGAGACGGGAGGAGAAGAAGGAAGGGAGCGTGCCCGCGCGCTGCAGGGCGACGCACTCGTCGTCGAACGATCGGAGCCGCACCATGGCTGAAAACAGGGCTCGCCGTGTTTCCTCGTCGACGCGCAATCCCGATACGAGCGAGTCGTCGTCCCCGAGCGCCCGCAGAAGGCGGTCCGGCTCTGACGACGTGCCTCTGGACCCCGTCTCGTGCATCGGAGCGCACCTTACTCCAAAGTTTGCGACGAATTGGTGCGAAACGAGCGATGTCGAGGTATTCTGGGGTCATGGCGCGGCGCGCCTTCCTTCCCTCCACTCCTCCTCCCCCGTCTCCGGGGCAGGGTCAAGGTCCGACGTCGCAGCGGGGCGGAAGCATTCCGCCTCCTCCGCCATCGATGCCTCCCCCTCCCTCGACGCGCGGAAGCATGCCGCCCCCTTCGGTGCGGCCAGGCCCACCTGCGTCCATTCCTCCGGGTCGACCGAGCCAGCCGCCGCCGTCGATGCCGCCGGCGTCTGGAATGGGCGGGATGGGCGGGATGGGATCGGGCATGGGCTCGGAGCCGCGCCTCAGCTTGCCGCCGCTCTCCGAGGGCGTATCAATCGCGCAGGTCACCACGCTGCTCGACCGACTCTCTGCTGCGGATGAGACCGCATTCCTGGTGTCGTGGGTGGAGCAGCTCGCTGCAGGGCGCCCCCGCCTCGACCCGGCGCTCAGCGTTCGCCTCCTCCGTGGATATCGCGAGGTAGGTCGCGTCGATCGTGCGCGTGAGCTCGCTGCGTCGCTTCCCAGCGCGCCGGCCGCGTGGAATCCGCTCGACGCGGGACGTCTCGCGATCGAGCGCGCTGCGCTTGCGACCATCGACGGTCGCGCCGATCACGCGGAGGCGGAGCTGCGTCTCGCTTCCCGTGCGCTCGCCTCTGCTCCGCGCGGCGCTGGCCTTCGCGAGCAGCTCGACCTCCACCTCACCACAGCGCAGCTCGAGCTCCGCCAGCATCGGGTCGCTCCGGCGGCCGCGGCGCTGCGGCTCGCGGAGCACGTCTCGGAGCGGCTGGAAGATGGCGCGTGGCGCGTACCCGTCTCGATGACGCTGGGTCACCTGGCCATGCGGCTGGCGGATCCGCGCGCCGCCGCAAAGCACTACGCGAACGCGCTCACGCGCTCACCAGCACGCGGACAGGCTGCGCTGCGGGCGCACGGTAACCTTGCCATCGCTCACGGCTCCACTGGCCGCTTCGACGAGGCGCGCCTGAACGCAGAGACCGCGTGCGCGATCGCTGCGGAGATCGCGTCGGGATGGCGACACGCAGACGCGTTCGACGTGCTCGCGATCGTCGAGATCGCAGCAGACCGGCCGCTCTCCGCGCTCGAGGCGCTGGACAACGCGCTCGGTGCGCTCGGCGAGCTCGAACAACCCACGCTCCGCTACCAGCTTGCCGGGCACCGCACGTGGGTGCTCGCGATGCTCGGCCGCGCACAGGCCGCGAAGCAGTGGCTGGCGAAGGCCGACAAGTTCCGTGCGGAGATCGGCGTCGCCGACGCGATCGACGACCAGGATCTCGTCGCCACCCGCGCACGCACGTACGAGTCCTGCGGCCAGCACGACGAGGCGCTCAAGGCGGCGCTCCCACACGCCACGCTCCTCCCGGACGCGTTCGTGACGGGAAGCCTGAATCTGGTGGTCGCTCGCTCTGCCCTTGCCACGAATGATCACGACACGGCGCGCGCGGCCATCGAGCGCGTCGCGCTCTCCGGGGACAAACACGGCTGGGTCTTCCCGGAGCGCGGCGCCAGCGCGACCCTCTGGGAGCTCGCGCTGAAGTCCGGCGACAGCCGCGTCGTTCGCTACGCCGAGAAGATGCTCGCGTTCGTGACCGGCGGCGCTCCTCCGCCCAGCTTGCCTCCGCCCCGCAGCACCATGCCCAGCGTCGCACCCCCGGGCTTCGATGCCCGCGGGAGCATGGACGACATGGATCCCGCGGCCGACAACTTCGGCGACGGCGAGGTGCTCATCTACGTCACCACCCTGCAGGGCGTGTCGCGCGTGCGCCAGACGGAGCTCGCCGCCGCCACCGCAGGCGCCGCGCTCGTCGTCGACACCATCGCCCATTGCCTGCGCATCTTCGACCGCGAGGTGTCGCTCGAGCGGCGCCGCGCGCTGGAGCCCCTCGTCGTGCAGCTGCTCCGTCGAGCACGTGAAGGCCTCTCCGCCGAAGAGATCCTTCGGGCTGCCGGCGGTCCCGGTCCCGAGTCCGCGGACGCGGAGCACCGCGTACGTGTTCTCATCTCGCGCGTGCGCGATCTGCTGGGCGATCCCGCCGCCATCGAGCGCGTCCGCGACGCGGGCGAGCACGGCCGCACACGCTACCGTCTCTCGCCGAACGTACGCTTCGCGCTCGTCGAGCCGCTCGCGAACAACTGACGCTCGCGGCCCGTCGCGGCCCGTCACGTCACGGGTCTAGCGCGTGCAGCTCAGTCCGATGCGGTGACGACGAGCTTCTCGCGACTGCTGTTGCGGAGCAACGCGATGCACGCGAGGGCGACGACGGCGGCGCCCGCGGCCCACATCTTCGGAATATCGTGGTCTGCCCAGCTAGGCTTCCACACGACGGCGAGCACACTGGCGTAGTAGGCCACGTGGAGCGCGACCGCCGGGAAGAGGCTCTTCGTCGAGAAGCGCACGTAGGTCGCCGCGACGGCGAAGGCGATCGTCGAGCCAAGCCCCCGCACGTCGCCAGAGAGGCCGACCGTGAGGACCTCGAGAAGCACCGTCGTGATCGCCGCGTCGGTGGGCTTGCCGCCAGCGGCTCCCAGGCGCGACAACCCCGTGAACACGAGGCCACGAAACAGGAGCTCGTGGCAGACGGGCAGGATCACCATCAACGCAACGAGCAAGAAGGCCGCACGCCCTGGCGATGGCGCGTCGAGCAGCTTCGCAGTGAGCTCGTGATCGGCCTCGTCCGTGCGCGGAAAGGCCGCTTGAACGCGCTCGTCCACGAAGCCGAGGCATACGCAGAGCGCGAGACCCAGCACCAGCGCGAGCGCCACGTGCGACCCCTTCGGTGGCTCCGCGCCCAGCAGCGTCTGGAATCCGGTCTCGGGCGCATGGATGCGCGACACCGCCAGCACGATCGCGGCGACCGTGAACACGCGTGCGAGCGTCAGCGTCACGAGATCGGACGCAGCGCCTGGCCTGATGCCCTCGAAGATGGCGACGACCACGGTCATGGCGATGGCCGAGACGACACACCAGAGCGACGCCGCGAGTACGCCAAACGGTCGGGGCGCGTCTTCCTCTTCGTCCATCAGCGTCCTCGAGCATAGGACAAGCGGGCGCGCACGTCAGCGCCCACGTGATGCATCGTCAACGTCACGCGTCAGCGCCCGCGCAGATACGCGGGCACGCCACGCTTCACCACGGTGTCGCGCGCCTGCTTCTGATCGAGCTCGGGATAGTCCAGCGTGTAGTGCAGGCCGCGGCTCTCGCGCCGGGCGCTGGCGCAGCCGACGATGAGCTCCGCGACCGTTGCGATGTTGCGCAGCTCGAGCAGGTCGCGGGTGATGAAGTAGTTCCAGTAGTACTCGGCGATCTCCTCCTGGAGGAGCGCGATGCGACGGGCGGCGCGGCGCAGCCGCTTGTTGCCGCGGACGATGCCGACGTAGTTCCACATCAGGCGACGGAGCTCGTCCCAGTTCTGCGTGATGACGACTGCCTCGTCGCTGGTGCCGGCCTCGCCCGCATCCCAGTCGGGGACGTCGGGGATCTGGCGGCTCTCCGCGCGCTTCATGGCGATCGCGGCGCGATGACCGAAGACCAGCCCTTCGAGGAGCGAGTTGGACGCGAGACGATTGGCGCCGTGAAGCCCGGTATGCGCGCACTCGCCGATGGCCCACAGGCCCGGGATCGTGGTGCGGCCTTCGAGGTCCGTCGAGACGCCGCCGCAGCAGAAGTGCGCCGCTGGGACGACGGGGATCGGCTCGTTTGCAAGGTCGAAACCCCAACGCTTGCACTCTGCATATATCCCGGGGAACCGCTCTTCCACGAAGCCCGGCGGCTTGCCCGTGATGTCGAGCAACACGTGCTCGGCGCCGGTGCGCTTCATCTCGTAGTCGATTGCGCGCGCCACGATGTCGCGCGGCGCGAGCTCGGCGCGAGGATCGTGCGCCTTCATGAAGGCGTGACCGCGCGTGGTACGCAGGACCGCCCCTTCCCCGCGCAGCGCCTCCGTCAGCAGGAAGTTCTTCGCCTGCGGGTGGAACAGCGCCGTGGGGTGGAACTGGTAGAACTCCATGTTCGCGCACTCGGCGCCCGCGCGGTACGCCATGGCGATGCCGTCGCCGGTCGCGATGTCCGGGTTGGTCGTATAGAGGTAGACCTTGCCCGCGCCGCCCGTGGCGAGCACCGTCTCACGCGCCAGCACCGTCTCCGTCTTCGCCGTGGCAACGTCCAGCACGTAGGCGCCCGCGCAGACCTCCGGACCGCCGTACTTCGCGAGCGTGATGAGATCGATCGCCATGTGCTCCTCGAGCACACGGATGTTCTTGTGCGCGCGAACGGCGGCGACGAGCGCGCGCTCCACCTCACGGCCGGTCATGTCGGCGGTGTGCGCGATGCGGCGCGCCGAGTGTCCGCCTTCGAGATGCAGGTCGAGGTCGCTGCCCTCGCCCGCGCCGTGCGCCTTGTCGAACTGCGCGCCCTGCTCCTGTAGCCATCGCACGCGCGCGGGGCCCTCCGTCACGCAGAGCGAGACCACACGCTCGTGCGAGAGCATGGCGCCAGCGATCAGCGTGTCCTTGATGTGCGCCTCGAAGGAGTCGCCCTCCGCGAGCACCGCCGCGATGCCGCCCTGCGCGTAGCGGGTGTTCGACTCCTCGATCGCTCGCTTCGTGACAAGACACACCTCGCCCTTCTCTGCCGCCTCGAGGCTAAAAGAGAGCCCGGCAATGCCGCTGCCGATGACGAGAAAGTCGCAGACAATCGACATGTTCCTTCGAATCTAGTGCCGATCAGGAGAAAAGACACTCCCCGTTGACATCCGGCAGGCGGGGCACCTAAATGCTTACAAACTGAATCGCCATTCACTGGCATTCATCCACGAACGCGCCGCCGCCCGCGGCAACGCTGAGGTCCACGTGAAAATTCTCGTCCCGCTCAAGCGCGTCAGCGATCCGGACAACGCCAACAAGGTCAAGGTTACGGGCGGCAAGCTCGACGCCTCCGGCCTCGAGTGGAAGCCGAATCCGTTCGACGAGTACGCGGTCGAAGCAGCGCTCCGCCTCACCGAGAACGGCACGAACACCAAGGCCCGCGTGGGCGAGGTCGTCGTTGTCACGTTCGGCCCGAAGGAGGCCGAGACCACCCTTCGCGCGGCGCTCGCGACCGGCGCGGACAAGGCGATTCGAATCGACGCTCTCGACGACGCGCTCGACGGCGACGTCGTGGCGCGCGCGCTCAAGGCGCTCGTCGACAAGGAGAAGCCGGATCTCGTGCTCCTCGGCAAGCAGGCCGTTGACGGCGACTCGAACCAGGTCGGGCAGCTCCTCGCGGAGTACCTGGGCTGGCCGCAGGCCACGTTCGCGGCGAGCATCAAGAGCAACGCGGACAAGGCGCTCATCGTCAGCCGCGAGGTCGACGGCGGCGCGCTCAACCTGAAGCTCACGCTGCCCGCGGTCGTGAGCGTGGACCTTCGCATCGTGGCACCGAAGAGCGTCACTTCGATCCATACGCCGGCCACGCACACGTATCCGGATGGTGTTCGCTTCGCGGCGCTCATGGCGATCATGGCGGCCAAGAAGAAGCCCATGACCGAGGTGAAGCTCGCCGACCTCGTCACGGACGCTGCCACCAAGATCAAGTACACGGGCTTCGAGCTCCCGCCCTCGCGCAAGGCCGGCATCAAGGTGAAGACCGTGGCGGAGCTCGTCGAAAAGCTGAAGAACGAAGCGAAGGCGCTCTGAGAAGGACAAGAGGAAGAACACCATGACGAACATCCTCATCATCGCCGAGCTCGCAGAGGGCAAGGTCAAGAAGTCCACCCACTCCGCCATCACGTTTGCAAGGAGCGTGGGCGCGCCGTTTTCCATTCTCGTCATCGGCCAGGGCGCCAAGGGCGCAGCCGCGGACGTCGCCGCGTTCGGAGCCGCGAAGCTCCTGGTCTGCGACGACGCATATCTCGTGGGCCCCGTCTGCGAGCGCTTTGCGCCCACCGTCGCGGAGGTCGCGAAGAAGGGCTTCGACGTGGTCGTCGTGACCGCGAGCTCGTTCGGCAAGGACGTCGCACCGCGCGTGGCCGCGAGGATCGGCGCTGGCTACGTGCCGGACATCAGCAGCGTTAAGGTGGACGGTGACAAGCTCGTCTTCCGTCGCCCCGTGTTCGCAGGCAACGCGTATGCGAACTGCGAGCTCACCACCGCCATCAAGGTCGTCAGCGTTCGCCAGAGCGAGTTCACCCCGGCCGAGCCCTCGGGCGGCGCGAGCCCCACAGAGGACGTCGCGCTCGCGGCCAAGGACCCCGCGGCCGACCGCGTGGAGTTCATCGGCCTGGAGACCGCGAAGAGCGAGCGCCCCGACCTCGGCGAGGCCAAGGTGATCGTCTCTGGCGGCCGTGCGCTGAAGGAAAAGTTCGCGGAGGTGCTCGATCCCCTCGCCGCCCTTCTCGGTGCTGCGGTCGGAGCGAGCCGCGCTGCGTGCGACGCAGGCTACGCCCCACCGGAGCTGCAAGTCGGTCAGACCGGTCGCGTCGTCGCGCCCCGCCTCTACTTCGCGATCGGCATCTCGGGCGCCATCCAGCACCTCGCCGGAATGAAGGGCTCGAAGACCATCGTCGCGATCAACAAGGACGCGGACGCGCCCATCTTCCAGGTCGCGGACTACGGTCTTGTCGCAGACCTCTTCGTCGCCGTGCCGGAGCTCATCACGGAGCTGAAGAAAGCGACCTGATCGCCGAGACGGGCTGTCTTTGGCCCCTCGCTTTGCGACGCGTCTGATGCCGCCGCCGCCCATCGGCTATTCCGATGGTTTTGTCCCCTGTGTCTTCTTTCCATCGGCGAGTTGGGCTACGGATGGTGACGTGAGCTATCTGGTCCTCGCGCGCAAATACCGCCCGCAGTCCTTCGAGGATCTGGCCGGTCAGGAGCACGTCGCCCAGACCCTGGCCAACGCCATCGATCAGGGCCGCGTCGCCCATGCGTTTCTCTTCACGGGCGTCCGCGGTGTCGGCAAGACGACCAGCGCACGGCTTCTGGCCAAGTGTCTGAACTGCCTTGGGCCGGACGGCAAGGCCACGGGGCCGGTCAAGATCCCGTGCCAGGTATGTGCAGCATGCGCGGAGATCACGGCGGGCCTGGACATGGACGTCCAGGAGATCGACGGCGCCAGCTACAACGGCGTCGACGAGGTGCGTCGGCTGCAGGAGGGTCTTGCGTTCCGCCCCGCGCGCGACCGGTTCAAGATCTACATCGTGGACGAGGTCCACATGCTCTCGAGCGCGGCCTGGAACGCCTTCCTGAAGACTCTCGAGGAGCCGCCGCCGCACGTGAAGTTCATCTTCGCGACCACGGAGGTACACAAGGTCCCCGTCACCATCCTCTCGCGCTGCCAGCGCTACGACTTCAAGCTCATCGGCGCCGACGTGATACGCGCGCGCCTCTCCGCGGTGCTCGGCAAGGAGGAGATCGAGGCCGAGCCCGCCGCCATTGCCGTGCTCGCGCGTGAGGCGGCCGGATCCATGCGTGACGCCATGAGCCTGCTCGACCAGGTCATCGCCTACAGCGGCAAGAAGATGACCGCGGCGGATGTGACGCGCGTGCTCGGCGTCGCGGACCGCAAGGTCATGCACGACCTGGCGCGCGCGGTCCTCGAGGGCAACGCGAGCCTCGCGCTGGAGACCGTGTCGGCGGTGGCGGAGCAGGGCTTCGATTTGATGCATGTTGCACGCGATTTCATGCGGCACCTGCGCAACCTCGTGGTCGCCAAGGTCTCGCAGGAAGGGAGACAGGGCGAAGCGGATCGCAAGATCACGCTCGCCGACCTCTCGGACGCGGAGCTTGCGGATGTGCTGTCGCTCGCGCAGGTAACCGACATCGACGACCTCACGCGCGTGTTCTCCGGCTTCTCGCGCGCGTACGACGAGATCGCGAAGAGCGTCGCCCCGCGCGCCCAGATGGAGGTCACGCTCGTTCGCCTTGCCCGTCGCCCACCCCTGCTCCCCCTGGACGAGCTCCTCGGCCGTCTCGGCGATCTCGAGCGACGGCTCTCTGGTGGCGCGCCCCCGCCCACCCGCGGCGCTGGGCCTTCCGGCGGTGGTGGCGGTGGCGGCGGTGGAGCACGTCCTGCCGCGTCTGGCCCGACCCCAGGCTTTGGTCCGCCGACAGCGTCGCCCACCTCGCCAGGCGGGAACGCGCCCGCGCCTGGCAATGCGCCGCAGCGCCCGCGCGCAGTGAGTAGCACTCCCAGTAGCACCCCCAGTAGCACCCCCGCGACCTTCGCTGGCGACCGCTCCTTCGATGCGAGGGCGCAGATGGCGGTGGCCGCGCGCATGGGCCAGAGCGGGTCTGGCGGCTCCGCGGCGCGCTCGGCTGCGCCGGAGTTCGTGGCGCCGGAGCTCCCGGACGCGGAGGTCTTCGCAGAGGAAGGCCAGCCGGAGCGCACACCCGAGATGCCGCAGGTGCGCACCGATGCTCGCGCAGTGCAGGCCCCGGTGAAGCTCCCGCCTTCCCTGTCCGACCCTGGCCTCACGGCCTGGCGCGAGATCACCGCACGTGTGCGCGCCGAGGACGCGTCGTTCGGTGCGATGTTCGATCAGGCGTCACCAGTGGAGGTCTCCAAGGATCGCCTCGTGATCGGCTACCGCACGAACTCGTTCGAGGGCGCGCGCGCCACCGAAGGCAAGGCCGTGGAGATGCTCACCCGCGTGGCACGGGCCTTCTTCGACGCGCAGACACAGGTGGCGGTGGACGTGTCGTCGGCCATGCCGCACGCGTCGCTGGCCCAGCTCGAGAACGAGCGCCGCCGCATCGCGCTGGAGGATGCGAAGGCCAAGGTGCGCGCGCATCCGATCGTCGCTGAGGCCATGCGCCTCTTTGAAGCCGAGCTCCGAGACGTGAAGGTCCCAGACGAACCCTGAGGAAGAAATATGCAATTTCGCGGCGGCATGAACGAGTTGATGCGTCAGGCAGCGCGCCTGCAACGCAAGATCGAGGACAAGAAGAAGGAGCTCGCAGACAAGGAGGTCGTCGCGACCTCTGTCGGCGACAAGGTGAAGGCGACCGTCACCTACGGGAAGAAGCTCACGCGCGTCGAGGTCGATCCCGAGTTCCTGAAGGCCGAGGGGTTCGAGCTGGCGATGGACGGCGTCTGCACGGCCGTGAACGCGGCGTACGAGCTGGCCGAGAAGGCCCTCGAAGCCGAGCTCGAAAAGGTCACCGGCGGCGTCAAGATCCCTGGGATGGTCTGAGACCGCGAACGAGCGATTGATGCTGCCCGAGTCCGTTGCCAAGCTGGGAAAGCTCTTCTCGCGCCTTCCGGGCGTTGGAGAGAAGACCGCGGCGCGCTACGTGCTCCACCTGCTGACGAGCGATCCGGAGATCTCGCGCACGCTCGGTGAGGAGCTGCTCCAGCTGCACGCGCGCGTGCGGCCGTGCGTCCGGTGTGGCAACCTCGCCGAGCGCGACGCGAACAGCGCGAGCGCAGACGCGGTATGTGACATCTGCAGGGACAACAAGCGCGACGGGCACATGCTCTGCGTGGTGGGGCGCGTTCACGATCTGTTCGCGATCGAACGCACCGGCACCATGCGTGGGCGCTACTTCGTGCTCGGAAAGCTGCTGTCGCCGCTCGAGGGCATTGGCCCCGACGACCTGCCGATGATGCGGCTCATCTCCCGCATCCGCGAGGAGGGGGTCACTGAGGTAATCCTCGCCACGCCGCCATCGGTCGACGGCGAGGCCACGGCGCTGTTCCTCAAGCGCGAGCTAGGCCCGTTGGGCATCGCCGTCAGCCGCATCGCGAGCGGTGTCCCACACGGTGGCGACCTCGAGTACACGGATCCGATCACCATGAGCCGGGCGCTAGCCGGTCGCCAGAAGTTATGAGCTCGAAGGGAGCAACGTCGTGAAGAGCATCACCAGTCCGGACGCACCCGCCGCCATCGGCCCCTATTCCCAGGCAATCCATGCGGGCGGAATGATCTTCCTCTCCGGCCAGATTCCCCTCGATCCAAGATCGGGCGAGCTCGTCACTGGCGACATCGTGAAGGAGACCGAGCAGGTCCTGGCAAACCTGAGTGCCGTCCTGAAGGCTGCAGAATGCACGTTTTCGAATGTCGTGCGGACCACGATCTACCTCACCAGCATGGACGACTTTGCGGCAGTGAACGGGGCCTACGAGAAGGCGTTCGGTGGACACCGGCCAGCCCGAGCGACCGTCGCTGTCGCGGCGCTTCCAAAGGGTGCGCGCGTGGAGATAGACGCGATCGCCGTGGTGGGCTGAGCCCCGGCGACGACACGGGTGCCACACCCGTGGCTTCACGGCGTCGTGTCGCGGAGGAATCGTTCGAGGTAGGCGTCGCGAAGCGACTCCCCGAGCGTGCCTCGCATGGGCTGCGCTTCGCCTTCGAGCTCGACGATGCGCGCGATCCCACGGAGCGACGAGGTGAGAAATGCCTCGTCCGCCGTGACGAGGTCGCGAAAGCGAAGCGGGCCTTCTTCCACGGCGGCACCCATGCCGCGGGCCAGCTCCAGCACCAGAGCACGCGTGATGCCGCGCAGCGCGGCGCCCCCTGGCGCATGCACCTTTCCCCCGACGATGGCGAGCACGTTGGAGCTTCCGCCCTCCACGACAGTCTCGTCGTGCGCGACGAACACGACGTCTTCCTTGCCCATGCTGCGAGCCTTCGCGCGCGCGCGAATCGTCGTTGCATACGCGAACAGCTTGGCGTCGAACGGCGCGGAGAATGGCGTGTCGACGCGCATCACGCGCACGGTGGCGTGCGGATCCATCGCTCCGATCGCTCGCGCAATCACCAGCACGGTGGGCTCCGCGTTGAGGTCGACGTCGTCCATCGCGATACCGGATGCGCCGCGTGTGACCTGGATGCGGAGCGCCGCGTCCTCACTCGCCCCGCTCACCGCAGAAAGCGCGAGCGCGGCGTCGGCCTGAATTGATTCCCGGGAGGGCGCGCACAGCCCGAGCTCGACGCAGGAGCGCTCGAGGCGCTGGAGATGCTCGTGGAGCGCAAACGGCACGCCATGGCGGGCGCGCATGGTATCGCTCACGCCGTCGCCGTAGAGGAAGCCGCGGTCCATCACCGACACCTGCGCGGCCTCACCGCTGACAAGGCGTCCGTCGAGAACAATGCCGAGATCGCTCACGCGGCGTCCGTCAGGATTGGACCGCGGAGCGGGCGCGATGCCTCCGCGTGCGCGTTGGCGTCACTCACCGCCCGCGAGAGAAGACCTGCGTCACGACAGCCTTTGGGAAGCGGTGCGCCGAGGACGACCGTCACGCGTGAGAACGGCAGTGGCAGCTGGAACTGGTCCCATGCGCTGCGCAGCACCACCTTGCGCGGCGCGTGAACGCCCATCGGCACGAGCACGGCGCCGAGCGCGCGCGCTGCGGCCAGCGCACCCGGCTTCGCCACGCCGTACGGACCGCGAGGGCCGTCGATCGCGAACGCCACGTCCCGCGCGCCTTCACGTGCCTTCGAGATGAGGCTGCGCAGACCCGTGGCGCCACCGCGAGAGCTGCTGCCACGCGTGATGACCATGCCCAGGAAGGCCAGCGCACGGGCTTGCAGCGCGCCGTCCCGCGAGTGACTCACCAGCACCACGGTCTCACGGCGGCGCCGCCAGCCGAGCAGCGGGAACTGCGTGCCGTGGAAGAACGAGAGCACCCACGGAACGTCCGCGGCCGCGTCGAGCGCCCCCGACCTGATGACCGAGAGGCGCAGCGTGGCGAGCCAGACTCTCGCCACGAGACCGAGCAGCGACCCGGTGAGCGCGCTCACTTCTTCAGATCGGCGAGCATCGTCTTGGCCTGCGCAAGCTGGGGATCGTTCTCGATCGCGCGCTCGAGCATCTGAATGGCCTTGGGTTTGTCGCCTTGCTTCATGCTGATCTCGCCCAGGCGGAGGAAGACCTCGCCCTTCGAGATGCCCGCATTCGCGTCGAGCTTCTGGAGGAGCAACGCGCGGAATGTCTTCTGCGCGCGATCGAGATCCCCTGTCTCCAGCGAGAGGACACCGAGGTCGCGAAGGACCTCGATGCTTCCCGGATCGATCTTGAACGCGAGGTCGAACTGGGCAAGCGCGAGGTCGCGCGAGTCCAGCGAGATGAGCGCGCGCCCAAGACGATGATGATAGAGCGAGAGCTCCTTCGTGCGCTTCGTACCGAACGACGCGATGATGCGCTCCAGCACGTTCGCGGCGTCGCGTCCCCGGCCCGCGGCGTTGTAGGCGTCGCACAGGGCTAGCAGAAGCTCACGATCCTGCGGCACGCGCTCGGATGCGCGCTCGAGCAGCGGCACCGCGTCCGCGGGTTCACCACGCTCCTTGAGATGGATCTCCGCCGCGCGGCGCAGGATCTTGACCTCCTCGAGCACGGCCGGGGTCGGCGGCGCGCCCGGGGCTGGGTCTGTTTCGCCGGCTTGCTTGCGTACGAGCTCCGCGTCGCCCACGAGCATCGCCGAGAGCTCTGCCCACTTCTTTCGCTTCTCGTAGAGGGAGCGGAGGCGATCGCGGACGCCGGCGTTTTGCGCGTCCAGCTCGAGGGCGCGACCAAGCGCGGCCTCCACGCCGTCCACGTCGGAGAGCTTCTCCTTCGCGTTCGCAAGGCGCAGCGCGATCGCGACGCCAGTGCCTTCCTGCGCGCCGTCGAGGAGCTTCTCGAGCGCCGACGCAGCGCGGTCCCAGGCATCACGCGACTCAGCAAGCCGCGCCACCGCCTCCAGCGCCCCGCGATGGGTCGCGTCACGCTCCAGAACCTCTTCGTACGCCTTGAGCGCGCGCCCCGCGTCCTTGACGCGCGACTCGAGCACTTCGCCAAGGCGGACCATCATCGTGAGCTCTGCGGCCTGATCGCCGCGGTCGCGTGCACGCTGGATCTGTGTCGCGAGGAAGTCCGCGAGCTCGGCGTCCTGCCCCGACTTCTCGAGGAGCTCGCTCATGCGCACGATGGCCTTCGCCTCATCGGGATCCTCATCGAGGATCGCCCTGAGCGTGTCGATGGCGTCGGCCGTCTGTTCAAACTTCTCCGACTGCAGCCAGGAAAGCTCCATGCGCAGCGCAGCGCGGTCCGCCACGGTGCTTGCGGTCTCGATCAGCCGCGTGAGCAGCTTTCCGAGCTCGGCGTGCTTGTTCGTGCTCTCGAAGAGGGCCCGCAGCTTCTGCGACGCAGCCGCGTCACTGGGGTCCTGATCGAGCAAGTCACGATACAGGTCGATGGCCTTGTCGTTCTGCGCCAGCTGCGTGGCGAGCACGTCGGCCGCCTCGTGCTTCAGGCGGCTCACCTCTGCGCCATCCGACGAAGACTCCGCGCGACGAAGCAAGAGGGCGACGACCTCGGTGAAGTCGCCAGCGCGACGACGGAGCTCGGTGAGCTCGCCAAGGGCCCATGCGTCGGCCTCGTCCTCTTTCAAGAGGTCGCGAAGGACCTCCTCGGCAAGGGCGGCGTCGGCGATCGGTGCGTCGCACAGCTCCCGTGCTTCCCGGAAGAGCTTGCGCTTCTCGGAGAGCTCGGTCTCTAGCTTTGCGCGTGCACGGAGCGTGGACACGAGATCGCGCTCACGGCCCGGCGCGCGACGAAGCGACTCGATCTCACGCACGATGTCGATGTCTTCGGGATCTGCCTTTGCGCCGCGAAGCAACGCCTCCTCGGCGCCGCGCGCGTCGGACAGGCGGACCTTGCGCCACTCGGCGAGACGAACCCAGAGCTTCGCAGCAGAACCCTCGGCGAGCTGGGCCAGGTTCGGAGTGCTGAGCGTGCCGGGGGCGGCCTCGAAGGTCTCGAGCGCCCGCCGCAGCGAGTCGCTCGCGGCCTCGAAGCCCGTGTTCTTCTCCGCGAGCCGCTCGAGCTCGGCGATGACGTCGAGGTCGGTCGGGTCTTCGGCGAGCGCCGCCTCCACCGCGTGCTGCGCGGCCTTCGGATCCGACGCGTCGTTCTCGAGCACCTTGGCCAGCGAAAGGCGCGCAGTGATGCGATCCTTGGAGCCTTGTGCGCGGCCTACACGCCGCTCGTAGAGCGCAGCGAGAGGCTGCGCCTTGCCGAGCGCGCGGTAGACCTGCTCGAGCGTCTCAGCCACCTCGGCGAAGATGTCGGTGTCCTCGAGCAATCCCTCGAGCGTTGCCTGGGACTTCTGGTGATCCTGCACGCGCTCGAGCGCCGTTCGAAGCGACGTGAGCCCACGCGCCTTGTCACCGAGCTTCTCGAGCTCGAGGACCGCGAGGCGATGATAGAGATCCGCCTGCGTGGATGCGTCCTCCGTGATGGAGATGCGTCGCTCCAGCACGTCGACGAGCGCCTGGGTGTCGCCGAGGGCCGCAAAGGCCTCCTCGAGGAGACCCAGGATCTCGGCGTTGTCGCCGGACTGCTCGGCGGCCTTCTGGAAAGCTTCCGCTGCACGCGCGACGTCGTTCAGACGTCCACCCGCGACCTTGCCGAGCTTCTTCCAGAGCGACGCCGTGATCTGCGCGTCGAAGATCGAGGTCGCCTTCTCCGCAAGTGCATCGGCGTAGCGGCTGAAGCCTTCTTTGCCGGAGACCGCCGCGACGCGCTCGATGTCGGCGTGGAGGTCCTCGTCGTGCGGGATCTCGGAGAGGGCGCGCAAGAGCGCCGCCTCCGCGCGCGGCACGTCGCCGAGCTCCTTCTCGGTCACCTGCGCGAGCTGACGCAGGGTCGCCGCGCGTTCGTCCGCCTCGGTCTGAGCACGCACGAGCATCTCGAGCGCGTCCGCGTACGCGATCCAGGATTTCTCCGCCTCCAGCACCGGGAGCAGGATGCGCGCCGCGTTGCTGCGGAGCTCATCGCGGGTCTCACCGATGTCCTTGACCTCCGCGGCGGCCTGCGCGTCGTAACCGGACGCAAGGACCTCCTTGTAGGCGGCCAGGGCGTTCTCGGGATCCTCGAGCTCCTTCTTGAGGAGATGTCCGATGCGCAGCGCGATCTCGCGGCGCTCGGCGTCGGACTTGGAGAGCTCGGAGGTGCGACGCAGGTTCGCGAGCAGCTCGGGCCACATCTTCTCTGCGCCGAACAGCTTGCCGAGCCGGGTGACGACAGTGAGATCATCGGAGCGCAGGCTCAGCGCCTGCTCCAGGTGCGCGATCGCCTCGCGACGATCCGACAGACCGAGCTCGTACTTGTCTGCGGCGTCGCAGAGCAGGCGGAACTTGAGATCCTGGTCGTCCTCGCTGGTGAGCTCCACGCGACGGCGGTACAGGTCCACGAGCCGAGCGGCGTCGTTCTTGTCCTCGTAGAGCATGATGAGGCAGTCGAGCGCGAACGTGCTGTCAGGCTCCAGCTCCAGCGCGCGCTCGTAGGCCTCGATGGCTCCCTGAGCGTCGTCGAGCATGTCGCGACGGGCCTCGCCAACGCGTCGCCAGGTGCTCGCGCGATCTGGATCGGAGCCAGACAGCTCCGCCTTCTTCACGAGCACGCGCACGAGGGTGGGCCAGTCCGAGAGCAGCGTCGCGAGCTGGTCCATTTCGTCGAGCGGCGTGGGGTCGGTCTCGTCCAGCTTGAAGAGCCGGTCATACGCGTCCAGCGCGTGGCGCGGATCATCGCGACGCTTGTCGTGGAGCTTGGCCAGTGCGTCGAGCAGCTCGCGCTTGCCATGGTCCTCGATCTTCTCGAGCGCCTTCTCGTAAGACTCGGCGAGCTCGTCCCAGCGGCCCGTCGCCTCCGCGAGGCGATCGAGCTCATGGCGCGTTGCCACATCCTCCGGGTCGAGCACGAATGCCTGCTTGGTGGCCACGAACGCGCGCCACTGATCGCCGCCGCGGGTCTCCCAGAGCTGCGCGGTCTCGCGCAGGATCACGGCCTTTTCCCCCGATTCCGTCGCGATCGCGAGCCGCTCGCCGTTGACCCTGATCAGGTTCTTCCAGTCGTCCGCCTTTTCGTAGATCGGGCGGAGGATGTCGACGATGCGAGGCCGGTGGTGATCAACGGACACGAGCACCTCGAGCTCGCGCACGGCCTCGGCCTTGAGAGACGCCGGCGCGTCGAGGTCGACGATGATCTGGTACTCGTCGATCGCCGACTCGGTCTCGCCCAGCTTGTCCTTGAGCGTTCGACCGAGGGCCAGGCGGAACCTGGCCTCGTCATCCGCCATCGCAGCCTGTTCGCCGCGGCGCCGGTAGAGGTCCGCGAGATCGCGGAAGCGCTCCCGCTTGTCGTAGAGCCGCGTCAACGCGTCGAGGGCGCGCGGATCGGAGTCATCCACGTCCACTGCCTGACGCAAGGTCAGGATGGCCGCGTCCGCGTCGCCCAGGTCGGTCTCTTCGAGGCCGGCGATCACGTGCAGCGTGGCGATGCGATCCGTGGGCTCGTGCTTGTGGTCAAGCGACTCGCGATAGAGCTGGATGCGATCCTTCGGCTTGCCCTCGGTGGTGAGGAGGCGATCGATCGCCGAGAAAGCCTGCGGGCTCTCGTCCGGTGCAAAGGCATGAGCACGGCGGTAGAAGACGAGCGCCTTCCCCGTGTCCTTTTGTGACTCGTACAGCTCACCGGTCCGGAACGACAGGCGCGCAGTGGCGGGCTCGTCGGATGTGACCGTCTCGAGCTCGGTCGCGTAGATCTCCGCGAGGCGACCCTCGGCGTTCGCCACGCGTGCAAGCCGTTCCAGCTCGGACCACGTGGCCTCGTCCGTGACGTCCTCACCAAGCAGCTTCGCCATGACCTCGAGGGCCGCGCGATAGTTCTCTTCCTGCTCCTCGTGGAGCTTGGCGAGGCGACGAAGCAGCTCGCGCTTCTCGTCGGGGTCCTGGCTGACCGCGAGGCGGGCCTCGATGGTTGCCATGACCTTGCGCCAGTCGAGGCGCACGAGGTACACGCCCTCGAGCATGGCAGCGGCGCGGCCCGCGTGGGCCTTGTCCTGCATGAGCGTCTCGAGGCGCGCGATGGTCGCGGCGTGCTGCGAGTCGATCTGGAGCGCGGCCTCGTATGCGTCGAAGCCGCGATCGATCTCGCTCATTCGCTCGGTGAAGACGTCGCCAAGCAGCTGATGGAGCTCCGCCTTGCGTGCGGTCGCAACGCCGTCAGCGGCCAGCTCGCGCTCGTGAAGAGCCACGAGGTCGTCCCAGCGCTCCTCCTGGGTGTACAGGCGTGCCAGCGCGAGGAGCGCATCTTTGTCGAGGCCCGCGTCGAGGATTTCCTCGTAGATCGTGATCGCGTCCTTGGAGTTCTTCTGGACAAGGTCGACGAGCCGCGCCTCCTTGAAGAGGATCTGGATCTTGTCCTGATCGGACCCGGCGGACTCGGCGCGCCGCTGCAGGATGTCGCGCAGGTCGTCCGACTGCCCCGCCTTCTCGTAGAGCTCTTCGAGCGCGGAAAGCGCGCGCGCGTTGTCGGCGCGGAGGTCGAGCGCCTTCTTGTAGTAGTCGACCGCCATCTTCGCGTCGTCCTTGCGGGTGCGCGCGAGCTCGGCGATGCGGAGCGTGACGCCGAGCTGCGCGTCCTCGTCCAGGATGTTCGGCGCGACCTCGCACATGAGCGCGATGTGTTCGTCGTATGCGCGGGTCACTGACGCAAGGCGCTCCGTGCGCTCGAGCCAGGCCGAGAGCTCGGGGCCATCAGCCGCGAGACGGAGGCCCTTCGATGCGTACGCAAACGCGCGCGCCGGGTCGCTGATCGGCCCTTCGCAGACGGTGGCGGACTGGGCGAGTAGACGGAGCTTCTCGTCGACGTTCGCCTCGTATTCAACCTCGATGTCGAGCACGCGCAGAAGCTCCGCGTCCTTTCCTTCGGCCTCGTAGAGGGGACGCAGGATGCCCGCCGCCTCGCGCCTGCAGTCCTCGTCGTCCAGGATGCGCTCGAGCGCCTCGCGCGAGGTGACGTGCGTGGAGTCGATCGTGAGCGCCTGTCGGAAGGCCTCGAGACCGCCCTGCGTGTCGCCAAGGCGCGTCCGCTTGACGTCGCCCAGGCGCGCGAAGATCGCGAGCTTGTCCGCGGGGCTGTCCAGGAGCGAGAGATGTGTCTCGAGCGTCTCTGCGAGATCGCCGAAGCGGCTCGCCTTCTCGTAGAGCGCCTCGAGCGCAAGCGCGATGGAGAGATCCGGACCGAAGTCGTCCACGACCACGCGGTACGCGAGGATGGCCTCTTCCGTGTCGGTGAGCTTCTCTGCGAGCGTCACTGCGATCCGGACGAGGAACGCGCGGCGCACCTCCGGTGATGCCGCTGCACGTTCCCGTGCACGCAGGGTCTCGACGAGGGCGCGGTGATCGCCCGTGCGCTCGTAGAGCCGGTCCAGGGCCGCCAGCGCGTCCTCGTCACCGGGGTCGTCCTCGAGGCGCATCTTCCAGGCTTCGATGGCGCGCGCGGGCTCGTTCAGCGTGGACTCACACAGCTCGCCCAGGCGGCCGAGGATCTTCTTCCGCTCGTCCGCGTTCTCTTCCAGCTTCACCTGTACGCGGAAGACGTCTGCGAGCTCCGCGCTCTTGTTCGCGTGCAGATACACGCGCTCGAGCGCGCGCGCCGCCGGGAGTGCAAGCGTCGCGTCCTCGGGGTCGAGCGTGAGCACACGACGGTACACGGTCTCCGCGCGCGCGTTGTCGCCCATGGCCTCGTGGAGCTTTGCGACGTCCGCGAGGATCTCCGCGCGTGGCTGGGGCGAGGCCGCTGCCTCCGCGGCCTCCATGAGGACCTCTGCGGCGCGCTCACCCTTGCCGAGGCGCTTCGAGATCTCGAGCAGGCGCTCACGCGCGAGGCTGTCTTCCGGCGCGAGCGGCAGGAGCCGCGCATACGCGTCGAACGCGGACGGGTCGTCGGAGAGCTTCTCGTCGCGCAGCTCGGCCACGCGTCGCAGGAGCTCGCGGCGCTCGATCGGATCGGACGCGAACTCGAGACGGATCTCGAGTATGCGCACGAGCTCGCGGCTCTCCCCGCGCTCTGCATACACGCCTTCGAGCAGCTGGGCGGCGCGCCCACGGAGCTCCATGACGTCCAGGCACTTCTCGACGATCGCCTGCGCCTCGCGGCTCTGCGGATCGGCGACGAGCACCTCCTCGAAGTACGAGAGCGCTTCCTTCGGCTGCGAGAGCTTCTGGAAGTGAATCGTACCAAGGCGCACCTTCAGCTCGAGCGCCTCTTCACCGGACATGTTCGGGAGCCGCTTCGCAAGGAGCTGCGCCAGGCCATCCCAGCGCTCCGACTGCTCGTAGAGCTTGTCGAGCGCGAAGCTCGCTTGCGCGTGGTCCGGATCGAGCTCGAGCATCCGCTCGTAGTAGTGAATCGCGCGCGCGCGATCCCCGACGATCTCCTCGGCGACGATAGCCGCCTCGTTCAGGAGCTCGGTCTTGCGAGACAGGTCGTCGGTCGCCGCGCAGCCGCGCTCGTACAAGGCCTCGAGATCGGTCCAGCGCTCGCGCGTGGTCAGGATCTGCTTCTGGCGCGTGAAAGCGCGCGCGTTCTTCGGGTCGTGCGTGAGGATGCGCTCCCAGTACGGAAGCGCGCGATCGATGTCGCCGAGGCCGTCCTCGAAGATGGTGGCGGCGCGTTCGGCGAGGTCCATCTCGACCTGGGGCGTGAGCGTGGTCGCGCCCGAAGCGGGGACCGCACGTGCAACGGCGTCGACGAACTCCTGCGTACGGTGCGTGCGGCTGGCGAGGACGGAGAGCTTGTCCCAGAGGGGCAGCTCGCCCGCGAACTCGTCGACCGCCGCGAGAAGAACGTCGAACGCCTGTCCGTGCGCGCCCAGCTGTTCGTGCACCTCGGCGAGTCGCGCCTGGAGCTCCATGCGATCGGTCTTGGAGGCAGCAGTCGCGATCAGGACCGAGAGGACGTGCGCTTGGCGCTGAAAATTGCCGGTGCGGGCGTACGTGGCCTCGAGGATCACAGCGGCGCGCGACCGCGTCTCCGCCACGTTCAAGAGCTCCTCGGTGACCGCGATGGCCTCGGGCTCGTTGGGGCTCTCCTCGAAGACGCGCTTCACGGCGGCGAGCGCCTCGGTGGGCTTCTTCAGAGACGAGATGTAGAGACGCGCGAGCTCGATCTCGCGCGTGATGCGGTCCGCGCCTTCCCGCAGATCGCGATCCGTCTCCAGGATCGCCGCCGCGCCCTCCGCGTCACCGACGGTGCGGAGCAGGCGTGACAGCGCGCGCAGCGCTGGCCCGTGATGCGGGACGAGCGCGAGCATCTCGCGATAGATCGCGATCGCGCTCTCCTGCGAGCCGAGCACCTCTTCCTCGAGCACGGCCCACTCGCCGAGGATCTCGAGCTTCTTCTTCGTGTTCGACCGTGTGACGCGCAGCCGGAAGAGCCAGCGAAGGTCCTCCTTCTTGTCCTGCGCGCGCAGGAGGCCGTCGAGGAGGGTCATCACCTCTTCGTCGCCGGAGCTCTCTTCCTCTCCGATGAGGGACTTGTAGAGTGCGATCGCCTCGTCGGTCTTCCCCAGGTCCGACGCAAAGGCCTCCGCGACCTTCACCGTCAGCGCGCGCTTCTCCGCCGGAGAGACGCCCGTGCCGTTCGCGCGGCGCGTGAGCGCATCGCAGAATGCCTGGAATTCACCGCTCTGGCGTGCCTGTGCCTCGAACTCGGTGAGCTGGGTGGCGTCAGCGGCGTCGCCAGTGACCGAGAGCTCGAACTTGCGTGTCGCGAAGCGGAACGCCGCCGCCTTGTCCATGAGACGGACGGCGTGCACCTGCACGAGCTGACCGAGCAGCTCCTTCTTCTCGTCGTCGGTCTTCGCGTGGGTGAGGAGCACCTCGTAGAGCGGGGGCAGGCGCGCCCACTTCTCTTCGTGCTCGTAGATGGGAACGAGCTGACGCGCGGCGCGTTCGTCGTCCGGGTGAACGGAGAGCACGCGCTCGTAGGAGCGGAACGCGCGCTCCCTCTGACCGAGCTGGTTCTCGTAGACATCCGCTGCGCGGAACGACAGCGCGACCTTCTGCTCGGGGTCGTGCGCCTTGTCTGCGGCGCCGGAGAGCACCTCGACGAGGCCTTCGAAGTCGTACTGCGATTTGTAGAGCTCCGTGAGGCCGTCGAAATCCGACAGCGCCAGGTAGCTCTCGCGCAGGACGCGAAGCGCCTTCTGGTGACCCGGCGAGAGATCGAGGACGCGCTTCCACGTCCGCATCGCGCCCTGTGCGTCGCGCAGACGCTCCGCGTACACGGCGCCCAGCTTCTGCAGCACGGCGAGCCGCGTGGCGTCGTCCGGTGCATGCTGCGCGCGCTTCTCGAGCACCTCGGCCACGGTGGCAAAGTCCTTGTCGCGCTCGGCCTGCTTCTCGAGCGCGTCGAGCGCGCCCTGAGCCTGCGGCTCCTCCGCGAGGACCAGCTTGTAGAGACGCACGGCGTCGGCGCCGCGATCGAGGCGCTCGGACGCGAGCTTCGCCATCTCGTTCCAAGCGGCGCGGCGGGCCTCGCCTTCGGGCATGCGGCTCGCCTCGGACTCGAGCAGGTCGTAGAGCGGCTTGAACGCGCGACGCTTGCCGTAGAGCTCCTTCAGCTTGTCGCTTGCCTCCTGGTCCTCGGGCGATACCTCGCGGAGCTTCTCGTAGGCCTCGACGGCGTTCTGAACGTTCGAGAACTGATCGAGCCAGCGTCGCGCGACCGCTCGATAGAGCTCCGCTTTCGTGCTGGAGGCGGTCTCGAGCTCGGCGAGACGCATCTGCGTCGTGAGGAGATCGCGCCAGCGACCAAGCGTCTCGTAGACGCCGGCCAGCTCGCGTACGGCGCTCGCGTCCTGGGCGTCGAGCGCGATGATCTGCGAGAGCACGG
>JANXLV010000240.1 GCA_025355005.1 Myxococcales bacterium | reverse complement strand
GCTGGAGCGGCGCTCGTAGACGACCTCTTCGAGCGGGTTCACGGACGAGCGCGTGAAGTGGCGGCCGACCTGCACGCCACGGGCACGCGTCGAAGCGCTGCCTTTTGCGTTGCTGGCGTTGGCGCTGGTCGCGTTCGCGCTGGCGTTGGCTTTGGTGCCAGTCGAAGATTGGTGTGCGTGTCCATGGGCGCCCGGTTTCTTGGGCGACTGATTCTGATGGGTCTGGTGCGACCCCTGCTTGCCGTTCGTTCCCACGTTCGCTCCAAAGTTCGATTGTGCCATTGCTCGCCCCGTCGACTGTCTTCTTTGCAAGCGCGCGCGTTTCACCGTCTCCCTGATGAGCCAAGCCCTACAGGAAGCGCTACAAGGCTAGACCTTGAACGTACGTTCAGGTCTACCACGGGTCAACGTGTGCGCTTTGCAAATGTACCGCTCCCCACCTGTTCACCCCTGCATGCCGGAGGCGTGCCAACATCCCGCCCGTTCAGTCCAATCCAGCACTGCCGACGGGGGAGGAGCACACCCGTCAGCGAAGAGGAATCTCGCTTCTACCCCCAATATCTAGTGCGTGCAAAGAAATATGGATACTCCATCTCGTATTTCGTCCCGGCTAGGCCAGGTGCAGCAGAGCCGACAGGGGTGCCTGTCCGTTCACGTGGTCGGGTGTGATTCTGGGCTCCATGGAAAGGCTACGGAAACACTGAACTCCCGGCACGCGCTGTACACAGGTCTCCCCCAGAGACACCTCAGCTTACGAGCACCACCCCCACCGGTTGTACACAGCTTCCTCGGTCAGCCTGACTCCAACCCCCCCTCCAACCCACGGTATGGTGGTGCCGGTGACGGCGCCCAACGAGCAAGCGGCACGTGTCCCGTGGCTCGACCGCCTGCGCGGTATCGCGGCGATCGGAATGGTGGTGGTCCACGTCACTCACGCGGTGCTTCGCGATGATCTCCGTGCGACGCCTGGCTTCCGCATCGCCGACATGGCCTTCGGGCTCGTGGCGCCCGCCTTCCTCTTCTGTGTGGGCGCATCGTTCGCGCTGCGACCCTCCGGCGCGCTGCGCCCGCGCCTCCTGCGCGCCGGGGGGCTCTTCGTGCTTGGCTACGTGATGCACGCGAGCGGCCTCATCGGGTACGTACGGACGGGCGCCGCCGATGAGCTCGCGCTGTTTTTCCAGTCGGACATCCTCCAGGTGATCGCGTGCGCGCTCGCTATCCTCGCGGCGCTCGCCACGGTCGCGCCCATTCGATGGCCGTGGGCCGCGATCTTCATCGGTGCGCTCGCGCTCGGCGTGGGCCCGTTCATCGGCGACGTGGGCGCGCATGCACCCGCCCCGATCGCCCCATACCTCACCGTGTCAGTCGCGACGCAATTCCCCTTGTTTCCATGGCTTTCGTACGCATTGGTCGCCGCCGGTGGCTGCAGCCTGACCGGGCGCGCAGGCTCCGCGGAAGGGGCGCGGTTGGTCCTCGCGAGCGGCGCGGGGATCGCTGCGCTCGTCCTCCTGTTCTTGCCGCTTCCGCCTCACGATCGCTACCGAACCGGGCCGGCGAACGCCGCACTTCGCTTCGCGAGCGTCGCGTTTCTGGGCTGGGCGATGGGACGTGCGCGCCTGCCTCCACGTCTTGATGCGTTCCTGGCGCTGCTTGGACGTCGCTCTCTCTTCCTCTATGTCGTGCATGTCGCCCTCGTGTATGGCCGCCATCCGCTGAGCTTGCGCTCACGCATCGGCCCCGCGCTCGGTGTCCCAGGCGTCGTCCTGGCGGTGATCGCGACGCTCGTGGCGATGACCCTGCTCACGTGGGCGTGGGACGCAGTTCTGCATAGAACTTCCGTGTCGCGACACCGTGTGAGAAGCTGACGGCCATGAAATCGTGGCTCGTCCTCCCCTTGGCTTCGCTCGTCGTCATCCAGGCCGACGTCGCACACGCCGCGCCAGTACCCAGCGAGTACACGGTGCAGGAGGGCGACACGTGCGGCGCCGTTGCCGCTCGGTTCTACGGTGACAGCCGCAGGGTCGATCTGATCCACATCGCGAACCCGACGTGGGGAGCACCACCGCACGTGCTCAAGCCCGGCGACGTCATCAAGCTCTCGCCGAAGCCCGCGCGCGCGCTGCCCCCCGATCCCAGGCCGCCCGAGGCGATCGTCGTCCGGCCGCGTGGCACTGTGACGGTCGACGGCGGCCACCCGGCTGCTGCTGGCGAGACCATCACGCGCGGCGCGAAGGTCGCAACGGACGCGGCGAGCTCGGTGGAGCTCGTGTTCCCGGACGAGTCACGCATTCGCATGGGCGAGCGCACGCAGGTCACCGTCTCCGCGCCACCGAAGGCGGTCGCAGGCTCGCTCGCGGGCGACTCCATCCTCCTCGCGGGTGAGCAGCGCACGCGCATGGGCGACCCGAGCGGTCGCAGGCCGCTGACGCTCGCCACGCCCAGCGCGCGCGTCCAGATGCGTGGAGAGGTGAAGGTCTCCGTCGACGCCGGGGGAGCCACGCGCGTCGCTGCATACAAGGGCACGTCGGTGCTCACGGTTGGCAAGAAGAACGTCGACGTTCGCGAGGGCTTCGGCGTGAAGGTGGAGACCGGCAAGGCGCCGGGCCAGCCAAAGCCGTTGCCTCCCGCGCCCATGTTCGGCGCGCCGCCGCCGGCCGTCATCTTCGCGAGCCCCGACGGCAAGGCGGAGATCTCCGGGTCGTATGGACCGGGGTCGGGTCCTGGTGACATGCCCGCGACGTTCCGTCTGCAGGTCAGCCGCGACGGCGACTTCGGTGAGCTCGTGTCCGACGCGGTCGTGCCCTCGAGCAACACCGCGCTCTCGATCGCTGGCACGCCGGGCACCTATTTCGTGCGCGTGAGCGCGATCGATGCGGATGGCTTCGAAGGCGCTTTTTCGCCAGCGCAGCGCGTGATCGTCGGCGACATCAAGGTGACGCCGAAGGGGCCGCGCCGCGCCTCCGTCGAGGTCACGCCCAACGGCGCCTACTGCGGCGTCGCAGGCGGACCGCTGGCGCCCACTGCTGGCGCGTTCGAGATCGACACCGTGCGTGCCACGTCGGTCCGCTGCGCCATCACCGCGGACGGCGCGGTCACCGTGCGCGAGATCGCAGGCGCCAAGGTCGGACCGCGCGTCGCCAGCGCCACCGTCACGCACACGAAGGAAAACTTCGACGAGGGCGAGCTCAAGATCGTGCTCACCGACGCGGAGAAGGCCCCGCTCGACGGCGTCGAAGTGAAGCCGGTTCCAGGCGACGACGCGAGCATCGGCGTGTTCGTGTCGGCGGGCGCCCCCGGGACCTACAAGGCGCCTGCGCGCTGGAAGCACGGCGCGGCGCAGCTCGGCTTCGCAGTCCATGTCGGTGACGAGAACAGCCCCGTGATCACGGTGACGCTCGACCAGCCGCCGAAGGACAAGGTCGAAGGCGACAAGAAGCCGACCGGTCCCATCGCGGAGGAGGCGAAGGCCGCGCTCGAGATCCATGCCGACGGCGGCGCAGGCTTCGTGAACAACGGGCTCCAGCAGAGCGGCGGGCGCGGCCGCATCGGCGCGGGCTATTCGCTGCGACTCGGGCCCGGCATCATCTCGCTCGGCATCGACGGCGGTCTCGAGGGCTACTTCCGCGAGGAGTTCTCTGCGGCGGACGCGAGCGGTAACACCGCGGGCCGCGTCGCCGTCGGCCAGCTGCATGCGTTCTCGATCGGACTGCCGCTCCAGTATCGCTACGGCACCTACGAAAGCCGCTTCCGGCCGTACCTCGGTGTCACGCCGGAGGCCCTCTTCGAGAGCGCGAGCTTCTCGCACCTCGTCGGCGATCACCTGGCGAGCAGCGTCGATCAGGGCAGCGCCAAGGTCCTCGGCCTCACCGGCCTCATCGGCGGTGAGGTCAAGGTCGGCCCAGGCGCCGCGTTTCTGGAAGGCGGCTATCGCGCCACGACGGTGGCCTCTCGCGACGTCGCCAGCGTCAACATGCGCGGCATCCAGACTGCGCTCGGCTACCGCCTCATCATCGGGCTCTGACTCACGCGCGCTTGGGCGCGAGTCGCCGCCCGCGCCTGGCTCTCGCTGAGGAGCATCACCGCCGCGGCCCTCAGCTCGCCGGCTTGCTTTCCGAGCTCCCGCAGTAGCCTATCCGGTCTTGCGCTCGAGCTTCGCGACGCGCTCCTTCAGGTCGTCCATGTCGTGGCGCAACGATCGATCGATGCGCAGGAGCTCGACGACCCGCTCGACCGCGTTCCGCACGCCCACCAGCTCTGTACCTACGCGAACGTCCGACTCCACCTGACGCCGCCCCAGGACCTCGAGCCGCGAATTGGTCGCGTCGAGCCGCGAATTGGTCGCGTCGAGCCGTGTGTTGAGATCGTCGCGCGTGCCCTTGATCTCGTCACGAATCTGGATCAATACCTTCGTCGTAAGATCGCTCATCGTCTTCTCCGAGTGTAGCACCGCTCCGAGCAACGCCCATGCCACGCCCGCGCATGCAGGATCGCGTGGTGGAAGGCTACAAGCCGAAGAGCATCTGCCGACCATGGTCGACCGCTGCTGACCACGGTCAGTCGACGTCGACCGACTCAGGGCGTGGCCGCCGGCAGCGTCTTCGTCACGGCGAAGTCGGCCTCGGGGTTCGTCACGGTGACCTCCCCGAACTTGCGTAGACCTTCGGCGATCACGGACGCGTCGCCCGCGACGATGACGACGACGCGGGCCGGATCGAAGAGCTCCTTCGCGGCGGCGTTCGTCGCCTCGATGGTCATCTCGCGGAGCTCCTTCTTGTAGCCGTCGTAGTAGTCGTCCGGCAGACCGATCGTGTCCTTCGCGACGTAGAGATCCGCGAGCGCCCCGAGCGTCTCCAGCCGCACCGCGAAGATGTCCGCGAGGTAGCGGCGCGCGCCGTCGTTCTCTGCGGCCGTGACGCCGCCCTGCATCTTGGTCAGGTTGTCGAGCAGCCCTTGCACCGCATCCACGGTCTTCGGCGTCTGCGTGCCCGCCGTGGCGAACGTGAGCATCGGCCCGTGCGCGACGTCGATGATCTGCGAGCCCGTGGAGTACGCGAGCGAGCGGCTCTCGCGTACATCCGCGAAGAGGCGCCCCGCGACGCCGCCACCAAGGACCTGGTTCGCGACGCGCATGGCCGGGAACTTGGGGCTCTTGCGCTCCGGCGCGATGCCGACGACGTAGATGTCGCTCTGCACGCTCTTCGGACGGTCCGCGATGATCACGCGCCGCTTCTCCACGGCCTTCGGTGCGGGAAATGTGACCTCCGGCGCCGCGTCTCCGCGCAGCTTGCCGAACGCCTTCGCTACCTCGTTCGCGGCGGACTCGGGGTCCACGTCACCGGCGACCACGACCTCCATGTTCTTCGCAACGTAGAACTTCTTGTGGAAGTCCTGGACGTCCTTCGCGGAGACCTTCTTCACCTCGCTCGCGAGCACGTCGTAGTGGCTGTACGTGCCGGTGTAGAACGTGCTGAATGCCACGCGCTGCGCGGTGAAGCCACCGCTCTGGCGTGCGCGCGACTCCGCCTCGTCCACGAGCCGCTCCTTCAGCTTGCCGAGCTCCGTCGCGTCGAAGCGAGGAGCGCTGGCGACCTCTCCCAGGATCGAGAGCGCCTCCTTCATCTTGTCCTTCGGAACCGCGAGCGACAGCACCGTCGCGTCCGTGCGCACGCCGACGCCGAGATCGCCGCCCATGGTCTCCACGCGACGCAGCACCTCCGCGCTGGTCCAGTTGCCCGCGCCGCCGTCCTTCAGGAGGTCGGCGGTCACCTCTGCGACCGCGGGCGCGCCGTAGCCGTTGCCCGCGTGGATGAGGACGCGCAGCTGCACGATCGGGAGCGCGTGCGACTCGAGCACGGCGACCGAGAGTCCGGACGGCAACGTCTTGCGCGTCGGCTTGGGGATCACGCTCTCCTTCTGGCTGAGCGACGTGGGCGCGCTCTCACGCGCAGCGGACTTGCCCTTCGCCTTCGGAGGCGTGGAGAGGACATGGTTCGGCAGGTCGGCGTGGAGTGGCTTCGAATCGACCTGAGGCCCGCCGCATGCGGCCATGGACAAGGCGAGCGCGGCGAGTGTGGAGAACGGGGCGTTTCGGCTCATCACTTCTTCTCCGTTGCGGGCGTGGACGCAGGCTGGGCGGGCGCGGCGACTGGCTTCTCTGCAGGCTTGTCCGCCGGCTTTTCTGCGGGCTTCTCGGGCGCCGGCTTCACGTCGATATGGGTGCTCTTCGTCGGGACCAGGTAGGTGGCGACGGCCTTCTTGATGTCGGCGCCAGTGACGGCGAGGTACCTGTCGAGCTCCGAGTTCAGGAGCTCCGCGTTGCCATGATAGAGCTCGAACTCCGCGAGGCGCTGCGCGCGCGCGATGTTGGATTGCAGGCCCATCAGAAACTGCGTCTTGATGCGGCTCTTCACCTTGGCGAGCTCCGCGTCCGTGGGGCCAGCCTTGCCGAGCCTGTCGACCTCTGCGAGGAGGAGCTTGTGCACGTCGTCCGGCTTCGCCTTGCCGGCGACGCGCGCCGTGAGCGTGAACATGTCGGGCCCGCGGTGGTCGTCCGTTCCGGAGCTCACGTCGGCCGCGACACTGCGCTCGCGCACCAGGTTCTTGTAGAGACGCGAGCTCTCGCCGTCCGTCAGGACCATGGATGCGAGCTCGAGCGCGTAGTGATCCTTGTCGCGCGCTGGCGGGATCGGCCAGGCGTCGATGACGGCAGCGAGCTTCGCGTGCTCGTCCTCCATGACGGCGTTGCGCGGCGCAGCTTGCGCGGGCATCGGCGGCGGCTCGTACTTCGGAATGCTGGGCTGCTTCGCGATGCCGCCGAAGAAGCGCTTCACGAGCATGAGCGTGTTGTCGGCGTCGATGTCGCCAGAGATCGCGAGCACCGCGTTGTTCGGCGCGTAGTACGCGTCGTGGAACGCGCGCACCCACTGGAGCTGCGCGGCCTCGAGGTCGGGCATGGTGCCGATCGCGGCGTGCTCGTACGGCCAGTAGCCCTGGAACACGAGCTCCGACAGACGGATGTACGAGGGCACGTACGCAGCGTTGAGCACGCGCATCCTGTACTCCTCCTCGACGACCTGGCGCTGGTTGTCCAGGTTCGACTGAGAGACGTCGAGCGATCGCATGCGGTCTGCCTCGAGCCAGAGCGCGAGCGGGAGCTCACCGGCAGGCAGCATCTCGAAGTAGTTCGTGCGGTCCTCGTTCGTGGTGCCGTTCATTGCGCCGCCGTGTGCGGAGATGAGCTTGAAGTGCTCGCCGCGCGCGACGTTCTTCGAGCCCTGGAACATCATGTGCTCGAAGAGGTGCGCGAAGCCTGCGCGCCCGCGCTCCTCGTTGCGGCTGCCCACGTCGTAGACCACGTCGACCGCGATGGTCGGCGTGGTGTGATCCACCGACATGATGACGCGGAGGCCGTTGTCGAGCGTCTCGCGTCGCACGTCGAGCTTCACGGCAGCGACCTTGTCGCCAGACGCGGGGGCCGGAGCAGCGGCAGGCGCGGCGGCCGGTGCTGCTAGCGCGGGGCCGGTCGCGGGAGCGGGCGAGGAGACAGGGCCGCTCTTCGGCGCGGGCGTGGTCGTGTTGGGCGGGGTCGTCGGCGCCGCGGTCGCGTTGCCAGCGACGGTAGCGCCAGCGATGATGGCGACGGTGGTGGCGATCGCGAGACGAAGATCGTGGCTCATGTGGCCCGAAATAGCACGCCTGGGGCCCCGCGTTAACGGTGCTATCATCCATGCGTGAACATGTCGGAGACCCCGCAGCGCGAAGCGCTCGTGCAACCCGACCAACTGAAAGGCGGGATGTCTTGAAACGTCTTCTATGCGCTTCCTTGGTGCTCGTGTTGGCTGCGGCGTGTGGTGGCTCGACGACGTCGGGCGGGAACACGGACGCCGGCGGCGGTGGTGGTGATGCGGGCGGCGGCGGTGGTGATGCGGGCGGCGGTGGTGCCGACTCTGGTGGCGGCGGCGGCGTGGACGCAGGCGGCTCGAAGGACGCTGGCCTCCCTCCGGCGGTGGACATCCAGTTCGACAACTGCCCGGCGTTCAGCGCGATGGGCGGCGATCCGATCGGCACCTGGGACTACACGGCCGCGTGTATCGACACGACCATGCTGACGAGCCTGGCGTCCGCATGCATGGGCGCAGAAAAGCCGACTATCAAGAGCGCGAAGGGCAAGGTCCAGGGCCGCGTCATCTTCACGGCCACGCAGGTCGCACGCAATGTCGTCACCACCTCGAACCTCGTCCTCACAGTCGCCAGGACCTGCTTCCCGGCGCAGTTCCAGGCCCAACCGTGCGCGGCCCTTGGACAGCTCCTCGCGACCCAACTGCCAGGAGCGTCCTGCGCAGACGGCGCCGACGTCGATCACTGCGACTGCAGCGTCACCATCACGGGCGGCCAGGCGGGCATGAACAACTACACGAAGAGCGCCACGCAGCTCACGCTCGACGATGGCAGCGTCTACGACTTCACGGCGGACACCAAGACCCTGCAGTACCAGCAGACAACGCCAGCCATGGGCGGCCAACCCGAGCCCGGTATCTCCACAGCAACGAAGGAGTGACGGCCGACGAGATTGTGGTTCGTGGCTCCCGGTCAAAGGCGGTCGGCCGCAGTCTGACCGCGGTCAGCCACATTGTTTACGATCGGCTTGAATTTCCCTGAAACGGTGGTGGCACACGGCTAGCTAGGCATCGCGCTCGGTGACCGATGCAGACAGAACCGCAGACCGTAAGCTATACATGCGTTCACTCCTCGATGAGCAGCACCGTTAAAAGGACACTCGTCATTGCGGAGAAGCCAAGCGTCGCGCGGGACATCGCGGCCGTGCTCGGCGCGACGCAGCGCGGGCAGGGGCTCCTGGAGGGCAACGGGTACGTCGTCACGTGGGCGATCGGGCACCTCGTCGCGCTCGGGGAGCCACACGAGATGAACCCGGCGTGGAAGCGGTGGAGCCTGTCGGAGCTCCCCATGCTGCCGCAGGAGTGGCCGCTCAAGGTGGGCGAGAGCACGCGTGAGCAGTTCGCCGTCGTGAAGAAGCTGCTTCGCTCTCGCGACATCGGTGACGTCATCTGCGCCACGGACGCCGGGCGGGAGGGGGAGCTCATCTTCCGCTACGTCTACGAGAGCGCGGGCGCGAAGAAGGCGGTGCGTCGCTTGTGGATCTCCTCGCTGACACCGGATGCCATCCGCGCGGGCTTCTCCGCGCTGCGGCCCGGCGCGGACTTCGACAGGCTCGCGGCTGCGGCACGCGCGCGGAGCCGTGCGGACTGGCTCGTCGGCATGAACCTGTCGCGGGCCTACAGCCTGGTCCATGACGATCTGCTCTCCGTGGGGCGCGTGCAGACCCCCACGCTCGCGATGATCGTCGCGCGCGATCAGGCGATCACCGCGTTCGTCCCCGAGCACTACGTGGAGGTGCTGGCGACCTTCGCGGCGGCTTCCGCGGCGGCCGCGTACCAGGGCCGCTACACGCGCGACGTACGGGACCCGCGCGAGAAGGCGACGGCGCCGCGTCTTCCGGCGGACGGAGAGGAAGCGGAGCGCGTGCGTGCGCGTGCGTGTGATCCGGCGTCCAGCGCGGTGGTCGGGGAGGTCCGGCGCGACGTGCGGCGCATCCCGCCTCCGCAGCTCTACGACCTGGCGGAGCTTCAGCGCGACGCGAACCGCATCTTCGGGCTCACCGCGCAGCGCACGCTGACCGTGCTGCAGAGCCTGTACGAGCGGTGGAAGCTCGTGAGCTATCCGCGCACTGACAGCCGTCACCTCTCGAAGGACGTCGAAGCCACACTGCCCAGCGTCGCCGCCGCGATCACTCGGAGCTACGGCGCGATCATGGCGCCGGGAACTGGTACGCGCCCGCTGGGCAAGCGATTCGTGGACGATGCGAAGGTCGGTGATCACCACGCGATCATCCCGACCGAGACGTCGCCGCAAAGCGCGCTCCCGAATGACGAGCAAAACATCTACGACCTCGTGTGTCGGCGCCTGGTCTCCGCATACCACGACGAGCACGTGCTCGGCGTGACGCACGTGACCACCATGATCACGTCGCCGGGTCACGTGGATCGGTACCTGTCGTCGGGCACGTCGGTGGAGCAGGTGGGCTGGAAGATCGCCGAGCGTCCGCGCCGCACACAGGACATCACCCCGCTGCTGCCCGGCGGGCTCGTTACGGGTGAAGAGCGTCGTGTAGCGGAAGCCAAGATCGTGTCGAAGCAGACGGAGCCGCCGCCGCACCTCTCGGACGCCACGCTGCTCACCGCCATGGAGACCGCGGGGCGAACGCTGGACGAGCGCGAGATGTCCGAGGCCATGCGCGAAAAAGGCCTCGGCACCGCGGCCACGCGGGCTGCCATCCTGGAGACACTCCTCACGCGCGCCTACGTCACCCGCGAAGGCCGAACCCTGCGAGCCACCGACAAAGGCACCGCGCTGATCGCCCGCGTGCACCCGCACGTGAAGAGCCCCGCGATGACAGGAGAGTGGGAGTCCAAGCTGTCCGGAATCGAACGAGGCGAGCGAGACTTCGATGGCTTCATGAGAGAGATCGAGCGGTACGTCACGGAGGTAGTCGGAGGAGCAAAGAACAACCCCCCCACGCCAAGATCAAGGGAAAGGGAAGGGTCAACGTCAGAGTCGAAGTCGATGTCGATGTCGATGTCGATGTCTTTGTCGCCCTTGCCCTTGCCCTTGCCCTTGCCCTTGCCCTCTCCCTCTCCATCCTCCCTCCACTCCCTCCTCCGCTCTCCGTTCAACCTCTCCTCCTTCCGTCCCGCTCAGGAAGCCGTCTGCTCCGCCGTCGCTTCTGGTCGCGACGTCCTCCTCGTCATGCCCACCGGCGCCGGCAAATCGCTCTGCTATCAGCTGCCCGGCATGGCTCGCGGTGGAACCACGCTCGTCGTCAGCCCGCTGATCGCGCTCATGGAGGACCAGGTCGCGAAGCTTTTGGCGATCGGGCTGCGCGCCGCCCGCATCCACTCCGGCCGCGATCGCGCCGAGTCGCGCGCGGCGTGCGTGGACTACCTCGCGGGCAACCTGGACTTTCTCTTCATCGCGCCGGAGCGGCTGCGCGTCCCCGGCTTTCCGGAGATGCTCGCGCGGCGGAAGCCCACCCTCGTGGCCATCGACGAGGCGCACTGCATCTCGCAGTGGGGGCACGACTTCAGGCCCGACTACCGCATGCTCGGTGAGCGTCTGCCACTGCTTCGTCCCGCGCCGATCGTGGCGCTCACGGCGACCGCGACGCCGGAGGTGCAGGATGACATCGCGAAGGAGCTCGGGCTCACGGACTGTGCGCGATTCATCCGCGGCTTCCGGCGCGAAAACCTCGCGGTGGAGGTGCTGGAGCGCTCGAAGAAGGCGCGCGCGGACGTGATCCTTCGCCTGCTCGGGGATCGGGAGCAGCGTCCGGCGATCGTGTACGCGCCCACGCGAAAAGAGGCGGAGTCGCTCGCCAAGCTGCTAGGCAAGAGGGGGCGCGTAGCGACCTACCATGCTGGCCTGTCAGCATCGGTGCGCGACAAGGCGCAGTCCGCGTTCCTGTCGGGCAAGGCGGACGTGATCGTGGCCACCACCGCGTTCGGCATGGGCATCGACAAGGCGGACGTGCGCACCGTGATCCACGCGGCGCTCCCCGCGACGATCGAGGGCTACTACCAGGAGATCGGCCGCGCCGGCCGTGACGGGCTGCCGTCGCGCGCGATCATGCTGCACGGATTCCAGGACACGAAGACGCACGAGTTCTTCTTCGAGCGCGATCACCCCGACGAGGCAGACCTCGTAAAAATCTGGTCCGCTCTTACCGACGAGTTCCAGCCGTTCGCGGAGGTGCAGCGTCAGTCGCGGCTCTCCATGGAGGCGTACGAGAAGGCCTTCGAGAAGCTCTGGGTGCACGGCGGCGCGGTCCTCAGGGGCGATCTCGTGGCGCGTGCGCCGGGGCCGGAGGGCCTTGCGTTCCGCGGTCGTTACGCGCGGCACGTGGCGCACAAGCGCGAGCAGCTCACGAAGATGCAGGCCTACGCCACGAGCGCGGGCTGCCGCATGCAGAGCCTGGTGCGGCATTTTGGCGATCGCAACGACGCGGGAAATCCCTGCGGAACGTGCGATGTGTGCGCGCCTGCTTCGCGCCTCGCGGAGGAGCTCTCCGTCGCCACCGCGGACGAGCAGGTGCGGCTAGGGCAGGTGCTCCGTGCGCTCCGAGCCGTCGCGCCGCGTGATCTCACCATGGGCCAGCTGCATCGCGATGTGTCCGAGGACCTTTCGCGCGGCGAGATCGTTCGGCTGGTGAGCGGGCTTGCGCGCGCCGGCTGGGTCCGCCTGCGTGATGACTTCATGGAGAAGGACGGAAAGACGATCACGTTCCAGCGAGTCACGGTGGTGGGAGCCGAGACGGACCTGCCTGACGTCTCGCAGATCATGCTCGATGCGGCGCCCGCGCCCGCCGCCCGCAGCCGTGCGCGCGCCGATCGTCCGAACCGCGAGCGCCGCACGAGAAAGACGAGAGCGCCGCGCGCGAACGGCGCCACCGGAGGTCGTGTGTCGGTGGCCGACGCCGGACCTGTGGGCGTCGCGCTTCGTACGTTCCGCGCCGCGGAGGCAAGGCGGCTCGGCGTGCCCGCGTTCCGCATCTTCTCGGACCGCGTGCTCGTGGCGATGGTGGCCGCGAAGCCATCCAGTGTCGACGAGCTGTCCACCGTCAGCGGCGTGGGGCCGTCCCTCGTGAACCGCTACGGCAACGCGCTGCTCTCCTTCTTCCGCGCCTAAAACAGCATCGCCTGGCGCGAGGGCCATCCCGCCATGCTTCGTTTCGAGCTGCGCGCGGTGCTCACGGACAAGAGTCCGTTCCGCTCCGTGCTCGCTCGAAGCCTTGCCTGACGGGCGGCTCTCACGCCATGCGACGCTGTTTACGCAGAAACGAAAACGGAAATGAATCCACAGTCCACACGTTTCTGTTTTGTTCAGAAGAGGCGCGCCGCCGTGTCGTTCGCGAAGAGCCACGACTCCTTCGGGATAGAAAGCAGCACGTCGCCGCCTTCGTCGACCCGCACGACCCGCCCCTTTTCGAGCAGCCACGCGAGGTCCTTCGTGCGCTCCTTCGTCATGAACGTCACGCCGAGATCCTTCTCTGCCGCGGTGACGTTCATTCCGTCCGCCATCCGCAGCCCGAGCATGATGCGCTCGCGGAGCATGGTCTCGGCGTCCAGCGGCTCCGCCTCCGCGCCGGTCGCCGACAAGGGTGTATGTTGCATGTATTTAGCGGGCAGCGGCTCGTTGCGGTAACGGAAGCCGTGCGCCCCCTGCGCATCATCGTTGGGCGCGCGCAGGAAGCCGTAGGCCGCGGTGCCCACGCCGACGTAAGGCTCGCCGCGCCAGTAGCCCAGGTTGTGTCGCGCCTCTTGCCCGGGCCGCGCGTAGTTCGAGATCTCGTAGTGGCGGAGGCCGCGTGACGTGAGGAGCTCGTCGATCGCGAGGAAGCTCTCGATGACGCGCGCGTCGTCTGCACGCGGAAGACGTCCGCGCTTTGCGAGCTCACCGAAGCGCGTGCCGGGCTCGATGGTCAGCTCGTAGCAGCTCATGTGCGAGAGCCCGATGTCCGCGAGCCGCCGCGCGTGGCTCTGCGCTGTCTCCGCGGTCTGGTCCGGCAACCCGAAGATCAGATCGCCCGACACGCGCAGCCCCGGAATGTCCACCACGCTCGACAGCACGGCGAGCGCGCCCTTCTCGTCGTGCAGGCGACCCAGATACGCGAGCTCCTTGTCGTCGAGCGCCTGCACGCCGACGGACAGGCGGTTCACGCCCACGTCCCGGAGCCGCAGCGCGTGCTCCTTGTCGAGCGAGGTGGGGTTGCACTCCACCGTGATCTCGGCGTCCGCGTCCACGTCGAACGCGGCGCGAATGCCCGCGAGCACCCGGCCGAGCTCAACAGCGCTCCAGAGGCTGGGCGTGCCGCCGCCGAAGAAGATCGTGGCGATCCGCGCGCGTCCGAACTCGGCGTCTCCGGAGCGCACGGTGAGCTCGCGGAGCACCGCGTCCGCGTAGCCGGCGTGGTCGATCGTCTCCCGTCCATCGCCTGACACGGCATAGCTCACGAAGTCGCAGTAGGGGCACTTCGCGAGGCACCAGGGAAAATGCACGTAAAGAGAGGCCATGAAATGAGTGCGATGGCGCTAGTGCGATCGCGTTATTATGTTGGAGCTTAGGCGTTTTTTTTCATGGTCAACGTTGAAGATCTCATCGGACGCGTTCGTATCTACCAGCCGAACGTGGACGCAAAGCTCATCGGGCGCGCGTACGAGTACAGCGCGAAGGCCCACGACGGGCAGCTGCGCAAATCGGGAGACCCCTACTTCATACATCCCGCGTCCGTCGCGGGCATCATCGCCGACCTGCGCCTGGACACCGCCAGCATCTGCGCCGGCCTCCTCCACGACGTCGTCGAGGACACGCTCGCCACCACCGCTGACATAGAGCGCGAGTTCGGCGGCGAGATCGCAGAGCTGGTCGACGGCGTCACCAAGCTCTCCAAGATCAACTTCACGTCCAAGGAAGACCGCCAGGCGGAGAACTTCCGCAAGATGGTCGTGGCCATGGCCCGCGACATCCGCGTGCTGCTGGTGAAATTGTGCGACCGCGTCGACAACATGCGCACGCTCGAGCACATGAAGCCGGAGGCGCAGGAGCGCATCGCGCGCGAGACCATGGAGATCTACGCTCCACTCGCGAATCGGCTCGGAATCCAGGCGTTCAAGAGCGAGCTCGAAGATCTCTCGTTCCGCTGGCTCGACCCCGACGGCTACACGGAGGTCGCGAACGCCGTCCAGAAGACGAAGAAGGAGCGCGACCGCTACATCGCCGACGTCTGCAAGACGCTGTCGTCGCGCCTCGCGGAGCAGGGCTTCGCCGCGGACGTCACGGGCCGCGCGAAGCACAACTACTCCATCTGGCGGAAGATGAAGCAGCAGGAGTCCACGATCGAGCAGATCTACGACATCATCGCGTTCCGGGTCTGCGTCGAGAGCGTGAGCGACTGCTACGCGGCCCTCGGTGTCATCCACTCCAAGTGGACGCCGGTGCCGGGCCGTTTCAAGGACTACATCGCGCTGCCGAAGCCGAACATGTACCAGTCGCTCCACACGACCGTGATCGGCCCCGGCCGCGAGCGCGTGGAGGTGCAGATCCGCACGAGCGAGATGCATCGGGTGGCCGAGCAGGGCATCGCCGCGCACTGGAAATACAAGGAGAAGGGCGGCGGCGGCATCGCTCAACAAGACGCCGAGAAATTCGGCTGGCTGCGTCAGCTCATGGAGTGGCAGAAGGATCTCAAGGATCCGGCCGAGTTCCTCGAAGGCGTCAAGGTCGACCTCTTCCAGGACGAGGTCTACGTCTTCACGCCCACGGGTGAGGTGCGCGTCTTCCCGCGCGGCGCCACGCCGGTCGACTTCGCGTTCAGCATCCACTCGCAGCTCGGTGAGCACGTGACGGGCGCGCGCGTGAACGGCAAGCTCGAGCCGCTGCGCTACAAGCTGCGCAACGGTGACGTCATCGAGATCGTCACGTCGCCCAATCAAGCGCCGAGCAAGGACTGGCTGGACTTCGTGGGCACCACGCGCGCGCGCGCGAAGATCCGCAATTTCCTGCGGCAAGAGCAGCGCGACAAGTCGCTGCGGCTTGGTCGGGAGCTCCTCGAGCGCGAGTTCCAGAAATCACAGATCTCGTTCTCGAAGTTCATGAAGAACGACAACGAGCAGCGCAAGTGCTTCGAGTCGCTGAAGGTCGGCACGCAGGAGGAGCTGCTCATCGGGATCGGCTACGGCAAGATCGATCCGCGCGACGTCGTGCACGTGGTCGCGCCGCCGCAGGAGAACGGAGCAGCAAGCCAGCCGCCGGAGCAGCTGCGTGAAGGACGCCTCGCGGGCCTCGTGCGCAAGGTCATCAAGCGCGACGAGGGGGGCATCCGCCTCAACGGCATCGACGACGTCCTCGTCCGCTACGCGCGCTGCTGCAATCCGCTCCCCGGCGACGACATCCTCGGCTTCATCACGCGCGGCCGCGGCATCACCATCCATCGTCGCGGCTGTCAGAAGGCGTTCGACACGGACCCGGAGCGCCGCGTGGAGATCGCGTGGGACTCCAAGGCGAAGATCAACCGCGCCGTGCAGCTGAAGATCATGACGGCGAACCGCCCGGGCATCCTCGCCACGGTAGGTCAGACGTTCAACGAGCTGGGCATCAACATCAGCGAAGCGAACTGTCGCGCAGGTGACGACGGAAAAGCGGTGAACGTGTTCACCTTCGTCTGCTCGGATCTGAACCAGCTGAAGAACGTGATGAAGTCCCTCTCGAAGGTGCAAGGAGTCGTCGCCGTCGAGCGCGTGTGAAGTCTTCTCGACTGGCGGTCAGCGGGCCAGGTCGCACTCTGGCTTTTTTTTCGCGCGTTTCGCGCTTCAGAGGCCGCAGTTCACGTAGATCGGCGCCGAATATCCGTCCCCGACCATGGCGCGTACGGCTACGCACCGATCGCGCGCGACCGCGACTCGGGCGATCTCTCCCGACGCGGGCGTCGCGACCTGCGTACCCGATGCGAACACGGCGATGTTGCTGCCCCGTGCGCGCACCTCCACCACGCCGTTCGCGTCCGCGAGCGCGCCGCCGACACCGACGAACGCGCCGCCCGGAACACGAGCCTCCAGCGTGCACGCATCCGCGCTCCGGATGCACGTGCGCCCCGCCTGGATCGCTTCGCGCAACGCCGGCTCCGTGAGCGCGCGCGCCGCGACGAACGTGGTGGCGCGCAGGTAGTGGCTATGACTGTCCGAGCCGCCCACAGGGGTGATGCGCCGCTTCTCGCGCTCGATCTTGCCGTCGTAGAGCGCGAGGGTCGCGCGCAACGTCAGGTCACGATCGGACAGGAGGATGCGATCGCGGAGCTCGGTCGCGGTGGTGTTGTACGCCTCGTAGGAGAACGAGAGGCGCGTGACGGCGCGCACCTCGGGCGGAAACGCCTGGTCTGGCGCCGTGTACATGCGCCATGAGAGATCCGCGCGCGCCATCTCGAACGCCGAGTCGATCGGCCCGACCAGCGGATGGTTTACCGTGAGCAGCCCGCCGTTCGCCACATAGTGCTCGAAGAATGCATCCGCATGGGCGCTCGCGCTTGCAACAGGCACCTCCGCGAGCGTCCGATCGAGATCGCCGAACGCCATGCCGACGTGGCCGTATGCGCCGTCCGTGTACTCTGCACCCACTACGAAGAGCACGCCTCCAATGTCCTCTGCCGCGAGCGCGCGGCGCATCTCGTTCCTGTGGGCGATGACCTGCGCACGCATGGGTGCGGAGAGGAAGAAGCGCGACCAGGTGTGTGGTGTCAGCACCACGAAATCCAGATGCTCCTTCCTCGCCAGCACCACGGTCTCGTGCATGCCGCGCACCACGTGCGGCGGACCGTCGGGGGGCGAGACGTGCGTGTGAAAGTCACCCGCGAACAGCGAATAGCCCGCGAGGGCGGCGGGCGGCGAGGCAGGTGATGATGGCCGTGGCGCCGCGGTCGAGATGGCGGCGTCCACGGCGGATTGCTTCACCTGCGCGACGGACACGCATGCGAGGAGCGGTACGGCCGCGCACAATACGGCGGCAACGGGGGAGAGCGCGGTGGCGAAGACGCGGCGAGCCTTGCCCGCGAATCCAGAACGAACCAGGAGACTCCACATGCTCCTTCGTCCCGGAGGGGCGACGGATCGTGACATCGCTACTCACGCTACTCACGCTACTGGATGCGTGTCAGAAGCGCGGACCCGAACGGGCCCTCGATGCGCAGACCTCGCGGCACAGCCTGAAGCGTGACGGACTCGGTCTTACCTGCAACGTGACCTGAAACCGCGACGTCTGCCTGCGTGCCGTGGCGGCTGAACGTGGTCGCCTTGCGCCACCCGTTGAGGGAGATCTCAGCGTGGTCCGGCGACAGGTCGATGCGCGCGCCGAGGAACGGGAGCACGCGCGGGTCCGTGGTGGACGCAACCTTCCACGAGCCAGTCAGCCACTCGTCGGAGAGGCCGTCGGACGCGCTCTCACCGATCGCCGGCGCGAGCTGGGGGCTGGGGGGGATAGGAACGGGAACGGGAACGGGCGCGAACCCGAACGCCACGGCGCCGTCGGTTGCGTGGCGTGCCGCGGCGATCGCCCCGATCGCGATGACTGCGGTCATCACCACTGCGAAGGCGACGCGGAGCTCGCGACGAAGGCGGGACACGCGCTGGCGAACCGCCGCGGGTGACAGCCCCTGCTCGACGGCAATGTCCTCGAAGGAGTCGCCCTCGTGCTCGCGGACGAGCCACTTCAGCGGATCGTGCAGGTGAGGCCGCGCCTCCACGTAGTCGAGCACCTCTGAAAGCTCTGCGTGCGCGAGGCTCGTCGCGGGGACAGCCGGAGCGGCGCTGGGGTCCATCTGCCCATCGGCGGCTCCTTCGGGGAGTGAACGCTCCGCGACCTCGGGGCCTCCTGCGCATGGGCCTCCTGCGCATGGGCCGCGTGCGCGCAAGGCGTCATAGGCCTCGTGCCGGGCCACGCCGAACAGGAAGCCCTCGCCGCGCGCCTTGTGCCGTCCAGCCCAGGCCTCACAGGCGGCCGATTGCGCCACGTCGTCCACCAGATCGGCGGGGAGCCTTCGGCGAAGAAACCGGCGCAATTCCAGCAACCGAGCAGGCACCAGAAGCGAAGACATCGTCATCCAGACAAGACAGTCTGACACTCCCTGCCCTTTGTGACATGGCGCGATCGAAATTTATTGGGCCGGAAACCACACGGGTCCGACGCCCTGTCGATAGAAGGCGTAATGCGTATGAATCGGACCTCATTGAATGCAAGCGCCATACAATCGCCGCTGGCGGCACAACCGCCTTGGGGCCGATGACTTGGTGCTAGAGCGGGGGTGTGGAAGTAGAGATCATCGGCGCTGGGCTTGCGGGTTGTGAGGCGGCGTTCCAGCTCGCGGAGCGCGGCATCAAGGTGCGGCTGGTGGAGCAGAAGCCTCTGCGCCGCACGCCCGCGCAGCACACGGATGCGCTGTGCGAGCTCGTGTGCAGCAACTCGCTGCGCGGCGCGGCGCTCGTCAACGCGGTGGGGCTGCTGAAGGAGGAGCTGCGGCGCGCGGGCTCGCTCATTTTGCGTTCGGCGGACATCGCGAAGGTCCCCGCTGGCGGCGCGCTCGCGGTCGATCGCGACGTGTTCTCGCGCACGATCACGGAGACCATCGAGAAGCATCCGAACATCACCCTCGAGCACCGCATCGTCACCAGCATTCCCGGGTCGTCGGCGGACCACCCCGTGATCGTCGCCACGGGCCCGCTCACGGGCGATGAGCTCGCCACCGAGCTTCAGAACATCGTCGGCGAGAAGCACCTTGCGTACTTCGATGCGATCGCGCCGATCGTCGCCGCCGACAGCATCGACTGGGACGTCGTCTTCAAGCAGTCCCGCTGGGGCAAGGGCGAGTCCGGAAGCATCGAAGATTCGCCCGCAGAAGGCGCGGCAGAAGGCGCGACGGCGCGGTCCGCGAGCGACGCGGCGGAGCTCGGCGACGCGGCCTACGTGAACTGCCCGTTCGACGAACCGGAGTACAAGGCGTTCGTCGCCGCGGTGCTCTCTGCGGAGAAGGTCGAGCCGAAGGAGTTCGAGAAGACGCGCTACTTCGAGGGCTGCCTCCCGATCGAGGTGATGGCGCAGCGCGGAGAGATGACGCTCGCGTTCGGGCCGATGAAGCCCGTGGGCCTCACGAACCCGCGCACCGGCAGGCGCCCGTTCGCGGTGGTGCAGCTGCGCCCGGAGGACCAGGCCATGACGGCGTACAACCTGGTCGGGTTCCAGACGAAGATGACCTACAAGGAGCAGGAGCGCGTGCTTCGCATGATCCCGGGCCTCGCGCAGGCGGAGTTCATGCGCATGGGCAGCGTGCACCGCAACACGTTCCTGCACGCGCCGCGGTTGCTCGACGCAACGATGCAGCTCAGGTCGCGCCCGCACCTCTACTTCGCGGGCCAGGTCACCGGTGTGGAGGGCTACGTCGAGAGCGCCGCCGGCGGCTTCCTCTGCGGGCTGATGCTCGCACAGAAGCTCCGCGGCGAGACGGTGACTCGCCCGCCGGAGACCACCGCGCTGGGCGGGTTGCTCACGCACCTGGGACGCGAGACGCCCGGCGCGAAGGACGGGTTCCAGCCCTCGAACATCACGTGGGCATGCATGCCGCCGCACCCGAACGGGCGCCTCAAGAAGCGGGACCGCTACGCCGCGCTGTCCGAGCGCGCTCTGCGGGATTTTTCGGAGTGGCTTTCGTCAGCGCCGTTGTTATCGGCGGCGACGTCGCCGTCACCAGCTTCGTCGACCTCTCCTGCGGCGCCTGCGGTGTGAATCCGAACGTGGCGCCCGCGGCCATGAGCCGCGCCGCCGTGACCGTCACTGACCGCTCGCCGATGTCCATGCCGAAGAACGGCCTTCCGAGCGCATGCGCGCATACAAGCGTGGTGCCCGAGCCCATGAATGGATCGCAGATGAGGTCGCCCTCGTTCGACTGCGCGCGGATGATGCGCGTGAGAAGCTTCTCCGGCTTCTGCGTGGGATAGCCCGTGGCCTGCGACAGGAGCGGCGTGTTGCCCATCATGGACGGGCAGTCGCTCCACACGCTGCCCAGCGCGCGCCCACGGTCGAGCGCGTAGCGGTACGTCTTGCCGTTGATCGTGCGCTCGCGGTACGGGCGGCCGTCCTCGCCTTTGTGTGTAAAGTGCATCTTTTGGCTGGTGCCTGCGTAGGGCTCGCGGAGCATCGGGTCGTCCGCGTTCCACGTGTACGATTCGCCCTTCGTGTAGACCAGGAGGGTCTGGTGGGTCTGCGGCGGACCATGCTTGCGTCGCCCACCGTTGCCGGGCACCCAGATCACCTCGCCCAGGAAGCGCTCGCGGCCGAAGATGGCGTCGCAGCGGACCTTCGCGTCGTGCACGGCGCGATGGTCCAGGTGGAGCCACATGGAGCCCGTCCCTGCGAGCGCGCGATGAACCACTTCGACGCGCTCGGTGAGCCAATCGAGGTATGCGTCGAACGAAGGCCACTGGTCGGAGTACGCGACGGGGCCGTGCGCGCGGTCGCCCCCGAGCTCCTTGTCGCGCGCGCGGAACTTGAGGCCGACGAAGAACGGGGGATCCAGGTACGCGAGCGCGACGGTGTCGATGCCGACATGACGGGTGAGAGTGACCGCGTCGTCCTGGGCGATCCAGCTTGGCCATCCTTGCTCGAGGCTCATGGGGCGTCGCTCTCGACGAGCATGCGGAGGAGCTCCGCGGTCTCCTGCGGCTTGTCGTGCGTGCCCTTCGCCATCCACGGGCGCGTCGGGCCGGTGGGCTCGCAGCCGGTGAGGATCTCCTCGTCGGTGCAGGCGGTGCGGACGTGCACGTGATCGTCGTGCGGGCCGCCGGGATGCGGCTGCAGCATCACGTCCATCGCGCGGTGGAGGATGTACGGCGGCTCGTTGCGAGCGACGGCCCACTCGAGCAAGAGCGCGCGCACGTTGTCGTGGACGAAGATCCATTGCACGCGCGCAGCGTCGTCGTCCACCAGGCTTCGGACCAGCAGCCACTCGCGCGCGACATCCAGGCGAAGGAAGCGGTTCTGCTCCTTGTCGAACGCGAGCCCGTCGCGCCCAACGGAGATGAAGCCCGGGCTCTCCACCGGCGCGCCCTCGAGGGTGGTCACGTAGAAGAGGAGGTCTGCGTCGCGACCGGTGCGATGCGAAGCATGGTGCGGCAGGAGCTGACCGCCGTGCGGCGCGGAGAGATCTCCGACGACCAGCATGGACTGAGGGCGCTCGCGTGCGACCGAATCCGCCGCGCGCGTGATCGCATCCACGAAGCGCGGGAGGCCGTAGCGGCGATCGTTGTGACGCAGCCGCTTGTACGACGCGCCCTGGTCCGGTAGCGGCGCACCCCCGGTGAGCACGCCGCGGCTGGGCGTTCCCACGGAGCCTGCGCGGTGCGGCGCAAACGGCGAGGGCGCATGCACGCAGCCGCACACGAGGAGGCCCAGCGTGCACATCGCGGTCGCCGCCCACCGTATCGAGTGACCCCGCATCATCGGCTCACGTACGAGGCGATCCGCGCCTCGATCGTCTTCTGCGCATCCGGCGTGGCATAGCTCTCCGTCAACGTGAGCTTGCCGCGTACGCGCGTGAGGTACCCCTGGTCCACGAACGCGGCGTACGCATTGGTGAAGAGCGGGCGGCTCACGGCCTCGCGGCGCGCGATTTCATCTGCATGATACATGCGTTCGCCGAGCGGCAGGGCGCGCTTCTCCAGGTCCTTCTCCGTGAGCTCCGTCTTCGCGAGCAGCGCAAGGCTACGTGCTGCGACACGATAGCCCTCGACGAAATTGAGGAGCACCGAGGCGTAGAGCCGCAGGTGCTCGTCGCGCGGCCCCATGCGCACGCGCGTGCCGAGGCCGCCTGGAGTCGGGTCGTCGAAGACGGCGATCTCGCCGCCGCGCGAGAGGTCCTGGAGCGTGTCGTCGAAGATCTTCTCGAAGCTCGCGTCCGCGCGGAAGCTGAACTCGTACTTGAAGAGGCGTGACAGGTAGAGCACGCGCTCGCGCAGCGTGGCGACCGGCATGGCAGCGCCTTCGTAGGCGGGAGCCAGCGCGCTCGCGAAGAGCCCGCGCGCGAGGAAGAAGTGAACGATGAGGTTCTTCGAGAGATCGAGCGCGATGCGGGATTCGGCTGCGACGGTGTAGATCGCGTCCTCGCCTGCGCGTCCGCGGGTGCCTCTGGGGCGCAGCGCAGCGGGCTCTCCCGGATTGTGGGCCTCGAGGCGGCGTGCCTTCACCAGGATCTCGCACGCGTCCATGATCGCGGCCTGACGGACGCCGCCCGGCTCGCCCGGAGAAGAGAGCGCGGGCGCGAACCTCGCGCCGAGCTCGCGCAGGACCTCCGCGAACATCACGACGCGATCGCAGAGGTCCGCATGCGAGATGCCCCGATGCTCGTGGGTGAGCACGGCGGTCGCCACGAGCGCGCCCGGTGTGACGGCCGTCACGCGGTTGATCTCGTTCATCACGCGGTGCGCGAGGCGCGTGACCACGGCCCTTCGCTTCGCAGGCGGCAGGTCGGAGACGGCGCCCCGTGGCAGCCCCATCTCGCCCATCATCGCCGCGAGTGTCACGGGCTCACCGAACTGGATGTTGAGGCGCCCGTAGCGCTTGAGCGCGACCTCGAGCGTGCCCGCGAGGCTCTTCACGTCCTCCTTCTGCTTCTCGCCGCCGGAGAGCTCGCGCACGTACGCGTCCTCCTCCACCAGGCGCTCGTAGCCGATCGAGATCGGACAGAAGTGCACCTTCTCCTCCATGCCCGAGGCCGCATCCACCACCATGCCCAGGAGGCCGAGCTTCGGCGAGAGCAGCTTGCCGGTGCGCGACCGCCCGCCCTCCAGGAAGAACTCGATCGGGAAGCCGTCCTTGATGATGCGCCGCACATACGCGTCGACGACGGCACCGTACAGCCTGTCGCCGCGGAAGCTACGGCGGATGAAGAACGCGCCAGCGCGCCGCAAGACGGGGCCGAGCGGGAAGAAGGAGAGGTTGTCACCTGCGGCGATGAGCGGCGGAGGCAGCTTGGACGTGAAGAAGACCCACGTCAGAATGATGTAATCTACATGTGATTTGTGGCTCGGCAGGAGCACCAGCGTGCCGTCGCGCAGCAGCTTCCGCAGGTGGTCGAGCCCGGCGTGGTCGATCTCGAACGCGGAGTACATCCGCTTCACGCTGTTGTCGAACGCGAGCTCCATCACCTTGAGCGCGTTGATGTCCTGCGTGGCCTCGAGCTTGCGGAGCATCTCCTCTGCGCGCGCGCCCATCGCGCGTTGCTCGTGCTCGCCGTCGCCCGCCATGTCGGCGATGACCTTGCGGAGCCTCGGGCTGCGGAGCACCTCCTCGCGCAGGCGATCGTCCGGCTTCTTGATGGGCCCGAGCACCGCGTGCCGCTCGCGCTCCAGTCGGCGTAGCAGCGTGTACGTGAGGCGCCGCACCAGCGCGTCGTCCGTGAGCTCGCCCTCGTTCTCGATCAGCTTGCTCACATCGATGGGCTCTCCCGCGCGGAGCGTGACGTGGCGGTAGTTCATCAGGAACTGGGCGATCGTGCGGAGCTTGCCAGGCCACTCGCGCGGGCCGAACAGCATGTCCACCGCGTCGCTCTTGGCCAGGTCCGGATGGCGCGACCACACGAACACCTGTGGCACGATCAGGATCGGGTGATCCGGCTTCTTTCGCTGCGCGCGGATCACGGTGGCGAGGAGCTTGTCGCCTTCGCTCTGCGCGCGGCGTCCCTCGAACGGTGCGGGTGGCCGCTTCAAGAACAGCGCCGCGGAGCCATGCGCGTCCAGCGTCTTCTCCAGCTCCTCCGCCTGGTCCGTATTGCTCTTCTTCGTGAACGCGTTTCGCAGGCCGCCGCCCATGGGCTCGAGCACGGAAAGGCCAAGGTCATTGGCGAAGCGGATCTCGGGCAGATGCAGCCGCTTCGTGAGGTAGTCGAGCGCGAAGAAGTCGACGAAGGACAGGTTGCGCAGTGCGTAGACCACGGTGCCGCGCAGGTCCGCGTCTCGCACGCTCTCGGCCCAGCTCTCGTCGATCTCGATGTTCGAGAAGAAGCGATGGTAGAGCCACGCGATGGCGGCGTTCGGCTGGTAGCGGCCCGCGCCGCTTCGCTCCTTCTTGTTCGTCATGACGGCGCGCTCCGGAAGGCGCGGGCCATGAAGGCGGCGAAGCGGGCGCGCGTGCGTGCGCTCATCGCGCGGTCATGTGGCGGCTCCCCCGCGACGAAGACGCGGATCTGTCCGCACGCGAGGGACACCAGCACACGCGCGTCGGGCCTCGCGTCGTTCGCGCCGCTCGCGCTGTCACGGCCGCTGCGCGTGACGTCCAGACCGAACTCCGGATACATGCAGGATGCACCTTGTTCGCCGGCTCCGTCGGCCGTCTCCTCGCGCGCCCAGCCAACAAGCTCGCGGGCAAGGCTCTCGCTCGTCTTGCGCGACTCGATCTCGTGGAAGCCCATGAACGTGCGGGTGGGCTCCTCCCAGTGGGGCAGGGGAGTGCCGCCAGTCAGAAGCCCGGGAGGAACCAGCTCCGCCGTGAGGCCGGACGCGCCGTCGCCGAGCCAGTGCTCGATCGGCTGGGGCAGCGGCTCCGTCGCCTTGCGTTCGAATGGAGCAAGACGCGCGATGCGCACGGCGACCGGGCCCTCCTCGTCGAACGGCGAACGCGCGCGGCAGCCGCCGATCACGACACCGAGGTAGAGCAACGCAGCCATCTGTGCGCGAACCGGGAGCATCTCTCGCGCGCACCATATCCCGCGGCTCGGAGGTCGACTAGGCTCGGAACCATGATCCGCATCAAGAAGATCGATCACGTCGCCGTGTGCGTCGCCGACATCGACGAGTCGCTCGCGAAGTACAAGAGCGTGTTCGGGCTCGTCGCGAAGGAGCGCGAGGTCGTCGCATCCCAGAAGACGGAGGCCGTGCTGCTTCCCATCGGCGACAGCAACATCGAGCTCATCTCGCCGCGCGGGAACGAGGGGCTCGCGAAGTTCCTCGAGAAGCGCGGCCCCGGCATCCACCACATCGCCGTGGAGGTCGAAGGTATCGAGGACGCGCTCGCGTTCCTGAAGGGCCTGGGCGTGCCGCTCATCGACGAAGCACCGAGAAAAGGCGCGCGCGGTCACAAGGTGGCCTTCGTGCACCCGAAGGCGACGGGCGGCGTGCTGGTAGAGCTCGTTGAGCCTGACGCGGACCCTGGCAAGCAGCACGAGACGGCATGACGCGCGAACTTGTCACCGAAGTCACACGCAAATCTATGGCTCTCGCCAGCATATGGGTGTAGTTTCGTCCCGGATTTCGGAGGCACTCTTGAAGACTCGTTCTCGATCCATCGTCGCGTCAGTGCTCGTCACTGCAATGACGTTGAGCACTGTCGGTGTGATGCCAGGCACCACGCGCATAGCGTCCGCGGAGGACAAGAAGCCCGCGCCTGCCACGGCAGCAGCGGCAGCCCCTGCCAAGCCCGCCACTCCCAAGGTACCTGCGGCGCCAAAGTCCCCCGCGACGAGCGCAGCGGCGAGCACCACGCCGGACGCGAAGGCGCTCACGGCTTCTGGCGAGAAGAAGCTCAAGGCGAACGACTACGCCGCGGCCCTCGCTGATTTCCAGGCGGCCTCCGCAGTGAAGGACGCGCCGGAGCTTCAGCTGTGGATCGGCCAGGCACAGGACAACCTGGGCCATCCCCAGGACGCCGTCGCGGCGTACGAGAAGTTCCTGGCCGCCGTGCCCAAGAAGATGGAGAACGAGGGCGCGGACACCAAGCTCCGCGTCGACGCCATCAAGGCGCTCCCCGCGCACGTGAAGGTGACGGCTACCGGCGCTCTGCCCAACGGCACACCCGCGACCGCGACGATCTCCGTGGACGGCTCCGACAAGATGCTGCCCGCACCCGCAGACCTCGATCTGCCGGCCGGTCATCACAAGATCTCCGTGCGCGCCGAGGGCTTCGATCCCGCCGAACGCGAGTTCGACGTGGGCTACGCGGCCAAGGAAGAAATCACGCTGGAGCTGAAGGCAACGCCGCCTCCGCCGCCTCCCCCGGTGATGGCGGTCGAGCCGCCTCCTCCGCCCCCCCCTCCGCCGCCGCCTCCCCCTCCGCCCCCGGAGCGCAGCAAGATCCCCGCGTATGTCACCGGTGGCATCGCGATCCTCGCGGCCGGTGTCGGCACCGGCTTCGGCGTCGCGGCGCTCGGCAGCCAGAGCGACTTCAACAAGACGCCCAGCACGAAGAAGGCGGACGACGGCGAGAACCAGGCGCTGATCGCGGACATGTGCTTCGGCATCGCGATCACGTTCGGCGTGACCAGCGCCGTGCTCTTCCTCTCCGACAACGGCTCGAAGGCCGCGACGAATGATCCCGCCAAGACTGCGCCGAAGACCGCGAGCAACACGGAAAACAAGTCGACCAAGTCGAGCTTCACCATCACACCCACGCCCATCGTGAACGCCCATGGCGGCGGCGCCGGCGCGTTGATTCGGTTCTGAGAGGACGACGATGTCAAAGCAGCGGCAGGCGAGAGGCGTATTCGTGATGATCCTTGGCGGCGCGTTCGCAGCGCTCGCGGGGTGTGAGCTCGCAGTGGACTTCGATCGCTCGAAGATCCCGGCGGACTCCACCGACGCAGGCGCGCTCGACGTCTCCGTCCCGAACGACAGCAGCTCCGGCGACGCGGGCGGCGCGGGCGACAGCGGCAACATCGACGCTGGCACTGCGGTCGACGCCTCGTTCGATGGCTCCACGTTCGATGCGTCCTTCGACTCGTCCTTCGATTCGTCCTTCGACGCGAACGACCAGTAGTCCGCGCCTCTCACGGGACGCGCCTCTCACGGGACGCATGAGGCCCGCGACGGATATCCGTCGCGGGCTATCGTTTTTGTCCGCCCTGGTTGCGTCCTTCGCGGCTCCCGACCGAAGAAAAGCGACGACAGTTACAGCCTTTTAACTCTGTGACCTGCGGATTCCCATAATTTATGCGCCGTCACGAGGGGCGATCTCCCGTGACAAGCGATTCTCTGCACGCCGCCAGTTCACGGGCACGGGGCAAACATATGCGTTCTGCGATTTTTCCGGTTCTCATTGGCATTGGCGCTTTCCTCACGGGCGCCTTCCTGACTGGTTGCGAAGACGGTCCGAACCAGACCTATAACCCGTCGCCTGCGGGCGCCGCCGGAAGCTGGAACTACCCGGACGCCGCGATCCTCGCGCCGCTCGGTACCCAGCAGTTCGACGCGGGCTACCCGACCAACAGCAAGACGTCGCTCTGCAGCACCGACCTGAAGCGTCAGCGCTGGGCGTGGATGCTCACGCAGCCCCTCAAGCCGCCGCGGCAGTACGCTGGCATCGACATGGCGAAGAGCGATCTCTGGGAAGGCCTCAAGATCGACGACGCAGAGCAGCCTCCGAGCGGCGACCCGGGTGCGCTCGGCGGTGGTCTGTGCAACGCCACCCCGAACGGCTTCGAGGGCGGATGCCCGAGTGGCTTCGGCGGATGCAACGGCAGCTACTGGGGCAACAACGCAGAGGTGTTCGTCTCGTGGAACGTGTCGACGCACCTGCTTGACCAGATGCAGATGAACCTCGGCTACACGGGTCGTCTCGAGACGATCAAGTACCCCGACACCAACGGCGAGGTTCACTCGTACTCGATCGGCATCGGCGACGTCATCCGCCGCGACGCGGGCGAGGAGTACCACGTGGACTGGAACTCCGCCGGCGGCGCCATGGACGCTGCCGCGCCGCGCATCACCAGCATGTTCAACGCCGCGATGGCGACGTTCGCCGGCCCCGCGGGTATCCCGTTCGACACGAGCGCGTGCGTCAAGGACGGAGACTGCTCCACAGGCTACATCTGTCAGTGCCAGCACGACATGATGAACACCGGACCGAACTGCGTCAAGCCCGCGAAGAGCCAGTGCGGCGTCGCGGACTGCACGGTCGACGGTAACTGCCTCGAGGCGAACGACGGCACGAACACGTACATGGGCTTCCGCCCACTCGTCGTCTACGTCTTCGGCAACGCTGGCGTCCCGCAGCCCGCGCTCAGCACGCCGACGTCGATCTATAACTTCTTCTCGAAGGCGCTCCCGTACTCGAACCTCCCGCAGCAGGTGAAGCTCGACGCGGACGGTCCGATCGCGCAGGGCAAGCCCGCCGGCGCCACGGCCAACCAGGTGTGCATTCAGCAGCTCGGCCAGACCTTCGGCGACCTCAAGAAGAACTGCGTGCAGGTGCACGGTGACGCGTCGAACCCGAAGGGGACCGACACGATCAACCTCAACAAGATCACCCACGGCCTCACCCACGACGAGGAGCACTTCACCGCGAATGTCCTCGGCGTGAACCAGAACTTCACGTCCGCCAAGGTCGCTGCGAACCCGGACCTCGTCGTGCTCGACAGCGACGCACCGCAGGACGCCGACATCGCGCAGGACTGGACGTTCGACAGCCGCGCCAAGGGCCACGTCCAGAACGACTACGCCGCGCCGAACGGAACGGGCGCTCTCGACCTCCGCGGTACGCGCCTCGTCTTCATCGAGTGGGCGCGCCTCATGCTCGCGGACATCGCGCGCATCATCAACAAGCCGGTGCGCAAGCTCGGCGACCCCGCATGCATCGGCTTCAAGGCGAACGGCAGCCCGAACTACGAGACCGTGCCTGGTGGCTCTGGCCTCGCCAAGGGCTGCTCCGGCATCGAGGGGCTCATGATTCCCTTCGTCGGCGGTGGCGACTTCAGCAAGGACGTCGGTGGCGATCCCGCGCTGGCGAGCAACTACGACGTCAACGGCATCTTCTACACCAAGTCGAGCCGCCTCAAGCCGGGCGACGTCCACGGCGGCCTCTGCGTCGACCCCAACACCCAGAAGGACTGCACGTTCGACGGCGGTCTGTCGCTCTGGTTCAACGTCTACAACCACGTGATCCGCGTCCTCGGCGACGGCGATGTCAACGGGGTCCCGCCGGAGCTCCGCGACCGCCGCTACTATTACTACTGGTGGGGTGTTGCCTTCACGAAGTACCTGAAGACGTACGGCAGCTACCCCGCCGCGAAGCGCGATCAGGTGCCGGACGGCACGCTCAATGGCGGCATCGGCCCGACGGACGTTGCCAAGCAGGACATCGATCTCGAGTCGTTCTTCTTCGACTACGCCAACTCTGGCGGCGGCCAGACGTTCGACAAGTTCGAGTACATCGATCGTGAATTCATCGGCGTCGGCGCTGGCAGCGCGAACAACCCCGCGCCCTGGGACTTCGAGTACGGCTCGGACACCAAGGCCGGCAACCAGCGCTACGACAACTGGTACCGCCGCATGGACCGTGAAGAGGTCGCCCTCTACTCCTCCATGCTCACGGACAAGACCAAGACGCCTGGCTCGCAGAACAACGTCAACATCACGAACCTGTTCGGCAGCGACGTCCTCCTCAGCCAGTGGGAGTCGTACGCATGCGCGCTCGGCGCTGGCGGCATCGACGCGATGGGCAACATGAACTGCGGTACCACGCCGCCGCTCGACCCCATCGGCATGACCGCTTGCCCCGCGGGCACGTGCCTCGGCGGCAAGGTCTGCGTCAAGGCGCCCTCTCACGAGGTCGGCCCGGTCTCGGTCTGCGGTGTGGCCTGCAACTTCGTCGCGAACCCCCCGACGGGCTGTGCGCTGCCCAACCAGGCCTGCGTCTCCAACGACGGCACCGCGGCCGGCGGTGGCTGCGTGAACCTGCAGATGGACCTGAACCCGACCACCTCGAAGTACAGCAAGCCAGTGATGGCGTACTACGAGGGCGCGTGGGGCCGGACACCGTTCCACAAGGGCCACAGCCCCATCACCCTGAAGCAGTCCGACAAGCGCCCGAACGTCGGCGCCGCGAAGATCACCATCCCGAACTTCAAGGACGGCCCGTACACGATGAGCCCCGTGCTCGCGAACAGCGGCGCCTGCGACGACAAGACCTTCACGCTCAGCGCGAACAAGATCTGGTGCAACGCGGCGCTCAACGCCGGCACCGGTACGCTGCAGCCGAATTTCGTCACGCTCACCCCCTGGCTCGAGGTCAAGCCGGGCAACGGCTTCTCGATCCCGATCGACGGCCAGCGTCTGCAAGAGGTGACCACCGGTCAGCTCGACTTCACCGGCGTGCTCGAGACGTACATCGTCGACTATCTCCCGTACATCGACGGCGGCAAGCCGAGCTGCATCAGCGACAACAAGTGCAATCCCGGCTTCGTGTGCGACACGGCATCGGCCAACTGCGTCACCGATGACAACACCATCTCGATCGCCGCGATCGAGGGGTCGGACTTCCTCGGCGAGGCGTTCCTCTGCGCCGACCCGTCGACCGGCGACGTGTTCCACATCCGCATGTACGACAGCGCGCTCGCGATCCTCGACTGGCTCGCCGCACACCCGGGTGACTCGTTCAACCCGAGCGCGCAGCAGGCCTGCCAGATCCTGGTCGCCCGTACGCCCTATGACAACTACGTGGACTACGTGGTGTCGAAGCAGAACGGCGTCATCATCAACGTCGGCCTCGGCGACGGTCAGGGACGCGTCACTGACATCGTCCTCTACGACGCCACCCTGGCCCAGGCGCTCTGAGCGCGCGAATGAACAAGAGAGCCAATACAATGAACTCCTCTACCACCCGCGCGATTGCCCTCTTCGGTGCTGTTGTCTTGTGGGGCTGCGTCTCCGACCGCCCCGCTCGTAACGGCGTCTTCAACGAGAACCAGTACGTCCGGAAGGACTTCCTCATCGCTCCGGCCTCGGACGACGGGACGTCCCAGGATCCGGGCTGGTTCGTGCAGACGTCGATCCTCTCGACGTCCACGCCCAACCCGCTCGCGAACGTGAACGGCGCCGGCCTCTTCGCTGGCGCGCAGGGCATCGGCCCGAACTTCGTCCGCTTCAAGCTCTACCAGGACAAGCTGGAGATGGTGGACATCCGCGAGATCAACAACGACCCGATCATCGGCCAGCAGCAGCAGCGTCAGCCGGCCGTCGTGGACGCGTGGCCCTCCTCCAACGTGGATCTCAAGTACCGCGTGAACCTCGATGGCGAGACCACGAACTTCTACGAAGAGAACCAGGAGAACGACTGGCAAGTTCGCCAGTGGATCAAGATCAACTTCGCGAAGAACGATCTGAACGACCTCTTCGCGTTTGGTGGCAACACCAGCCCGGTCATCCTGAAGTGCACGAACTACACGGAGGCCGCTGCCACGCTCGAGCCGGGATCGTTCGTCGCGAACGAGACCGACAAGACGATGAAGTTCGTCGTCAACCTCACGTGGCCGATCTACTTCGATGACACGAACGCGGCGACCTGCCTCGAGGCATTCGGCGCGGCCGGGGTCGAGTTCTTCCGGATGAACCGGCAGAACGTGACGATGTCGATCGCTTACAACTTCGTCCGCCCGGAAAAGGTCGTCGACGGGACGTACGTTCCCATGCCGGTCACGGAGAAGGATCCGATCCGCCACAAGTACGGCGCGTTCGAGATGACGCCGCTCTACCGCGACCAGAGCTCCGGGCTGCTCAGCGCCCAGCAGCTCGTCATGCGCTTCGATCCGAACAAGGACATCGTCTACTACTTCGCGCCGGGCGTGCCGAAGGAGTACCGCGATTTCTTCGCGAAGACGATGGCCGACAAGACGACCGGCGATATCCTCGCGAAGACTGGCGGCAAGACGAAGTCGGGAGAGGCCACCAAGCTCAGGTTCCTCAACTTCGACGACTTCAAGGAATACGGCGACGGCAAGGGCGTCGACGGCGAAGGCGGTCCGAACAAGACCACCATCGGTCGCCAGTACGGCGATCCGCGCTACAGCTTCATCAACTGGCACTCTGATCTGGACAACGGTTCGGGCCTACTCGGCATCGCGCAGTTCTTCTCGGACCCGCGCACCGGTGAGACGATCTCGGCGACGGTCAACGTCTTCGAAGGTCCGTTCAAGGACACCGTCCAGCAGCGCCTCGAGCTGTTCCTCACGACTGTCGGTCAGCAGTACCTTCTGCCGAACGGCGACTTTGACGACAGCAAGTACGGCGGCAGCAGCTGCAAGGACGGCGACCAGATCCCGCTCGTCCCCGGCAACGTCGCGGGCCAGCTGAACCAGGCCTCCACCGTCTACGGCAAGATGCAGCAGTACCTGCAGAAGCCCACGGCGACGTACGGCTACCTCGGCCCGTCGAACTTCGTTCCGCCGCACAACGCGGACTTCTACAACGCGTACTTCGCCGTGCTCCCGTACCAGGTGTACTCGGACCCGCAGGCGAACCCGTTCGTGACGCCGGAAATCAGCGACTACGTCGCAGCGGGGGCGAAGCACTGGAAGGCGCTCGGCCGTCAGGCGGAGTTCCACCAGGTCGCGTCGCAGATCGACCACGGCGTCGACCCGTACGCCACGGAGGGCCCGGACGCGATCAAGGGCGCCGTGTCCTTCGCCGCGAAGTGGGAGAGCCTCGCGGAGGATGTAAACTACAACCAGTTTGCGAACTTCTACCGCCCCGGCATGCAGGCCGCTGACGACGCGACGCTCTTCTCGTACTTCGATGTGTACGCGAAGAATGGTCGCCACTGCGTCGGCGGTAAGTGGGAGTCCCGCGCGGACTACACCACGCACCTCATCCAGAGCTTGAACGAAGGCGTGGCCGTCCACGAGTTCGGTCACACGCTCGGCCTGCGCCACAACTTCATGGGCTCGGTCGATCAGCGGAACTTCCCGCTCGATCCGACCGGCAAGCCGATGATGTTCTCGTCCAGCATCATGGACTACAACCAGTTCATCTCCGAGGCGTTCTTCGAGACGAACGGCGCGAGCACTGGCTGGGGTCCGTACGACGCGGCCGCCCTCGGCTGGATCTACAGCAACAACCTCGCCGCGAACGCGGTGGGGCCTGCGCCGGCGCCCCAGGGCTCAGTGTCGAAGGGCATCTCCGGTCAGGTCTCCAACACGCTGCCGTGGAAGGACCCGCTCGGCTTCCAGGCCGGCACCACAGAGGTCCCGTACCTCTTCTGCACGGACGATCACCTCGCCTACACGCCGATGTGCCGCCAGTACGACATGGGCTCGACCCCGTCCGAGATCATGGCGAACGGCATCCAGCAGCGCGAGTGGAACTACCTCTGGACGAACTTCCGCCTGTACCACAAGTACGCGGACTTCTCGCAGTACGACGTCAGCGTCGTCCGGGACTTCGGCGAGATGCGCCGCTTCCTGGCCCTCTGGGACTTCGACTGGTCTGGTGGCGAGCTCACGAACACGCTTCGCCTCATCGGCACGCCGGTTCCGGTCGGCGCCAACGCGGCCGAGTACTACAACCAGCTCACCGACAAGTTCAACACGGACATCTCCGTCGCGAACCAGCTCGGTGCGGCATACCACCGCGCCATCATCGAGCAGGGCTCTGGTGAGCGTCCGTTCATCACCGTCTACGATCCGTTCTTCGGTGACACGACGCAGCAGGGCATCCAGCTCGACAAGGTCGAAGCGACCACGTCGTTCAGCACGCTCTGGCCGGCGATCAGCAACTTCGATCCGAGCCAGGCCGGCAACTTCTACATCTCGTCAGTCGGCGGAACGATCGGTGACTCCACGTACACCACGGTGTCGCAGGCGACCCTCGTCGACTTCCTCGGCGCCGGCTTCGCCACGTACACGTACGCGCAGCTCGGACCCCTCGCGAACTTCGCGGCCACCACGCACAGCACGAGCTACAACGGCAACCCCGCTCTCCAGAGCTGGGTCGGCGGTTGGGCGTTCGAGCGCGAGCGTGATTTCCTCGACTTCGTTCACTCCATCGCCATCAAGAACCAGTTCACGAACTGCGACGAGAACGGCGTGAACTGCAGCCCCTGCAAGACGCTCGACAACTGCACGTGGGATCCGCGCACCCTCCAGGTGAAGCCGAACCACCTCACACAATCGGACCGCTACTACCGCTTCCAGGGTCCGGATGGCCGCACGTACATCTGGGGCTTCCTGAAGAGCCGCAACCAGTGGATCCTTGCGGACAGGGACCGCAACGTCGCGACCTACAAGCTGATGCTCGACTGGAACACCGACGTCGTGAACAACCTCGACGACGGCACGAACGGCGCCCAGGCGCTCGAGTTCAAGGTCCGATATGCAGTCGACGCGTTTCGCTACTACGACGGCCAGGCGCTGGCTGCGCCGTAAAGCCGACACTCTCACGACATAGTTGGCTTGTTCAAACCGCCGCACCGTGAGGTAGCGGCGGCTTGCTTTTGTTCGATAGCCAATCAGCCGAATCGGCCGCACCAACGAGCCCTGCCGGCGACGTCGTTGGCGTCGCGTCGCTACTTCTGCGCCAGCCCAAGCGCACATGCGAATTGAGCGCATTCATCGGGTGATCCTCCAGCGCGCGAGGCAACCAGAAGTCGAAGCCGGCCAGATTCGCGTTACGAACGGCGCGCAAAGCCCGACGGCCTCGACGCTGACGCGCGAGGCCGTTGGAAGGAGAGCACGGCGCTGTAGATGGCGCGCTGGCGCAAACGGGGATGCCGCTACGTTTCGCCTACATACAGAAGTTGCAGGGAACGCACTCGAGCGGATCGTTGCAAAGACATTTCGGAGGAGCACAATCCGAGGGGTTTGCACCCGTTTGCATGGTGTTCTGCACTGGCTGTGAGGGCTCGGCAGATGCCCTGGTTTCCAGAGATGCCATGAGTCCGGCAATTCCAACGACGCAAGCGAGCGTGAGCACGATCTTCTTCATGATGGCCTTCCTTGGTTCAGTTGATGAAAGGGAGTAAGCGCGTCACGCATGCCCCCCCCGGGTTGGTGTCCCCAGTGACGATATCAGACTAGGTTCTGTCGTCAATCAACATAGGCTGGCCAATTTCGGTTGGCCCACACTGGCCATTTCGGCTGGCCCATAGTTGGCTATTTGGTTGGCCCATAGTTAGCTAAGTCAGCCGTTGGCCCGACAACTTCGCCTCGATTTCGCTCCCCATCATGACGTCCGCGGCCTGTCGTCCGCGGTTGCGTCCGTGCCTCCGCACGCTTCGTGTCAGGGTGCGCATGCCCGGACCCTGCCCGCGAGACGGAGCTGCCCTCGGCCGCCGGGTCGAAGGAGTCGCGCGGACACGAGCACGCAGCGCCCTTGAATTCAGGCGGCTCTCAAGCGGGAGAGGATGGTGCTTCAGCAGATGCTGCCTTTCGCGAGCTTGCCCATCCATCGCCGCATCAGGCGGCGAAGCGAGGATCTCAATCAAGTCCCAGCGCGGTCGAGGCTCAGATACCCTGCCAGATACCCTGTTTGAGCGCGAATCTCGGGTCCGAGTCGTCGGGACCGACGTTGTCGCCTCTTGGGTGACGAAAGATAATGCGGTCGACGTCGTCTCGTTTCAGGTCCCAGCGTTCATCCCAACTGCCGTCGCGGTTCGTATCCACGAGCACGACACTGACCCAGTGGGTGGACACCGGCCCAGACATGGTGCCGATCATGCGCACGCGATAGGGCTGGCTCGGGAAGACGTCCTGCAGGTGTGACTGATCGAGTTGGCCGGAGGCGATCGCGGCGAAGATCTCACGGTCCATCGGTCGCAGCGCCGTGCCAGCCTTGAATCGCGGGTCCGGTTTCATGGGATATGTCTGCCCGCCGCCGTCCAACGCGTTCTGATCGTACTGGGTCTTCGAGGCGGAGGCGGCGGGTGCTGTTCCGCGGTGGGTCCTCGAGGAACGATACATCTGGCCAATGATCGCACCAACGAGCAGCGCGCCCGCGCCTATCGCGAGCTGTCTGATGAGCCTGGGAGAGAGCGCCATGACTCCATCTAGCACTACTGCGGGATGTCGTTGCGACCGGAGCGTCTCGACGTCGGCGGGGTGAGGGCGTGTTCACATTCTCTTCTGCACAGAGGGCATCGCGGGAGCCAGCGAATGAGGGCGTGGGCGATGGCGAGCCTGGTGGTGCT
>JANXLV010000238.1 GCA_025355005.1 Myxococcales bacterium | reverse complement strand
GACTTCGGTATCGAGATTCCTTCGTACGTAGGGGTCACCGTGAAGAACGACGTGGACGTCGATATCTCCTTCACAGCCGTAGACGATTGAAACGACTCTGGCGATCGGCGCCGCTTCTCGAATAACGTGAACTCTACATCTTTCTGCCGCCGCTCCCGTCGCGGCACATCGGCCTTCCTGGCCATGCTGGCGTTCACGGCAATGTGCGTCGTGCTGCTATGGCCGAAGGACGCGCGCGCCTACGCGTGGATGGTGCGGCACGAATACAGCGCCTGCGTCCAGTGCCACGCCGATCCGTCGGGCGGTGGGCTGCTCACCAGCTACGGGCGCGCGCAGAGCGAGACCCTCCTCCGCACGCACTACGGCAAGCCGCCGGGAGACGACGAAGAGGAGTCGACCTACGGCAACCTCGCCTGGGGCCTGTGGAAGGGCGACCCGAAGGACATGCTGCTGTTCGGCGCCGACGTGCGCGAACTCTACTACGCGCAGTCCACCAAGAACGCGCCGAACGTGTCCAAGTTCATCCTGATGCAGGCTGACGCACAGGCGCAGCTTCACCTCGATCGCTTCCGCGCGAACGCCAGCCTCGGCTACGCGGAGCAAGGTGCGCTGCCCGCGGCGCTCACCCGCAACTCCGACAAGAACCTAGTCTCGCGCACGCACTGGCTCGGCGTGGAGCTCGACGAAGACAAGAAGATGATGATCCGCGCGGGGCGTCTGAACCTCCCGTTCGGCATTCGCTCCATAGAGCACACGCTCTGGGCGCGATCGGTCACGCGCACGGACACCAACTCGGCGCAGCAGGACGGCCTCGCCTTCTCCTATAGCGGCGGCAAGCTCCGGACCGAGGTGATGGCGGTGCTCGGCAACCTGCAGCTGCGCCCGTACCAGTACCATGAGTACGGCTACGCCGGATACGTGGAGTATACACCTAAACAGAAGCTGGCCGTCGGCGTCTCCAGCCTGGTCACGCACGCGGACCTCGACATCCAGACCCAGACGCCGATGTGGCGACAGGCGCATGGCCTCTTCGGTCGCTACGCGCCGGCGCGGTGGGTCGTGCTCGGGCTCGAGCAAGATCTGGTGGTAAACTCGCAGCCCGGCAGCGCCGCGCAGCCGCACAACAACATCGCCGGCACCGTCGGCTACCTCAACGCGGACTTCGAGCCGCTCCAGGGCGTTCACCTCATGGTCACGATGGAGGACCAGCAGAACGACTTCTCGCGCGGCGGATTCTCGTGGGGCGCGTGGGCCGGCGCGGTCTGGTTCTTCCTTCCGCACGCTGACATTCGCGCCGACGTCATCTACCAGGACGTCACCACCAACGGCTCCACGCACACCGGCATCTCTACGTTCCTGGCGCAGGCCCATGTATTCTTGTGAACCGCAAATGAGGAAGCGTGCCCGCATCACTGCCGCCCTGTTAACCGCCGCGCTCGCGTCGATGACGCTGGCCCGTCCCGCGCATGCGACCGCGAATTTTCCCGGCGAGATCCAGACGCACCTCGGCCTTGCTGCGCAGCCGCCTGCATCGTGCAGCCTGTGCCACACGACCGGGAGCGCGGGCGGCAAGGGCACCGTCAACACGCCGTTCGGTGTCTCCGTGCGCGGCCACGGCGCGGTGGCGAACGACCCCACCGCGCTGGACTCCGCGCTCGACGCGATGGGAAAGGACGGCACCGACAGCGACAGCGACAAGGTGCCCGACGTCACGGAGCTGAAGAACGGCACCAACCCGAACGTGAACGACGTCACCGTCACCACGAACGACGCTGGTCAGACCGTGGTCTCCGAGGGCGGCACGGGCGGCGGCGGAAGTGATGCCGCGCCGCCTCCGCAATACGGATGCGCGGTCACCTTCGTTAACCAGGGGCGCCAGGGGCGCGGCAGCGACACTTCGATCGATGCGCCCGGGGCTCTCGGACTCGTGACGTTCTCGATGCTGATCCTCCGTGTGATCGAACGCAGGCGGCGCCGACGTGGTTGATGGGGCGCGAAGGCGCTTCCTCAAGATGGCGCTCGGCGCGGGCGCGTTGCCGTTCGCGGCGGGTGCCTGTAGCGCCAGCAGCGAGGGCCCCGCGAATGTCGGCGACATCGCCGCCGGCAACGTCGCTGATCTGGCCGTCGGTACGCTGAAGGGCATCGGCTCGCAGCCCGCGGCGATCGGCCGCGACGCCGACGGCGTGTATGCGCTGACGCTCACGTGCACCCATCTGTCATGCAACATGGCGACGCAAGGCACCGTGGCCAGCTCGGGCATCAGCTGCGCGTGCCACGGCAGCCGCTTCGACGTTCAGGGCAACGTGACGCACGGCCCGGCCACCACCGGCCTATCGCACCTGTCCGTGACGGCAGACGCCAGCGGAGCTCTGACCGTGCACACCGGCACCGTGGTGGCCGAGACAGTCCGCCTCAAGGTCTGACAGAATGGGGCCATGCAGTTCCCCACGGCGTGCGTGCTCTGCGAATGCAACTGCGGTCTCGAGGTCGAGCTCGGCGGCGAGGGCAACCGCCACCTCGTGAAGCTGCGCGGCGACAAGCGTCATCCGGCGTCGCGCGGCTATGCGTGCGAGAAGGCGCACCGCCTGGACCACTACCAGAACGGACGCGATCGCTTGCTCATGCCGCAAAGGCGGCGGCCCGACGGAATGTTCGAGTCGATCGACTGGGACACGGCGATCCGCGAAGTGTCCGCGCGCTTCGCCAAGGTGCGGGACACGTACGGCGGCGACACGATCTTCTACTACGGCGGCGGAGGTCAGGGAAATCACCTGCCCGGCGCATATGCGACTGCCACGCGGCGTGTGCTCGGCTCGCGGTATCGCTCGAGCGCGCTCGCGCAGGAGAAGACCGGTGAGTTCTGGGTGAACGACCGGATGATGGGCACCATGACGCGCGCGGATTTCGAGCACTGCGACGTGGCGCTCTTCCTGGGCAAGAATCCGTGGCACTCGCACTCGATCCCGCGCGCGCGTGTCACGCTCAAGGAGATCTCCGCGGATCCGGCGCGCACTTTGATCGTCATCGATCCGCGGCGAACGGAGACCGCGGACCTCGCAGACGTGCACCTCGCCGTGAAGCCGGGGAAGGACGCGTTCCTCCTGGCGGCGATCCTCGGCGTGCTCGTTGCGGAAGACCTCACCGATCACGCGTTCATCGCAGCCCACACGGAGGGCTGGGATGCGGTCGTCACGGTGCTACGGCAGGTGAACATCGCCGACTACGCAGCGCGCGCGGGCATCGCGGAGGCGGAGGTGCGGCGCGTGGCCAGGCTCATCGGGCGCGCGCGCGCGTTTGCAAGCTTCGAGGACCTGGGCGTGCAGATGAACCATCACTCCACGCTCGTGAGCTATCTGCACAAGCTCCTGGTCTTCGCGACCGGCAGCTTCGGCAAGCAGGGGACCCACTACGTGCCCACTGGCCTCATCGAGTTCGCGAGCGGCGCCTCCGGGAAGAAGAGCCCCGTCGTGGGCGCCCCGATCATCAGCGGCCTCGTTCCCTGCAACCAGATCGCGAACGAGATCCTGACCGACCATCCGAAGCGATACCGCGCGATGCTCGTGGAGGCCGCCAATCCGGCACACTCGCTCGCAGACTCCGCGCACACACGGGAGGCGCTGCGCGCGCTGGACACGCTCGTCGTGATCGACGTGGCCATGACGGAGACAGCGGCGCTCGCCGACTACGTGCTGCCCGCGTCCACGCAGTACGAGAAGGCGGAGGCCACCTTCTTCAACTTCGACTTCCCGGAGAACACGTTCCAGCTGCGGCCGCGCCTCTTGCCCGCGCCAGATGGTCCACTACCCGAGGCGGAGATCCACGCGCGCATCTGCATGGAAATGGGCGCCCTCACCGACGCGGACCTGGCCCCGCTCCGTGAGGCGGCGAAGCTCGGCCGCATGGCCTATGCGCAGGTGCTCATGATGACGGTGCTTCCGGATCCTCGCCTCGCGCCGCTCGCGCCCATCATCCTCTATCGCACCATGGCGCTCCCGGACGACGCGCGAGAGGGCGCGGTGCTCTTCGGCCTGTGCGTGAAGTTCGCGATGGAGCACGGGCCCTCGCTCGCGCGCGCGGGCTTCACTGGTAACCCGCTCGAGGCGGGCGATGCGCTCTTCACCGCCATGCTGGAGCGCCCGTGGGGCGTCGTCTTCGCGAAGGACGAATGGAGCGACGTGATGCCGCGCGTTCGCAAGCCTGACAACAAGATCGCCCTGCATTTGCCCGACCTCCTGGAGGTATTGTCAAGGTTGCCAATAGAGGCAGCGCAGCTCTCAGACGCAGCGTTCCCGTTCGTGCTCTCCGCCGGCGAGCGACGCGCGTTCACGGCCAACACGATCATCCGCGATCCGACGTGGCGCAAGAAGGACGGCGACGGCGCGCTGCGCATCCACCCGGACGATGCGGCCGTCCTTTCCGTGACCACGGGAGACTCGGTGCGGCTGACCACGAAGCGCGGCACTGCCACCGTGACGGTGGAGCTCTCCGACACCATGCAGCGGGGGCACGTGTCGCTGCCGAATGGGTTGGGACTTGGTTACCCGGACGAAGGTGGGAGGAAAACAACGGGCGTCGCGCCGAACGAGCTAACCCGCGCAGAAGATCGCGATCCGTTCGTGGGAACACCGTGGCACAAACACGTCGCCGCGAGGGTCGAGCGAGTCTGACATCGACTTCGACTTCGACAACGACAACGACAACGACCTCGACAACGACAACGACCTCGACAACGACCTCGACAGCGACAGCCTGAACTTCGACTTCGACTTCGACTTCGACAGCGACAGCCTGAACTTCGACTTCGACCCTCGACTTCGACCTCGGCTTCGACCTTCCACCTCTCCCCTCTCTTCGGGCGGTGGGCGCTTTTGCTCGCGGTCGTTCATGTGGTCCTCCTGACATGCCTGGGGGTGCGCACGCGTCCTCGCGTTGTCAAACCCCGCCGTCGAGACGCAGTTGCTCGGGGGCGTCGCCGGGGTTTGACAACACGAG
>JANXLV010000191.1 GCA_025355005.1 Myxococcales bacterium | reverse complement strand
CGATCACGGCGCGCTTTCCGTCGGACACGCAATCGACGTCGACCTCGATGGCGTCCTTCAAGAACTCGTCGATGAGGATCTTGGTGGTGCCTGCCTCGCGTGCCGCTTCCACCGCATCGTAGATGTAATTCTCGAGCTCCTCGGGCGAGTACGCGATCATCATCGCGCGCCCGCCGAGCACGTAGCTCGGACGGACGAGCACCGGGAAGCCGATGCGCCTCGCGACCACGGCGGCCTCTTCGGCGCCCTTCGCGATGCCGCTCTGTGGGCGACGAAGACCCAGTTTTTCCAGGACTTCGTCGAAGCGGCCGCGATCCTCCGCGCGATCGATCGCGTCGGCGGTGGTGCCAAGGATGGTGATGCCGCGCTGCTGCAGCGGCACCGCGAGCTTCAGCGGCGTCTGCCCGCCGAACTGGACGATCACGCCCTCCGGGTTCTCCGCCTCGCAGATGGACAGCACGTCCTCGAGCGTGAGCGGCTCGAAGTACAACCTGTCCGAGATGTCGTAGTCGGTGGACACCGTCTCCGGGTTGCAGTTGACCATCACGGTCTCGAAGCCCAGCTCGCGCAGCGCCATGACGGCGTGTACGCAGCAGTAGTCGAACTCGATGCCCTGGCCGATGCGGTTCGGACCGCCGCCCAGGATGACGACCTTGCGCTTGCCCGTGGGCGGGGGCGTCTCCGACTCCGATTCATATGTAGAATACATATAAGGCGTGTGGGCAACGAACTCGGCTGCGCAGGTGTCGACGCGATTGTAGGAGGGGAGGATGCCGGCCTCCTTGCGCGCCTTGCGGATGTCGTCCTCGCTGCGCCTGCTGAGCCGACCGAGCTGCGCGTCGGAGAAGCCGAGGCGCTTGTAGCCGCGAAGGTCCGCGGGGGAGAACCGACCGAGCGCGATCTCCGCCTCGGTGTCGATGATGCGACGGATGTGCGCGAGGAACCACGGGTCGATCCCGGTGCGCTCGTAGATGACGGCGTTCGTCATGCCGATGCGCATGGCATCCGCCACGTAGAACAGGCGCTCCGCAGTGGGCACCGCGATCACCTTGGTCAGCGCGGTGAGCGTCTCGTCGAGTGACGGCGGAGGAAGCGTGCTGGGCTTCGGCGGCTCCGCGGGCTCCATGGCGAGGTCGCGCTTGGGCGTGGGCTCTGCGAGGACGCGGTAGTCCACCCGGCCGAACATGGTGGTGATGCCGTCCTTCTTGGTCTCGAGCGAGCGCGCGGCCTTCTGCAGCGCCTCGCAGAACGTGCGGCCGATGCTCATGGCCTCACCCACGCTCTTCATCTGCGTGCCGAGCGTGGGGTCCGCGCCCGGGAATTTCTCGAACGCGAAGCGCGGCCACTTCACCACCACGTAGTCGATGACAGGCTCGAACGCCGCGCTCGTGCCCGTGATGTCGTTCACGAGCTCGTCAAGCGTGTATCCTACAGCCAATTTGGCGGCGATCTTCGCGATGGGGTAGCCAGTGGCCTTCGACGCGAGCGCGGAGGAGCGCGACACGCGCGGGTTCATCTCGATGACGATCATGCGACCGTCCTTCGGGTTCACGGCGAACTGCACGTTCGCGCCGCCCGTGGTCACGCCGATCTCCGTCATGATCGCGCGCGCGGCGTCGCGCATCTGCTGATACTCGCGGTCCGTGAGCGTCATCTGCGGAGCCACGGTGATGCTGTCGCCCGTGTGCACACCCATCGGGTCCAGGTTCTCGATGGAGCAAACGACGATGAAGTTGTCCGCCTTGTCGCGCATGACCTCGAGCTCGAACTCCTTCCAGCCAAGGAGGCTCTCCTCGATGAGGACCTCGGTGGTGGGGGACTGCGAGAGCGCCCACGCGACCTTCGCGTCGAACTCGGAGGGATCGCGTGCGATGCCGCCGCCGGACCCGCCCATCGTGAAGCTGGGACGGAGGATGGCGGGGAAGCCCGTGTCCTTCACGACCTCACGCGCTTCTTCGAGCGAGTGCGCCACGCCGGCGCGCGGGCAGTCGATGCCGATCTTCTCCATCGCGGTCTTGAAGCGCGCGCGGTCCTCGGCCTTCGCGATCGTCTCGGGCACGGCGCCGAGCAGCTCCACGCCGAGCCGCTCGAGCACGCCCTCCTTGGCCAGCGCCATGGCGAGGTTCAGCGCGGTCTGTCCGCCAAGCGTGGGGAGCAGCGCATCCGGCCGCTCCTTCTCGAGGATGGCGACGAGGTTCGGCAGATCGAGCGGCTCGATGTAGGTCGCGTCTGCCAGCTCGGGATCGGTCATGATCGTGGCCGGGTTGGAGTTCACGAGGACGACCTCGTAACCCTCTTGCCGGAGCGCCTTTGCGCCCTGGGTCCCCGAGTAATCGAACTCGCACGCCTGGCCGATCACGATGGGGCCGGCGCCGATGAGCAGGATCTTCTTGAGGTCGTCTCGACGCGGCATGTCGAGAGAAGTCGAGTAGCAGCCCCGCGCGCCGACGGGAAGACCAAACCTCCTATTCGCACACGCGCGCGTGCTCCGTCATGGGTTGCCGAAAATACCTCAGTGAAAGTTCATCTGCGCGCGTCGGTCCGCCAGGTTCTTCTTCTCCACGAAGATCACGACACCACATGAATCGTTCTTCTTTTTCCGCTCATTGGGCCCTTCGTCCGCATGTCGGCGAGCGTAGCGGTGTACTGCTTGCACGCCGCGTTGCCGGTCACCTGGATCCAATCAGGTCCGCAATAGACGGCGAGGAGCTCCTTGCACCACTGGAGATCGTCCGCGGCAACGGGCTGCGAGAGAGGAAGGGAGCGAGAGGTCGAGGGTGAGGTCGAGGTCGAGGTCGAGGGTGAGGGTGGGGTCGAGGGTGAGGTCGAGGTCGAGGTCGAGGTCGAGGGTGAGGTCGAGGGTGAGGTCGAGGGTGAGGGTGAGGTCGAGGTCGAGGTCGTCGTCGAGGTCGAGGTCGAGGTCGAGGTCGAGGTCGTCGTCGAGGTCGAGGTCGTCGTCGAGGTCGTCGTCGAGGTCGTCGTCGCTCCTCCTCTCGTGAACACCACCGCCCCCGCCACGAGCACGCCCACCACGACCAGACCTCCGAAAATGCTCATCGCCAGCAGCCCCGTTCCCCTCGTCTCCGCTGGCTTCGCGCTCTGCTTCGCTGGCTCATTCGCCGCGCTCGAGGGGGCGACTGACGGTCCCGGCGGCGGCGCGGATGCGGCCTGGATCGCCGTGGGCGCCATCGATAGTAGCTCCACGGGCGCCTGCATCTGTTGCGCGGTCGTGGTGCTCTCGAATGCCTGCGGCGGGCGAGATAGCCCCCGATGGCTCGGAAGACGGGGGGCGCGGCCAGCAGCGGAGGTCGGGGCGGTGGATTCCAAGGAGGGTGGACACGGGTGGCGGGCTTTGGCGGTCCTCGGGCAAGGCTCGGCCTTGGCGCGACGTGTCGCGCGCGGGGGCGGTGGGCGTTCAGGCTGCGACGGGCGGTGCGCGTGGACGCCGGAGCGCGCGCAGCAGCTTGGCGATCCTCCGTCGCGAGAGCGAGCGAGAGCTCATGGACATGATCGAGCGCCTGCTTGCCAAACCGATGTCCGAGCGCACGCACTTTCTTCGCAAGCGTCTCCCGGGCGGCGGCTCCTCGCTGTAGCGAGCGGACTACGCGCCAAGCGGTCCAGAAGTCTATCCGCACGAGTCCGGGCAGGCGCCGCCGTTCGACTGGCAGGCGTCGTAGGCATTCGCGTAGCACTGGCCGTTGATGTAGTAGGCGGCATTCGTGGGGCAGCATGCGCCGTTGCCGCAGTTCGCTTGGCCGCTGCCGCAGCTCGCGCCTCCGCTCGGGGCGCTGCTTCCGGCATATGCGCACGCGCACGTGTACTGCTGGTTGGACTTGGGCGGAGCGGCTCCGCCACCGCCACCACCGCCGGGTGACGAGCCCGAGCCGCCGACGCAGTAGCCATAGCCATCGGACGCGCGCGTGCACGTCTGGCCGGCCAAGCAGCTCGCGCTGGTCGCGCAGCTGATTGTGCAGACGTAGGGTCCGTTGCTCCACGAGATGCACGACGTGTCGCTGCCGACGCACTGGGAGTCATCGGTGCACGGTTCGCCTGGGGAGCGGAGATCGCTGGAGGTCGACGACGAGGTCGAGCCCGACTGGGCCGGCGACGAGCAGTGCATGAGCGCGAGGCAGGTGACGACGAGCGCGGCGGCGGTGATACGCATGGGACTCTCTCTCTGAGAGGTGGCGGGTCAAGGCGCGTCCGGTGCGGGCGCGCTGCAGGGACTACTGCAGCCCGCGGGCCAGCCCGTTCGGCTGCAAATACCAGCGCAATTCTGCCCGAGCGACCTGGTGTGCGCGGGCTCTGCCGCTGTTCGCCCTTGTTCGCGAACAACCCCGCACGACCGGCACGCGGGTTTCGTGGCATCCTAGGAAGCGCATGTCCGGCCCGCGCTCTGCGCTCTCCAAAACCACGGCTGCAGAGGCCAGCGAGCGCGCACCGACGCACGGCGCGATGCCCGAGGTCAGCGTGCTCGCGATCGTGTGGTCGACCGCAGAGGCCGCGCGCGTCGGTGAGATCGCCGTGCTGGCGGACGCGGGCGCGGTCACATGTCTCGGGCGCGGCGTGAGCGAAGAAGGGGCGGAGCCTCGGGTCCGCTTCTATCGCCAGCGTCCGGGCGCCCTCGCGGAGACCGAGCCGCTCGCATCGCCGGTCCTGTCGCGTCGCCAGCTCCTCGTTCATCCATCGCCGGGCGGGGCGCGGCTCGAGCGCGTGGGCAAGGCGTCGCTCGACGTGAACGGTGAACGCGTGGAGACTGCGACGATCGCCCCCGGCGACGTGGTGACGCTCGGGCGCGAGCTGGTCCTGCTGTGCGCGCGGCGACCGGCGCTCATCCCTTCGCTTCGCGCGTTTCCGAAAGACCAGATGCCCGCGTTCGGTGCGGTCGACGCCAGCGGCATTCTCGGCGAATCACCAGCGGTGTGGGCTGTTCGCGAGGCTATCGCGTTCGCCGCGAAGACCGATCGACACGCGCTCATCCTTGGCGAGAGTGGCACCGGAAAAGAGCTGGCGGCGCGCGCGATCCACACGCTGTCATCGCGGGCGAAGGGACGGTTCGTCGCGCGCAACGCGGCCACGCTGCCGGCGGGTCTGGTGGACGCGGAGCTCTTCGGCAACGCGAAGAACTATCCGAACCCGGGAATGCCCGAGCGCGCGGGCCTCATCGGCGAGGCTGACGGAGGCACGCTGTTTCTCGACGAGATCGGCGAGCTGCCTGTGGAGCTGCAGGCCCACCTGCTTCGCGTGCTCGACAGCGACGGCGAGTATCAGCGCCTCGGCGATGGCGCGACCCGGCGCTCGTCGTTCAGGCTCGTCGCCGCGACGAACCGAGATCCGGCAGCGTTGAAGCACGATCTCGCAGCGAGGCTCGCGATCAATGTGTCGATGCCGAGCCTCGAGATGCGGCGTGAGGACATTCCCCTCCTCGCGCAGCGCCTCCTGCTGCTCGCCGCCGAGAGCTCGTTGGAGATGGCGGGTAGGTTCGTGGTGGAGGCGGCTGATGGCGTCGAGCACGCGCGATTTGCGGCGGCGTTCGTCCGCTATCTGGTTCAGCGCAAGTACCCCACGAACGTGCGTGAGCTCGATGCGGTGGTGTGGCGCGCGATCGCGGAGAGCCGCGGTGACGTCCTCGAGCCGCCTCCAGAGGCGAACGAGCGTGAGCGCGCTTCCGAGCCGCCCGCCGGCAAGCGCGCGCACATAGAAGAAGCCCCGGCCGCGCCGCCCCCGCGACCGGAGCCTACCGCGGATGAGATTCGCGCTGCGCTTGCCGCGAGCGACGGCAAGGTGCCGAGCGCGGCGCGAGCACTGGGGCTACAGAGCCGGTATGCGCTCTATCGGTTGATGAAGAAGCATGGCATAGGGTGACACGCCAGTCAGCAAGCACCAGGTGACCACCGACGCGTCATACGTGGGATACTGGATGCCCGTAGTCGGTTGATGCGCCGCGCGGGGCATCGTGAGCGCGAGCAAATGCGTGGCGACAGTTGTGCCCACCAAACAACGCTGCAGCTTCGGCCGGCGTGCTCCTGTCAGGCCCGCAGCTTCACGGCGACCCGAAACAGATGAGCGAAAAGTCCCAATCGATGAGGGTGTTCGCCGCACTGTTGTAGGAGTTGAGATTCACGGTGGTAGCCGTGCTCTGCAACATGATGAACCCGACTGAGCCACCGCCTACCTGCGTGGCGGTGCACGTCGGTGCGGTCGAGAACGTGCCCGAAGCGATGCTGACCTGGTATGTGCCCGCGCTCGGCTTGGTCAGGCCGCTGACCCAATTGCTGGCCCCAGGGAAGTTGCCGCCCTGGACGGCGTGGTCGCAGCTCGCCGTGTAACACTTGATCAGCGCGTGGACGATGCGCTCCTGCTGCACGACCTTGACGCGGGTGTCTAGGTCTGTGAGATCGTCCGAAACGACTTTCATGTCTTTCGCGAGGAGCGGCGCCTGCGGGGCGAAGGTCGGCGGCGTCCCCCACGCCGCTCGCGCGACCGCCACCGCGCCGAGCGTCACGCCCGCGACGGCGCCCGCCGCGAGCGCAGCGGAGAGGAGCCGCCTCGCCCAACGAGGAAGTTCGAGGTCCACGACATAGACTTTGATCTTCATGAAGACTCCTTCGGACGCCGCGCCGTTCGCTCATTCAGCTAGAACTTGTAGACTCGGATCTCGAACGGGGCGTCACCAGTTTCGATACCAGTATTTGCAGGCGTCGACCCCATGGTGTTGGCCGCCTGGATGCTGATCACCGTGTTCACTGAAGCCGAATAGGTGAACCCGGCGTTGAGCTCGCCGATGGTTTGATACCTGGTGTTGGTCGATACACCTGAAGCTATATGGCCGAACTCGGAGTATCCGCCCACTGCTCCCGACGACCCATCGACGAACTCAATGGCGCATCCCACGCGATCTCCCATGCTGCCCGTGTTCCCGTTGATCGCCGACAGCCTCCCGTTCGCCACGATCATGTAGTGGCCAGCAGGGCCGACGAGCTTGAATGACAAGATCGTTCCTGGACCGACGACGGCCGCGGGAGACGCAATCGATGCGCCGGGCAAGTCGCCGGGTGTCACCTTCACCGTACAACCGACTCCGGCCTGCAGGATGAGGTTCGAGTAGACATAAGGAACCGTCAGCGCAGGCGGAAGCGACGCGGAGAAGTTGCACGCCGGGCCCGAGAACGTGATCGCTCCGACGAAGCCCGTCTTCTGGTCGAGGCTCGAGAAGTTCTGGTTCAGACCGTCGGCTGTGAGGGTCTGACCCTTGGTGAAGGCGTTGGGGACGTTCGCGTAGACGAGCGCGCCCCCTCCGAGGAAGCACCCGAGCGCTGCTGCAGCGAGCCCTGCGCGCTTGGCGACGCCAGGAACCTGCCAGTCGATGTTTACTTTGATGCGCATTCAAATCCTTCCTGCAAATTCACTGTAAGAGGCATTGATCGAGCTTGCCCGCGGTGCCCGGGTCGTCGAGCTTGCAATACGGCAGTCCGCCGTCCGTCCCGCCTTCTTTCCCCGGGTTCGGCCCGGTGTCCTTGTCCGGATTGCCATCGCCGGCGGCGCCGCCGTCGCTGCCACCCGAGCTGTCCGCGAGATGGAGGTTGTCCAGGCTGAGGAGCGAGCTGCAGCCCGCAATCGTAAGAACGAACCCTGCGATGATCGCGATACGCGTCCGCATGTTCACCACCTCCCGCCAAGTGAAATCCCGCCGCAGCGCTGCGCCACAATCGGCGTGATCCGTAGGCCCGCGCTCCCCTGGGCTGGCGCGGACGACGCGGAGGAAGGCGCGAACACGATGAGCGCCACGCCGCCCGCCGCGAGCACGCCGCCCGCGACGAAGCCGATGGTCGAGATCGTGGCGTGGCTCTTCGCGTCGTCGATGTTGCTCTGTGCGGGACACGTGCCGTCGCTCGCGCACTTGCCCTTGTCGCCGATCGACATCACGCCGAACACGGTGCCGAGGCCTAGCCCTACGACCCCAAGGCCCGCTGCCCCATACCCGACGTACTTCATCGTGCTCGTGCCGCCGCTGGCGTCCGCCGCAGGCGTCGCTGCGTCCGGGGCGGGCGCCGTGGAGTTTGGTGTCGGTGGCGCGGGACTCGGCTTCACGGGCTCCGGTGGCGCGGGGAAGTCGCCGAGGATCTGCTGGCCCTTCTGCCCCTCATGCACCGTAATGCGCCGCTCGACCTTCGTGCCCTCGGCGTTCTCGAAGACGAAGACGTGCTCGCCGACCTCGACATCGACCATCTTGCCGTCGAGCTTCTGCGTGAGCGGCAAGCCGTCCATGCTGACCCTGACGTCGACGAGCTCGTTGCCGCGTCCGTCCTTTGCGACGAGCTGGAGCGTCGGAATGAGACCCGCGTTCTCGTCGAACCAGGTCGTGCAGTCCTTCACGATCGCGGTGGGACACACGTCGCGCACACACGCGCGGAGCGGCTCGCGCGCCGCCAGCGGCTTGTGCTGCTGGCGAAGAGTTTGCGCCTTATCGGCCGCGTCGAGGCAAGCTTGTTTGTCGTCTGCGAGGGCGCTCGCAGGGAGCATGACGAGAGCGAGGGAGCAGAGTATGGCGGGTCTCATCTTCTCTGACCACTTCGGCAGCTCGAACTCGATGTGCACCTTCATGCGTGTCTCCTCAAATGCATCCAGGGCTTGTATGCGGCCGTCCGCACCGCGTCGATCGTGCCCCGGTTGGGCCGGGCAGCTTTCAGTCGCAACAGAGAACAGGAACCGTCACCGACATGCACCCGCCACGCCCTGGAGCGTTCGTCGACGAATCCCACATCGCGCCTTCATAGCTGTCGCTCGCGTTGTACGTCCACCCCGCGCAGTCATCGATGTTCCCACTAAGAGCCCATCTCGGTAGGCGTGTAGTTCCATGCAGGTCCATCTCCCACTTAATGCATGCAGAGTGCATGAAGGTT
>JANXLV010000184.1 GCA_025355005.1 Myxococcales bacterium | reverse complement strand
TCGACGGGCGCCTTGGAGAGATCCGCCGCGAGCGTCGCTGCACCGTAGATGGCGCCCTCGTCCGCCGTGGCTGCGACCGATGTGAAGAAGTTCTCGTAGCTGGTCTGCGAGTCCTCGAGCCAGTCAGCACGCCTGGGATCCGCGCCTTTTGAGGGTCCGACGATCTCCACCTTGGCCGCCACGGGAGCCTGCGCCGGCCCCGGCGCGAACTCGCCGGGTGTCGTGCGCACCGGCGTGAACTCACCCGGCGTGAGGCGCGACGAGAGGGGCGGCGCATCCGCCGGCGCCAGGAGCTCGCGTAGCTTCAGGCGCATCTCGCGGACGTTGCCGAAGCGCATCGACGTTTCCTTGGCGAGCGCCTTCATGATGATGGCCTCGAGGCGAGGGTCGATCTCCGGCAAGAACTTCGATGGCGGCGGAGGCTCCGTTCCGAGGTGCATGCGCGCGTAGTCGGTCGCGGTCTTTCCCTGGAAAGGGAGCCGACCGGTGACTAGCTCGTAGAGCATCACGCCACACGAGTAGAGGTCCGCGCGCCCATCGAGCGGCTCGGAGCGCCATGCCTCCGGTGCGATGTATTCGGGCGTGCCGGACACGCGCTTCTCGTCGGCCGTGCTGCTCGGCTGCAATGCGATGCCAAAGTCGCAGACCTTGACGACCTCGATCGCGTTGCCGTCGTCGTCATGCCCAAAGATGAGCATGATGTTCGCCGGCTTGATGTCACGATGAACGATGCCTCGCGAATGCGCGTGCCAGAGCCCCGCGCAGACCTGCATGACGAGCTCGATGGCGCGCACCGGAGGCAGGCGATGCTCGCGATCGATCACGTCCTGCAGCGACCGACCGTCCAGATACTCCATGGACAGATAGAGAAGGCCGTCGGGCTCTTGCCCGAAGTCGAGCACACGGATCAAGTTCGGGTGATCGAGCTTGCTCGCGGCGAGCGCCTCCGCATGGAAGCGGCGGCTGAAGTCGAGATCCGTGGACGCACCGCCATGCAGCACCTTCACTGCGACCTGCTTGCGCAGATCTCTGTGCTTGGCGCGATACACGGCGCCCGAAGCGCCCGCGCCGAGCTCCTGCTCGATCAGGAGCTTGCCACCAGCGAGCGCGGTCCCGGGCTCGACGGGCTGCGGAACGCGGACCCCCGCGCTGGGAAAGCTCTCCAGGTCCGCAGTGTGACGGTCGGACAGGCGCGGCGGTATCCACGAGCGCGCGACGACCGACTGCTTCTTCTCCGTCGCCGGCATGGAAGACTGCTTCGCAGGCGGCGGCGCGCTCGGGTCCGGGCCGAACGGACGCAGCTGGAGCGGATAGCCCTCGGGCTCTGGCGGGCCGATCGGCAATGCGAAGAAGAGGGTGGCCTCGGTCTCTTCGGGGACGTGGACCTCGAGGATGTGCTCGCCACGATCCGCTGGCGCCGTGAGCAATGGCACGAGCACCGCGCCGTTCGCGAGCGCGATCCCAGCCAAGAAATCTCGCTGGCCGACGTCCGCAAGGTCGGCCACCAGGATTGGTAAGAGCGCGTGTTCGGTCTTGAAGCCCAAAGCTGTCCTCGGTGCGAGCCCCCCACGGGTCCCTGCAACGTCGACCGTGGATAATAGACGGCGCGGCCTCCGCTGCGAAGACCGATCGTGAAACCCGCCAGGTTGTGCCGCGATCCGCCCTGGATTGCTGGACCTCAGGCAGCCTTGCTTGCGGCAAGCTTCTGCGCTGCGGCGAGCAACATCTCGGGCTTGAACGGCTTGATGATCCAGCCCTTCGCGCCCAATCCCTTCGCTCTGGCGACGAGATCGGGCTGCGCCTCCGTGGTGAGCATCACCACCGGAACGGAGGTGAACACCGGAATCTTCCGCAGCGCCTCCAGGAAGTCCAGTCCACCCATGCGAGGCATGTTCACGTCGCAGATGATCAGACAGACATCCTGATTTTGCATGACCTTCTCGAGCGCATCCATCCCGTCCTGCGCCTCCACGACTGCAAAGTCGGCGGCGCCGAGCGCGCGCTTGACCTGTTGACGCACCATCATCGAATCATCCACAACAAGGACCTTAGACGCCATCTCACACCTCCAACTTCCATTGCCCCCAAGGTTTCAGAACACAATCATTTCGCCTTCGCGTGCAGCCATCGGAGATTCCCCGGCATCGTCCGCCAGCGGGAAGTCGTTCGCGAGGGCCACCTCGAGGCGAACCCGGATGGCGTGGTCGTTCACCACGAACGCGAGCCACCTACATGGCGAGAACGGCGATGAGAGGCGCAGCTTGAGGGCGTAGGCGGTGGTCGGCGTGCCGAGCAACAGCGTTACGCCGCGCGGTAGAAGGATATTCTTCACTCTTCCGAGCAGCATGTTCGAGAACTCGCCGAGGATGTCGCAGAGGATCATCTCCGAGTGCTCGTCGCCATCCGGTGGCTGGAGAGCGGCGATGGCAGCGGGCGAAGCAACCATGACAAGGGCCCCCCTTGATCCGTCGGCCACCGCGAACCCGATCGTCGCGACGATACACTCGGTCTCCTGATGTGGTGGCTCGACCGACGGCGTCTTCGACGTTGCCGCACCGTGGGCCTCGAAGAGATCGATGGCCGCTCTTGAGAGCATGCGCTCGACGTCATTGAATACCGTGCTCATGTTTGCCTCCAGCTGCTACCCGAACCCAAGACGACGCTCACGCGACCCGCGGGGGAAAGGAACGGCGTGTACGCGCGTCGGTGCTCATTGCGGAGAGCCTCCCAACTGACTGCCAGTGCCTGGGCAAACTCGACGGACTTCGTCGAGAAGGCCGCCACCAAGGTCTTGTGCCCAACACCGAACCAGCGGTCGAACGCGCGTGAGCGCTCGCTCGCGAGCGTGCCGTCCTTGGCAACCACCACGAACCCTTGGTCAACGTTGTCCAGCACACGACGCATCTCGGCGCTTCTCGCGGCGAGCTCTTGCGTCCGAGCCTCGACCTTCTTCTCCAGTCCGATCACGCTGTCGAAGAACGTGCGCGCGATGAAGCAGACCGCGACGCTCTCCAGCACCACGAATACAGCGTGCAAAGCAACGACCCAGACGGGCGCGGCATAGTTGAAGACCGACTCCGGAACGATCAGCCACAGCACCAGGTGATGCAGCGCAACCGTCACGGTCGCCGCGATGATGACCATCGGGTTCGCGAAGACGGCGAGCATCGCCAGCAGCGCGAAGAAGTAGAAGTGCATTTCGATCTGAGTCGCGCCCTGACCAAAGTGGACGAGCAGGCCGCCAAAGAACATGGCGGTGATGCCGTAGACCATCGAGACCCATCGCGGGTTCTCGATCGTCTTTTGCGCGGCCGCCGGTCCAACCAGCGTCGCAACCGACAGCGCCAGCGCCAGCAGCGGTCTGGTCCCGTTGCCCCATGCGATGAGACAGAGGGCCGGGACGTGGAGCGCGAAGAATGCGAACGCGATCTTGTTGGTCCGGGCGAGATACTTTCGTTCGAACTCGGAGATCGGCGTGGGCAGCACGAGGCATTCGAGGAGCTTGCGCATGGTGTCGTCCAGAGAGGAGGTGTGCCGATCCTCGCGGCGACAGTCGCGCGCGTTGGATGGCCACAGTGAGCTAACGGCCGCAGTGCGAGCGGGTTAAGGAAGAGCTATGTCGCCGAAGGTCTTTCGGTACGCCGCCCGCATGGTGTCGTGACAGTCCTTGCATGCGCGCCGTGCGGTTTCGAGATCCTTGCTGGAGGCCGCGCCCGCGCCCTCGCGTGCTATCGGCCCCCACCGGTCGAAGCCCTGACTGGTGGGGGCCATCTGCGCGATCCTGTTGAACACGCGAACGAGCGTCGGGTAGTCAGGGCGGGCAAGCGCCGGCGCTGCGTTGCCTGCCATCCAGACAGCAAGCGGGCGGCCCCCGCGAGCGGTCGCGTCAGCGTGATGCGCGCGATCGGGAGACGCATTGACCTCGTTTCCCAGCCCCGCCAGCGCTGCGGCGAGCGCGCACGGAAGCAGGATGCGGAGGAGACGGTGAGTGAGCACGGGGATCTACTTTCCAGGTGGCAGAGTTGGCCGCGCGATGTACGTACGCGGCAGTTCCCCCGTGAGCGATCGAAGCCAAGCAACAATCGAGTCCGCTTCGTCAGAGGAGAAGTCCAGGCCGAGCTGGAAGCGTCCCATCGCCTTCACGGCGTCCTCCAGCGTCTCCGCGGAGCCATCATGGAAGTACGGGCCGGTGCGCGCCACGTTTCGCAGTGAGGGCACCTTGAACATCATCTTGTCGCCGTCGTTCTTGGTGACGCCGGCGCGCCCCCGATCGTCCTGGTTGGGCCACGGCTCCACGATACCCACGCGCTCGAACATCGACCCCCCGAGATATGCGCCCGTGTGACAGACCATGCAGCCGGAGTTGAGGAACACTTTCAGTCCCTTCTTCTCCGCGGCCGTCAACGCGTTGGCGTCGCCACGGAGGTAGCTGTCCCAGCGACCGGGCGTGACGAGGCCGCGCTCGAACGCGCCGATCGCGGCGCCCACGTTGGGGAAAGAGACGGGATCCTTCGAGCCGGGGAACGCCTTCGCGAACATCGGCGGATAGCCCGGAATGGACGACAGCGCGGAGACCACGGAGGCCGCGTCCGTCGCGCCCATCTCCTTCGGGTTCAGGATGGGGCCCAGCGCCTGGGCCTCGACATCCGAAGCCCGACCGTCCCAGAACTGCGTGAAGTGACCCGCTGCGTTGTACACGGTCGGAGCATTGCGACCGTCCTCTTGTCCGCCAATGCCGAGGGACCTCTTGCGATGATCGACGCCGTACTCGTCGAGCGCGTGACACGAGTTGCAGGCGACGTCGCCGCTCTTCGAGAGGCGGGTGTCAAAGAAGAGCATCCGCCCCAGCGAGACCTTGGCTGCCTCCGCGCCGTCCGTCGCGATGCGCGGGTCCGGCAGCGGAAGGAATCGTCGGAGCAAGCGCGGATTGATCTCCTCCGACGCCGGTACAGCCGTTCCATGCGCGGCGGCGACGTGAACAGCACCTGCGCCATGCGCGGCGGCAATCCGCGTTACCTGCGAGGACTCGGGCCCTTGCTCCCCGCATCCGTTCAGCGCCGCGGAAGCGATACCGAAGAAGAGGAGGGCGCTCTTGCAGCCCGTGCGTCCGCGTGGGTTCATGGCCTACGGAACGGCAGCGTGATCTCGAACTTGAGGGCCTCAAGGTGCGACACGGACGATCCGTTCAGCTCCACCATGAAGGTCTCGATCCGCCACAAGCTAGCCGCGCTGTCGTTCGCGATGCTCTTTGGCGTCGCGCTCGGTCTCACGGCATTCTTCTCGGCGCGCGAGCTGGGCCGCATGCGCCACGAGCTAGGCGCCAAAGGCGCGACGTACGCGCTGCTCTTGTCGCGGCAGACCGAGCCATCCGTGGCGTTCGACGATCAGCAGACGGCGCGCGAGATCATGGAGGCCACCGCGCAAGACTCCGAAGTGAGGTCGATCGCGCTCTACGCATCGGACGGCCACGTGATCGGCAGCGTCGGCGATCCGCTGCCGCCGCCGGACCACGACGTGTCGGACGTGGAGACCACCACCACGAAGTCGAGGATCACGTGCGCGGCGCCCGTGGTGTCGCGGGAGGGACCTACGGGGGTGCTCGTCCTCGAGATGTCGCTCGACGGGATCGCGGCTGCGCGAAGGCGCGCGCTCCTGACGTCGGGGCTGGCTGGCTGCCTCGCGCTGTCACTCGGTCTTTTGGGTGCGTGGCTGCTGGGCGTGGCCCTGTCGTCTCGACTCCGACGAGTACAACGGGCAACGCAGGCCGTCGCTGGCGGCGATCTGAGCGCGGAGCCTTTGACGGACAATTCGTCCGACGAGGTCGGATTGCTGGCCCGGGACTTCAACGCGATGACCACGGCGCTCCGCGAGCACGTCCGCACCATCGAGGAAACCGCGCGAAGCGAGCAGCAAAGGTTGGACGCGCTCGTGACCGCGCGCACCGCGGAGCTCGCGCAGAAGAACCAGGACATGAGCCTCCTGCTCGACAACGCGCAACAGGGCTTCCTGACCGTCGACGCCGAAGGCAAGATTTCGCGGGAGCGTTCGCGGATCCTGTCCGTTTGGTTCGGAGAGATCGCTCCCGAGGCAACGCTCGCTGCGGTCCTCGACCAGGCGGAGGCCGGCGTGGGCAGGGCGTTCTGTGTGGCCCTGTCGGCGCTTTACGACGACATGCTGCCGCGCGAGTTGCTGCTCGACCAGATGCCGCAGCACGTGAACGCGGGTGGGCGGCAGCTGTCACTCTCCTATCGAGTCATTCCGAGCGCCGCTGCGATGAAGGTGCTCGTCATGATCTCCGATGCGACGGACGAGATTGCTCGGCGACGCGCGGAGGCGGCACAGCGCGATCTGTCCGCGCTGTGCACGCGAATCGTCGCGGACGAGTCGGCGGTGTCCGAGTTCGTCTCCGAGGCCGAGGCGCTGCGCGTTCGAATCGCCGCCGCGGCCGCCAAAGGCGACGCCGCAGACGCCACGCTCATGCGGAACATTCACACCCTGAAGGGCAACGCTGGTCTCCTCGGGCTCTCGATCCTTGCCGACGCGTGCCACGAGCTGGAGTCCGCGCTGCAGTCTGCGGGCGTGACGGATGTCACCGAGGCCTTTCGCCGCGTGGATACCGAGTGTCGCGACATCATCAATCGCGCGCATGTACTGATGGGCGCCAAGATCGCGGGTGTCGAGCTCACGCTGGAAGAGGCCGAGGCGCTGGCGAGCGCGATCGCGTCTGGCGCTCCGAGGGATGAGATCGCACGCTACGTCGCGCGCCTGCGGCTCGAGCCCGTTCAGCGAAGGCTCCGCCGTTTCGGCGAGCAGTGCACCGCGTTGGCCACGCGCCTCGGCAAGAACGTCACGGTGTGCGTGGAAGCAAATGAGGTTCGACTGGATGGAGCGAGGTGGGCGCCGTTCTGGGGTGCCTTCGTGCACGTCCTCCGAAACGCCGTCGATCATGGCGTGGAGATGCCCGAGGCCCGCGTGGCCAAGGGCAAGGAGCCGACGGGCAGCCTGACGATCCGCGCGCTCGAAACGGACACTCATCACGTCATCGAGGTCTGCGACGACGGCGCGGGCATCGACTTCGGCGCCCTCGAGCGAAAGGCCCAGGAGCGAGGGTTCGCGGCCAAGGGCATTGACGCGCTCTTCTGCGATGGCGTGAGCACGTGCGTGGAGGTCACCGAAACGTCCGGGCGCGGCGTGGGCATGGGAGCCGTGCGCGCCGCATGCGAAGACCTCGGCGGGACCGTCTCCGTCGAGAGCGTGATCGGCAGCGGCACCAAGATGCGGTTCTCCGTCCCGATGCGCGCGATGTCCCAGGGAAGCCTGCGACCGGTCCGCCTGAACGCAGCGAGCGGTGGTGACAACCGCGCGCGCTTCGCCTGACGTGTGCACTGAACGGCTACGCGCGACGTCGTAGGTTACGTCGCGGTTGGAGACGCAGAGCTACACGCGAAGGGAACGTGGGATCACGTATCGTCACCACCTCGCACGAGGAGGCTGCATGGTTTTTCCCCCGTCGGGGATCACGAAGCGCGTCGTCGAGAGCGAGCTATGGGCGTGCTTTCTCCCGAGCAGCGCCCGGAACGGCCTTCCGGCTCATGATTCGTCGGATCTTCGATCCGCGTTGAACGTGAACCGTGAATCGCGTTTGGCGGTGAGCGCCCGCATGTCCGGCCTGTGGCCGCAGCGCGTCGTCCGCAGCCGTGGACTCGATCGGGGGCGCGACGGCTGGCG
>JANXLV010000181.1 GCA_025355005.1 Myxococcales bacterium | reverse complement strand
CTCGCGTTCCCATCGATATACCCTGCAAGTCTCACCCGACTCTGACGCCGAGTCCACATCTCCCGTGAACCGGCGGTTACGGTGTCCCAGCCTTTCGCAGGAAAACCTGCTTGTTCAGCGGTCAATGTGCGGGCCTTGTGCGGGGCACGGCGGTTGCTACCCTGAACACGCGAGCGGAGCGCATCTGCGGCCTGCTTGAACTACTGCTCGAACTGGAGCCCGGAGTCTTTCAATGAAGCGCCTCTTTTCGGTCGTGGTGGTGTCGGCGGGTGCCTTGCTTCTCTGGGGCTGTCCGATCTATTCGGATAACCACCGGGTCTGCGACGCCTCGGGCGCGTGTTACTCGTGCGCCAACGACTACTATTCGAGCGATTGCAGCTCGTGGACTTGCTACAGCAACACGGACTGTCCCTCGAATGAGTCCTGCTACAGCGACGGCGTCTGCCGTGGCACCAACGGGACCCAGCCGACAACCGGGAGCGCGTGCAAGTCGCCCCAGGATTGCGGTGTGGGCGAGACGTGCGGCGCCGACCAGGTCTGCCACACCCAGGACTGCTCCGCCGTTGGCTGCCCGAGCGCCTTCGTGTGCAAGCTCGCGAACGGCACGCCCACGTGCGTGTCCGTCGGCGGTCAGACGGATGGCGGCGGCCCGAAGGCCCAGTGCTCTCGCGATGCCGACTGCAGCGCGAACGCGGGCTCCAAGTGTCTCGACGGCACCTGCGTGCTCCCGGCCGATCAGTGCACGGACGGCACGCAGTGCCCCAACAGCTCGCAATGCGTGCAGGGTGCATGCACCCCGACCTGCAATGCGAACACGCCCTGCCCCACTGGCTACGCGTGTGACCTGGCCAAGGGCGTGTGCACAGGCAACACGAACCCGTGCTCCACCGCGCAAAACTGCGGCGCCGCCCAGGCGTGCGTCGAGCAGCACTGCGTCAGCCAGTGCGGCGCTGGCAACACCTGCCCCAGTGGCCTCGTCTGCGTCGGCGGTGGCTGCATCCCCGACCAGAAGCCGCAGTTCGTCTGCAACGTGGAAGGCTCGCAGGACGCGTGCAACGGAGGCAGCATCTGCCTGCGCCACAACTGCTACATCGCGTGCGAGCAGGACGGCGGCGTGGACGCGTGCAAGACGGCCGATCAGTTCAACACCTGCAAGCAGGTGAGGAGCAACGGCAACATGTACAGCGTGTGCGGCTCCGCAACGAACCTCGGCAGCGACTGCGATGTCTCCGCGCAGAAGCTCTGCGCAAACCCGCTCATCTGCATCGACGGCTACTGCAGATAGTAAGAGAACCACAGACGGCTCTGATGGTTCGTCAGAGTCGTCTGCCGGTCACTACGCCGACCTGGACGGTGAGCTCGAAGGTGGTCTTGCTCCAGTACTTGTCGATGGCATCGCGTACGTAGGCGAAGATTTTTTCGGAGCCTGCGATGCCTAGATTCGAGCGGAACTCGGGCAGGAGGATGAGCCTCGCCACGGGGTCGTTCATGAAGTCGCGCCCGCTCTTGAACTTGAGCATGCGCATGCGCGAGTCCACCTCGACGAAATCGAAGCCCGCCTTCGCGACCTCTTCGCGCAACATCTCGGCGGTGGGCCGGACCAGCGCGGCGGCCTCGACTGCTGTCGACACCTCGCTCGCCTCGAACTTCAGCGCGTACTCGCGGATGAGATCCGCGATCTCCTGGAAGCTGCCGCGCAGGGGCAGCGCGAGGAGCAGCTGACCGCGCGGCGCGATGAGGCGCCCGAGCTCGGAGAGGAGCTTGCTGCGCTCGTCGGGCGTTGGCCGCGGGTGCATGGAGATGCCGTGCGAGAACGCACCATCGGGGAACGGGATCGGGAAGCCGTCGGCGACGCGATACTCGTAGACCATCCCGAGCTTGGATGCCGCCTTGTGGCGCGCCAGCTCCAGCGCGGCCTCGCTCGGATCGCAACCGTACAGGTGCGAGTTCGGGAGGCGCGTCGCGAGCGTGCGATCGGGATAGCCCGTGCGACAGTTCACGTGAATGACCTGCGCGTCCGGCCCTTCGATGACGAGCGACGCGAGCAGCTCGCCGAACATGGCCAGGTAGCGGGGCACGACGAACGTATCGAAGATCGCCGCGTCCTCTGCGGTCAGCCTCGTCCAGACGGAAGGTTCGTCGCGCTTCGCGCTCATCGGCCTCCCCGCTTCTTCTGCGGCGCCTCTTCTTCGGCAAGCTCTTCGAGCAGCTCGGTCGCCTCCGCAGCGAGCTCTCCGATCGTGACCTGGCTACCGTCACCCTCGTCGAGCTGCACCTTGCGCGGATCGCGCAAGAGGCCCGCGAGCAGCTCGGGTCCTTCCGGGTCTCCGAGCTCGACGAGCGCCTCGATCGCGGAGGCCACGACCTCTGCCTCTTTGCGCTTCAGAAAACGGCCGATCAGCTTCAAGCATCCGGGCTCCCCCACTTCGGCGAGCAAGTACGGTAGCTCCGCCAGCGCGGGCCCGTTCTCCGGTAGACGCGTGAGCGCACGCTCTATGCCGAGCGCGACTTCCTTGAAGCGATCGAATGCGAGCGCCTCGAGCTCTTCGCCCGCGACCACACGTACCTCGGGGTGGTCGCTGTCGAGCAGATCGATCAAGAGGTCCACGGTGTCGGGACCGTCGAACTCCCCGAGCAACGTCGCGAGGCAGCCAAGGCGCGTCTTCTGCTCGTCCGGATCGCTCTCCTTCATGGCGAGCTCGCGGGCTTTCTTGATCTCGGCGAGGACCTCTTCGCGGCTCGCGTGCGCGAGCTCCGCGCGCAGCGTCTTGGCCGAGCGGGTCGCGTCGATGAGTTTTGAAAGCGAAGCGGAGACGCTCATGGGAATTCCTCGTCGCAACTTCTACAAGACACCCTACGATGCGGAAAGGAAAACCCACGATGCCGGTTTCCATCATGTCCATGCTTCGGATCCCCAACCGCAAGGTCGTTCTATTCGCCGTGTGCGCGGGGGCCGTGCTCCTTGCCGGCTCCGGGCGTCCGCTGGTGCGAATGCCAGAGGCGAAGGCCGCTGGAGCGAAGAGCGAGATCGGGGGCTCGTCCGCGATCGCTCACGATGCGTGCCCGGAAGGTACGCTCCCGCAGGGCTCGCTGTGCGTGCACCTCTGGAAGGACGAGGGCCCCGCCGCTGCCGCCCAGCGCGCGGTGCATCGCGAGCGCGGCGCATGGCGCGCCTACGATCAGATCCCGAAGCTGCCCGAGCGACCTGCCTCGTACCAGGCCTACACGTGGCCGGTCGCCTACACGTCGATCTCGTCCGGCTACGATCTGGGAGAGCCGGACGAGCGACAACGTCGGCTTCGCAACCGCCCCGAAACTGGGCACGGCGGGCTGGACCTCCTCGCCGAGCGCGGCGCGCCCGTGTCACTCGTCGCGCTCACGGGCCAGGAGGGGCCCGCGCGGATCCTCTACGCCGGGCCGCTGTTCGGCACCACCGTGGTCTCGGCCCACGTCGTGCGCGCCGAGGGCAAGGACTACACGTACCTGGTCCTCTACGGTCACCTCGAATCGACCGCCAAGGGCGCCGTCGTTGGCGACACTGCCGCGACGGGAACGGTGGTGGGCCTGGTCGGCGACAGCGGCTCCCCCGGCATCGTCCATCTGCATCTCGAGGTGCGACGTCTGCGAGAAGGCGTTGACCTCAGCAGGGTTCCGGCCGGCACGTCGTTCATCAATGACAACATCAGCGTCCCCTGCGATCCGAGAAACGTCATTCCCCCGCGCTAACTGAACGGCCTTGCACGTAGGAGTTGCGCAAAGGGCCAGGTTTCGCGACCATGACGACAGGGTGTCGGTTCAATCCACCGTCCAGAAGGCAGCGGAGACGGGGCGCACGTTCGTGTGCCCTCGGTGCCGACGTCCGTTCCCGGAGCTCGGCGCACCTGCCGAATGCCCCGACGACGGCACCTACCTGATCCGCCAGCGCGATCTCGCCGCAGCGGACCGCGATCCGATGGTGGGCCGCAGCCTCGAGGGCCGCTACACCATCACGGCGCGACTCGGCGCCGGCTCGATGGGCACCGTCTATCGCGCGAAGCAGCACGCCATGGGCCGCGAGATCGCGATCAAGATCTTGCGCAGCGACCGCGCCATGGACGAGACAGCCAAGGCGCGCTTCCTCCGCGAAGCACGGGCGAACAGCCTCCTCGCCTCCCCCAACACCGTGACGGTGTTCGACTTCGGAGAAGCGCAGAGCGGCGAGCTCTATCTCGCCATGGAGCTCCTCGAGGGCGAGTCCGTCGGTCAGCGCCTCGCTCGGCTTGGCCGCCTGCGCATCGAAGACGCGATCGAAACCGCACGTCAATCGCTCCGCTCCCTCGCGGAGGCGCACGCGAAAGGGATCGTCCACCGCGATCTGAAGCCCGACAACCTCTTCTACGCCAAGGTGCTCTCCAGCGGTCGCTCCGAGGAGCTCGTGAAGGTGCTCGACTTCGGAATCGCGAAGATGATGCGCGAGGACGCCGCGCACCTGAACGCGATCGAGACCCAGGCGGGCACCGTCTTCGGCACGCCGCGCTACATGTCGCCGGAGCAGGCGCAGGGCAAGCCGCTCGACGCGCGCAGCGATCTCTATTCGCTGGGCGTGATCCTCTACCAGATGCTCTCGGGCAGACCGCCCTTCACCGACGACGACGCGATCGTGGTCATGGCACGCCACATCAAGACTGCACCCAAGTCGCTGTCGGAGGCCTGCCCGGAGGCGGGGATTCCGCCCGATCTCGAGCGGCTCGTGATGCGCGTGCTCGCGAAGGATCCGAACGATCGCCCGATCACCGCCGACGTCTTCTCGAACGACCTGCAGCGCGTGCTCGAGACCGGGATGCCGAGCACCAGCGGCGTGCGGCGCTCCCTGCCGCCAGCGTCGGAAGCGCCCGGACAGATGATGAACGTGAAGAGCGTTCCCCCGCCCGTCCCCTCCTCCCCCAACTCGGACATCGCGCTGCCGATGGAGAGTGCTGGCCGGCGCAACGTCCTCATCGGCATCTTCCTGCTCGCGCTCGCGCTCGTGACGGGCATCGTCGTGTTTCTCGGGATGAAGCGTCCACCGCCCGGGCCCATCGCCTCGCAGCGCAGCCCCACGGTCCACTCCGCAGAGCCGCTCAGCACGTTGAGACCAGCAACGTCGAACCCAGCCACGTCCAACCCAGCCACGTCCAACCCAGCCAACCAGAACACCGCCGACCCGGCGAACGGCGCGCCGAGCCAATCGAGCGCCAACGGCATGAGCGATCCGCGTGATCCGCCGGCGATCTCCCCGGACGCGCTACCAAAAGCCCGCCCCTCGGCGACTGCCGCGGGTGGAAGACCATTCGGGCGCCCGGTGCCAGGACCAGGGGGCCGACCGAGGCCGACGCCCAGCGCGTCCGCCACCGGCTACGGAATCCTGGACTGAGCGCTCACCCACGCCCACGCCCACGCCACGCCCACGCCTACTAGCGACCCACCGCACCCGCGAAAGCCGAGAATTTTCCGGGCATTTCGGGTCGTTTTGGTTGCCGACGGCAAGGTGCGGGTGATACCCTCGCTCACCCATGGACCGGTCCGAAATCGACGACCTCGTACAGCGCCTCGTGGACAATCCCCACGACGAAGAAGCGCTCGCTTATGCGCATCAATCCGGGGAGTCTGACCCGAAGGCGTACGCCTCCCTTCTGGAGCGCGTCGGTGAGGCCTCGAAGGACAACGCGTTCGCAGCACACTGGCTAGGCGAAGCCGCCAACGTGTGGCTGACCACGCTGTCGGACGCGCATCGCGCCGCACGCCTGCTCATGGCCGCCGTCGCGAAGGATGCGACCGCGTCGGTCCCCGCGGAGCGTCTTGCGCAGCTGTATCGTGACAAGGGCGACGCGAAGGCGCTCGTCGCGCTGCTCGAGCGGCGCAGCAAGGCGCTGTCCGGGATCATCGCCGGGCAGCCGGAGCTCCGCGGTGAGCTTGCGGGCATGTACGAAGAGATGGGACGCCTCTGGAGCGAGGCCCCGCTCTCGCAGCCGAAGAAGGCCATCGAGTGCTTCAAGAAGGCGATGGACACGGATCCGACCAGCGCATACGCGATCTACAACGCGCGCGAGCTGCTGAAGCAGCAAGGCGCGTTCAAGGACGCGCTGCCGCTGTTCGCGGCGGAGCTCGAGATCGAGCAGGACCCGGCGCGGCGCGTGGGCTTGCTCCGCGACGAAGCGCAGACGCGCAAGCTCGCCGCGGATCTCCCCGGTGCTTCGCGCGCGCTTGCGGAGGCACGCAAGCTCGATAGCGAGGACCCGACTCTGTCACAGGAGTACGCGCAGAGCGTGCTCGACCGCATCCAGGCCGGTGAGCGCGTTCCCGACGCGGAGCGTGACGACGCAGCCGGCACGCTGATCGGTCTCGCGGAGTCGTACCAGGGCGAGCACGGCTTCGCTTACGCAGGCGCGGCGCTCGACGTGAGCCCCGGTGACGAGCGCGCGATCCAGCTCTTCAGTTTTTACGCGCGTGAGCTCTCGCAGGACACGGACCTGCCGGCGCGCTACTCGGCCTACCTCGCGGCGAACCCGCGCGGAAGCATGGCCACCGAGGTGCGCCACTCCGTCGCGGCCACGCACGAGAGCGCAGGACAGTTCCAGGACGCGGTGAACGTGCTGCGCCCGCTCGCAGACGCGGGCGACGCGGCGGCCACGGCAAAGATCCAGGAGCTCTCTCCGATGATCGCGTCGAGCGCGCCCCAGCCGACCACGATGCCGTCGCGCGAGCCCGCGGGTTCTGGAAGAGACACGGCGCGCGGAAGCAACGCGCCAGGCGAGGCTCGCGAGGTGCGCGAGCTCACCGTCAGCAAGTCCGAGCCGAACAAGATCGACCCGAAGAAGTCGGCGCCGCCGCGACACGACAGCCGGCAGCTCGACAAGCCCGACGTCGCGAACGCTCTTCCCGATCTCGATGTGGAGGCCGATCCGGCGCCTGCTCCGAGACGCGCCCAGCTGTCCCCCGACAAGCTGCAAGGCATCCTGGACGCCGCGCAGATGCTGGTGGGCAAGGGAAAGAAGCCCGAGGCCTTCGCGAAGTACAAGGAGATCCTCGACTCCAACCCGGCGCACGCAGAGGCGCTTGCTTGGGTCGAGGAGTATCTCCGCAGCAAGCGGGACTACGCGCAGCTGAAGGAAGTGCTGCTCGGCGCGGTGCGCGCAAGCACGAGCCCCGAGACGCAGGAGTCCAAGAAGGAGCGTCTGCGCGAGATCGCAGGTCTCTGCGAGGCAAACCTGCGCGACGTGGACGCGGCGATCAGCGCGTGGAAGCAGCTGCTCGTGCTGGAGCGTCGCGACGAGAGCGCGCGTGGTGCGCTCATGCGGCTCCTGGAACGGAGTCAGCGCTGGGACGAGCTCGCCACCTTGCTCGAGCAAGAAGCGAACATCGAGAGCGACGTCGAGGCGAAAATCACGCTTGAGAAGCGCCTCGCGAAGCTGCACGAGGACAAGCGCAAGGACCTGGTTCAGGCCGGCGAGGCGTGGATCCGCATCTGCATGCTCACGCCGGACGACGCCGTGGCCATCCACACCGCCGCCAAGCTCTTCGAGCGCGGCGAGCGCCTCGACCTCGCCGCAAAGTTCATCGCCGACGCCGCGCCCAACCTGGAAGATCCGATCGCGAAGGGCCCGCTCCTCCAGCGGCTCGCGGAGCTGCGCGAACTGCAGTCAGATCTGATCGGCGCCGGCGACGCATACGCAGAGGCCGCGGACTCGCTGAAGCTGGGCAAGCTCTGGGAAGAGGCCGACCGTCTCTACGTGCAGGCCGAGCAGTGGCAGAAGGCGGCGCAGGCGGCCACGCAGCGCGGCCAGCTGACGAGCGACGCGAAGCAGAAGGCGCACTTCCTGTACAAGGCGTCCGAGTACCTCGCGAAGGTCGGCGATCAGGAGAGCTCGCTCGAGAAGCTCGAAGAGGCCACCAAGCTCGACCCCGTCAACGACGACTACGCCACCGCGCTCGTCGGAAAGTACGTCGCGCAGGAACAGCACGACAAGCTCGTCGCGTACCTCACGCGGCGCGGCGATCGCCTCATGGACAAGTCGAAGCGCATCGCGGTCCGCCGCGAGGCCGCGACGATCGCGCAGACGCGCCTCACCGACCGCGAGCTCGCGCGTGAGATGTGGCTCAAGGTCCTGGAGGACGGCGACGATCGCGAGGCGCTCGAGAAGCTGATCGACGACGCCATCGAGCGCTCGGACCACACCGAGGCAGCCACGTTGCTTCGCCGCCTTGGCGGCAACATCGTCGACAAGGCTGAGAAGGCCCGCGTCGCGCTGCGTGAAGCAGAGCTGCTTGCAGAGGGAGTCGGCGACGTCGACACCGCCGTCGCACGCTACGAGCAGATCCTGGAGGAGCTCGACGCCACGTGCCGCCCTGCCCTGCAGGCGATCGCCGACCTGCAAGAGGCGCGCGACAACCACGGCGCCGCTGCCGACGCGCTCGAGCGCGAGCTGAAGCTCGTGGCGGACGTACAGGAGCGCGGACAGATCGCCGCGCGCCTGGCCCGCCTCTACGAGGTACTGAAGGACCCGAGGTCCGCGATCCGCGCGCTCGATCTCGTGCGCAAGGCGGACCTCGAGGACTTCGACGCCCTCACGCGCCTCTGCGAGCTATGCGAGATCACCGAGCAGTGGGGTCGCGTCGCGGAGCTCCTCGTGGAGCGCATCGAGATCGAGGCCGACGAGGCCGAGGTCAGCGTCCTCACCATGAAGCTCGCCCGCATGCTGGCGGACAAGCTCGATCGCGGTGACGAGGCCCTCGCCGCCCTGACCGAGCTCGCGGACTCCGGTGACGCACAGGTACGTGCAGCTTACATCGAGCTCGGCGATCGCCTCGGTTGGAAGGGCATCGTCGCGTCCAAGCTGGTCGACTGGTGGTTCGACGCAAAGCAGGGGCCGGATCGCACCAGCGCCCTGCGCAACGCGTTCGACCGCTTCGTGGACGTGGGCCGTGATCAGGACGCAGTGCGCGTCGCCATCGAGCTCGTGCGCACCAAGGGCGCCGATCGCAACCTCGCCGATCAGCTCGAGGAGCTGGCCGTGAAGACGGGCGACCACGACGCGCTCTCGATCGCCCACGAGCTGCTCGCCAAGGAGGTCACTGGACCGGACCGCGCATACGAGCTTGTTCGTCAGGCGGAGGTCCGCGTCAAGTCGGGCATGCCGCGCCAGGACGCGCTCCAGCACGGCGAGGCCGGCATGGTCAGCATCGCCGCCACCGACGCTGAGCCCCTCCTCGATCGCCTCGCGCAGCTCGCGACGAAGCCGTCCGAGGTGGTCGACCTCTACGAGCGTCAGGTCTCCCGCAGCAAGGCGCCGCTCGACCGCGTGAAGGCTCTTGCACGCGCGGCCCAGGTCGCGGCCACGCGCGGCGCACCCGATCGAGCGCGCGGCTTCTGTGAGCTCGCTCTCGCAGGCGCTCCCACGGAGGAGACTCTCGGCATCCTGGAGCTGGCCGCGCGCGAAGGCGACCGGCTTGCGGGCGGCGACAAGCTGCGTCGTGCGCTCTCGTCGGCCATGGCCGCTGGGGGTCACGGCGCACGCGACGGCGGAAAGACCCGCGGCGCGCTCCTGCGTCGTGCAGCGCAGATCGCACACCGCGATCTCAATGACGTCGAGCAGGCATTCGGGTGGCTCGCCGACGCGCTCGTATCCCATGTCGACGGGCAGACGCTCGACTCGCTCGAGGCGCTCGGCCTGGAGATCGCAGACCCACGGCGCGCAGAGGGCGCCATCACGCACGCCCTGAACGAGGTCTTCGACGGCCCGCTGGTCCGCCAGCTGCTCGGCCGCCGCGCGAAGATCCGTCGCGATCAGATCGTCGACCACCAGGGCGCAGCGCAAGATCTGAAGAAGCTGCACGACCTGTCGCCGAACGACGGTGCGGTGATGGAGGAGCTCGCAGGCCTTCTCACCGACCTCGCCGACTTCAAGACGCTCGTGCAGGTCTACGAAGATCAGATCCTCCGCGGCAAGGATGTGAACATCCGCGCCGAGCTCGCCCGCAAGGTCGCGCGCATGTGGGAGGAACAGCTCACCGACGCGCGTGAGGCCGCGGATGGTTGGCGCCGCGTCCTGCGTATGAAGGCAGGCGACACCGAGGCCACCGCCGGTCTCGAGCGCGCGAAGACGAACGCGCTGAAGAAGCCCGACCCCGGCACGCTGCGTGAGGCCTATGCACCGCCGAAGATGGAGCCCAAGGTAGAGCCCCCTCCGCCCAAGGCTCCGTCGCCGGTCGCGCCTGCGCCGTCCCCCTCGGGCGCCACCCTGAGCAGCATCAGTGGCTCCATCGCAGCGGCAGTGCCGCCGGTACGCCCGTCCTCTCCGGGGCGGACCTCGGCCCCGCCGCTCGAGCCGCGCCCGAATGGGTCGGGTTCTGGACCTCCACAGCGTCGACCACCGAGCATGTCCCCGCCGGGCAAGATGGCGCAGCGTCCTCTGACGCCGCGCGTTCCGTCGGAGCCACCGCCCGCAACCGCCAAGCCGCGCTCGGAGCCGCCGCCGCTCCCGCCGGAGGCCCGTATCCCGTCGGCTCCCCCGGTGCTGCCGCACGAGATGACGGGCGCCGACCACGAGGACCTCACCCGGCCGCCGGTGTTCTCGCGTCCACCGCTCCGGACAGATCCCCCCGCGAATTCACCCGCCGACGACGAGCCGAACACCGCGATGACCCAGACGGGTGCGGGCGCCGCTGCGGCCAACGCTGGCGGCGCGCTCGAGATGGAGATCGACGCGTCCCTCGGTCGTCTGGAGCTCGGCGGCGAATCGGACGCATCCGCGGGCGCGCCGAAAACCCTCGAGCACGATCGCCTCAAGCGCGACAGCGCCGACACCATGGCGCTCGATCGACCGGCGCACTTCGAGGAAGGCCTCGGCGCGCCGTCCGCGAGCGCTCCGCACACCTTGCCGGGTATGCCGGTGGACGCCGCTTCGTTCAACATCCCGCCCGCTGAACCGTCCCGCGAGGAGGTCGAGCTGGACGAGGTCGATCTCCTCGACGGAGATCACATGGACGCGACGCAGGCACGCCCGCAGACCAAGGGTGAGACTGCGGCGCTCGAAGACGAGATCGAGATCGACGACGATCCGCGTCCGGTTGACGAAGAACACACCGAGACGAGCCAGACGGTCCGTCCAGTGCGCTCCCCCTCCTGACCGCTCCTGACCGCTAGAGCCCGAGCGTGACGGTGGCGCCCACGACGCGCGCCTGCTCGCCCATCACGAGCGGGCGGTTCGTTTCACCATGGCCGAACGGCGCACGCGCAAGCACCGGAATGCCAAGACCCGCGGTGCAATCGCGAAGTACCTCTTCCGCCGTCACGCCGTCAGCGCCTGGGTGGCAAGAGACGAGCTCTCCGAAGACGATCGCAGACACATCCGCGAGGTGCCCGCCGAGGCGAAGCGTCGTGAGCATCCGATCGATGCGGTATGGCTTCTCCGTCACGTCCTCCAGGAACAGGATGGCGCCACGCGGCAGCACCAGGCGACCAGCGCCAGCCATCGCCGCGACCAGCGCGAGGTTGCCGCCAGCGACAGGCCCTTGCGCAGTGCCGCCGTGGAGAGGCAGCAGACCGGCGAACGTGCGAGGCGGCGCGACGCCCGCGAGCAGCGTCAGCACGTCGTGCCGCACCAGCGGGGCGACGCGGGTGCCTAGCCCGGTCACGTTGGGCCCGTGCAGGCTCATGACACCGCGGGCTGTCGCCTCTACGTGGAGCGCCGTCACGTCCGAGAACCCGACGAGCCACCGCGGCGCCTTCGCGAAGGCCTGCCACGGAAGGCGCTCCACGATGCGCATGCTCCCGTAGCCGCCGCGCGCACAGAAGATCGCACGCACGTCCGGATCGAGCATTGCGCGCGTCAGCTCCTCCGCGCGCCGTTCGTCGTCACCGGCCAGATACCCCCGTCTCGCACGAACGTCACCGCGCACGCGGAGCCGGTAGCACTGCTGTAGCCACGCGAGCCCGGGCAGGAACTGGGCGTCGAGAAACGGGCTCGCCGGCGCAACGATAGCGATCGTGTCACCATACCTGAGCGGCGGCGGGGTCGAGAATGACGTGGGCCGTGCGAGCGTCGTCACACGAGCGTGATACACGATCGCAGGGGAAAAGGCGCTACGCTGGGCGCGTGTCGCGAAGTCAGAGCCGCGTGCTTGCAAACATCTCCGGCGTATCGCGGATAGCGGGCGGAGTTCGTCGGGCGCTCGGGTTCGCGGCGACCGGCATCGACACGTTCATGACCGACAAGCTGGGCGAGGACTTCAACGCGCGTCTGGCCCGGGTCCCGCTGAACCTGACGTCCTCGGGCACGGACCCGTTCGGGCTGGATCCCGCGTGGACGAAATACGCGCTCGGCTGCGTGACGATGCTGCACCGGCACTACTTCCGCACCAGCGTGTTCGGGCAGGAGCACATCCCAAAAGGACGCGTGCTGTTCATCGCGAACCACTCCGGACAGCTGCCCATTGATGCGGCGCTCATCGGAGCATCGCTCTTCATGGACGCCGAGCCGCCGCGCTTCGTCCGGGCGATGGTGGAGAAATGGACGCAGACCCTGCCGTTCGTGTCGCTGCTCTTCGCGCGCGTGGGCCAGGTGGTGGGCGTGCCGGAGAACGCGAAGCGATTGCTTCTGGAGGACGAGGCGTTGCTTGTGTTCCCCGAGGGCGCGCGCGGCATCGGCAAGAGCTTCGGAGAGCGCTACCAGCTGCAGGAGTTCGGCCTTGGCTTCATGCGCCTCGCGATGGAGACGAACACGCCCATCGTGCCGGTCGCGGTGATCGGCGCAGAGGAACAGTACATCTCGCTGGGCAACTTCGATTCGCTCGCCAAGCTGCTCCGCATGCCGAACTTCCCGGTGATGCCGCAGCTGCTCTTGCCAGGCGGCGCACTGCCGCTGCCAACGAAGTACCGCATCTACTTCGGTGAGCCCATGTCGTTCGACGGAGACCACGACGACGACGACGCCGTCATCGAGGAGAAGGTCTGGACCGTGCGCGCCACCATCCAGTCGATGCTGCACCGCGGTCTGCGCGAGCGCACCGGGATCTTCTTCTGATGACGGCGCGCGGCAGCACTCCCCCGTCGATCCCGCCGCCGCCCCGCTATGCGCAGGGCGAAGGTCCGGTGCTCGTCACGGGCGCCTGTGGGCGGCTCGGCAAGGGCGTCGTGCGGCTCCTGCACCGCACGCGCAAGGTCGTTGGCGTGGACCGCCGTCCCTTCCCTGATCGCCCGAAAGACGTGCAGCACGTGCAGGTCGACATCCGGCGCAGGAAGCTGAAGGACGTTTTCCGCGGCGACCCGCCCGAGGCCGTGGTGCACCTGGGCGTGATGCACGATCCGCGCGTCTCCGACGCAGAGCACCACTCGTGGAACGTGGCGGGCTTCACGAAGCTCTGCGAGTACGTCGCGCACTACAACGTGCCCAAGCTCATCGTGCTCTCGTCTGCGAACGTGTATGGGCCTCAGCCCGACAACGCGCAGTTCTTGAACGAGGACGCGCCGCTGCTCGGCGGAGCGCGCTTCTCTGGCATCCGCGACCTGGTCGAGGTCGACATGCTGGCGCAGGGGTTCTTCTGGAAGCGCCCCGAGACGGAGACGGTGATCTTGCGGCCGGTCCACATCCTCGGCAGCGTGAAGAACGCCGCGTCGAACTTCCTGCGCCTCCCGACGATCCCCACGCTCCTCGGCTTCGACCCGATGATCCAGGTCATCCACGAGTCGGACGTGGCGCGCGCGATCGAGCTCGCCCTCACGCCGGGAAAGCGTGGAATATACAACCTTGCGGGGCCCGAGCCGTTGCCCCTGTCGGCCGCGATCCGGACCCTGGGACGCCCGAGCATTCCGGTGCCGTACGCGCTGAGCAAAGCGCTGGTGCGGCGGCTGTGGAGCTTCCGCCTCACGAGCTTCCCGGCACCGGAGCTCGATCACATTCGCTACGTCTGCATGGTCGACGACGCCCGCGCGCGGGAGGAGCTCGGCTTCACGCCAGAGGTGTCCGTCGAGGACGCGGTGCGGTCGGTGGACGAAGGGCGCTGGTAATCGCGCGACCGACGTCGACGGACCGAGAGCCAGAGCATCACGCCGAGCAGCATGACGTTGCCAGAGCCCGGCCCCCACTCACTGCTTACGCCGCCGGCGGTCCGGCAGCTGCACCCAGATGCGGGCGCCGCGTTCGGGCCGAAGAGCTCCTCGTTCGTCGGTAGCGGCCGAACGCCTGCGTCCGGCGTCGCTATACCGACGCTGGCGTCCACCGAGGCGACGCCAGCATCGGCCTCCGCAGAACCGAGCGGCGCACCCGCGTCAATCACCTCCGTGCCCGCGTCGTCGGTGGTGCCTGCATCGACGGAGACCATACCCGCATCAGGAGAGCCGTCGCCGGCGTCGACCGGGAGGCTGCCCGCGTCGACGGGTGGGCTGCCCGCATCCACGGGTGGGCTTCCGGCGTCCACGGGCGGGCTTCCGGCGTCAACCGGGACGCTCACGCCACTGCACACGCCTGCCCTGCACACGTCGCCCTCGGTGATGGGATCACCGTCGTCGCAGCTGGCGCCGTCCGCCGCTGTCGGAGTCGAGCACTCGCCCGTGCTGTGGTCCACGCAGACGCCAGCCGTGTGGCACTGGTCCATCGCGCTGCAGGTGACGCCGACGCAGTGATCCGCGCCGCCGCAGGAGCCCGCGATGCACGTGTCATTCGTCGTCGTGGGATCGCCGTCATCGCACACGGTGCCGTCGGGCGCAGGTGGGTTCCCGCACACGCCAGTCAAGTGGTCGGTGCAGACCCCCGGCACGTGGCACTGATCGTGAGCCGTGCAGACTACACCGAGACAGTGATCGACGCCCGCGCATGCACCCGCCCTGCAGGCGTCACCCGTGGTGCTCGGATCGAGATCGTCGCAAGGCGTGCCGTTCGGCGCGGCCGGGTTGGAGCATGTGCCGGCCGCGTGGTCGACGCACGTACCGGCGACATGACACTGGTCCGCCGCGACGCACACGACGGACACGCAGTGGTCCACGCCGGAGCACGCGCCGGCCGCGCACGCGTCGTTCGTGGTGCTGGCGTTCCCATCGTTGCACGCGGTGCCGTCTGGCAGCAGTGGATTGGTGCAGTTGCCGGTCGCCCAGCTGGTGCAGACGCCCGCGGAGTGGCACTGGTCCAGGGGGGCGCACGCGACGCCGGTGCACAGATTGATGCCGATGCATGCGCCGCTGACACAGACCGTCGCGCCATGCCCGTCGTCACAGCTGGTTCCGGTGAACGACGTGCACGAGCCGTCGGCGCTCGCGCCGGAAGCCGCGGAGCATGCGTCGCATGGGCCCCCGCCACAGGCGCTGTCGCAGCAGACACTGTCTGCGCACGAGCCGCTGGCGCAATCCGGGTCGACGGTGCACGGCGAACCCAGGTCGAGGCCCACACCAAAGACGTACGCAGCGCCCGGCTGGCCCGCCTGTCGTGACGGTGCGCCGATCAGCGCAGTGCGCGCCGACATGCTCACGCCTCTACCGAAGTTGTCGGCCGACGCGCCATCCGCCGCTGTGATCTTCATGCCCTGCGACCAGGCGCCCGCGCTCCACGAGAATACGTAGGCCGCGCCGGTGCTCGTGCTCTGACCATACGCACCCAGGAGCGCCATCTCGCCGGAGACGCTCACGGCCGCGCCAAAGTTGTCGCCGGACGCAAGGTCATTGGCGACCAGCTTCGCCTCTTGCGACCAGCTCGCGCCGCTTCGCCTGAACACGTACGCGGCTCCGCTGCTGTTCGCCGCGCCGTACGCGCCAAGCACGGCGGTGTCCGCGCCCAGGCTCGTCGCGTAGCCGAAGAGATCCTGCGGCGCGCTGTCCCCGGCGTGGAGCTTTGCTTGCTGCGTCCAGACCGCCGCGCTGCGGGTGAAGACGTACCCTGCACCGCGGAGCCCGGAGACTCCATAAGCTCCCACGAGCGCGGTGTCCCCCAGAAGGCTCACCGAATAGCCGAACACGCCGCCGCCAACGACGTCGGAGCCCGTCAGCTTGGCCTGCTGGCCCCATGCTCCCCCGCTTCGCACGAACACGTATGCGGCGCCGACACGGAGCGAGTCTCCATAAGCACCCAGGACAATCGTGTCCTGATCGACGTCTGCCGAGAAGCCAAACTGCGCGGCCCGCGCGGCGTCGCTCGCCGTCAACGTGGCCTCCAGCGTCCACGTGCCAGCACTACGAACGAAGACGTACGCGGCACCAGTGCTGTGCGACGCGTAGGGCGCGCCCACGACCGCAGTGTCGCCGGAGATGCTCACGGTCGTACCGAAGCCGTCCAATGAAGCGCCAACGTCCGCCACGAGCTTTGCCTGGCGCGACCACGCGCCACCGGAGCGCACGAACACATAGGCGGCGCCAGGGTCTCCATTGGACATGAACGGAGCGCCCACGATCGCCGTGTCTCCGTCGATGCTCACGGCGCCGAAGTACCGCGCAGGATCGCTCGTCGTCAGCTTGTTCTGAAGCACCGCGATCAATGGATCGATCTCGACCGGGTACGCGGCGCGCGCGTCGTCGATGACGAGCGTGATGGTCGCTCCTGAGATTTCCATATGCGCCGGCAGCACGCGACCGGCGGCATCCTCCGCCGCGAGCCCTTCGTAGACCGCCCGCGGCACCCCACGCGCAAAAACCAGCGACACGGAGCCGGCGTCGGGCTGGGTGCGGGGATCCGGGGCCAGGCCATCGAACGCGATCTCGATCGCGAGCGGTCCATCGCCCGGTGGCGACGCGTCCACTCGAAGTATCTGCTCGAGCCCGAGCGGCCCAGCCAGATACCGCTCCTCGAGGCCGTCGCGCGACAGCACGGCCTCCTGCGACTCCGCATGCATGGCGAGCAGGTTCGGCATGGCGACGAGCGATCCCTTGCGCCCGACGCGCGCCACGCGCATCCCGAAGAGCACCCCCTCGGCGACGCTGGAGATGCGGACGCTGTCACCGCGGACATCCACGCGCGACGATGCGCCCTTCACGCCGACGTGGGCCACCAGCGCACCGGATTGCAGCGTGAAGTCGTGCCCGGGCGCGCGCTGCCTGGAGCGCATCGCTGCAATGCCCGTCGGGCGCGCTTGGTCGACCGTACAAGCCACGCCGAGCACGATCATCGCGACGGTGCACAGCAGCCAGCGGAGCGCCGAGCGGTTCATGGCCGCGTGACCTGCATCACATACGCGCCGCGCGCGTTGGCCGCCTGTCCGTCAACGAGCAAGTGATGTACTCCAGCCCCGGCGGGCACCGTGGTCTTGAGCTCTGTCTGTAGATTGCAAGTACCCACGCTGCACATGGTCGCGGGCGCGCGCGGGATATCCGCCGACAGCAGCGTCTCCCATGTGGCGCCGCCGCATGTCGACGCGACGAGCGGGCCGCCTGGATCGGCAGGGCACGTGGTCCACCAGTAGCCATTCTCTGGACCGGCGGCGAGGCAACCATCCTCTTGCACGTTGCCGGTCTCGCCTTGCGTCGTGCCCGATTGCTTGCTCTCGCCCTGCGGCAGCGGCGTCTCCGTTCCGCTCGCGGCCAGTACGATCTCGAAGTGGATAGTCGCCAGACCCGTACCGCTGCCGCCCAGTCCAAGCTTGTAGTTGCCCGGCGAAAGCAGCGCGACGAGCCGTGACTGCGGCGTTCCGCACGACTCGTCGCTGCACACTGCGTCGCCTGTCATCGTCGACGTGGTGAGCGGCGCGCAGTCACCGGACAGCAGGAAGAGCGCCGTATTCCAGGTGGCGCCGAAGGTGTCGGCATAGACCAGAACGCGGTGTGAGAGCGTGAACTGGTAGAAGACGTCGGCGCCGCTGTCAGGCGCGCACGGCATGTCCACGTCATGGGTGGCTGCGGTCGTGTCGGCGTGCAGCTCCGAGCGACGCGCGCCCAGCGGGATCACGGTGGCCTTCGCGCAGAGATCGCTCCCAGGGCCCACGGTGGCGGCGTCCGGGCCTGCGCCGGGTGAGGCCTCGAGCGCAGCGGCGTCGCGCATGCCTGCCCCGTCTCCGCCGGACGCGTCGCCCGACCCGTTCTGGGGTGCAGTGGCGTCGTTGGTGTCGCCGGGCGACGAAGAGCAGGCGATCGCAGCGAAGGTGATCGCAAACGTGACGGTGGGGATGCGGATGGAACGCACGGCGATCTGGCTCCTACGGGCGGTTGACCTGCATCGCGTAGGCGCCGGCGGAAGTGCCGGCTTGCCCATCGACGAGGAGGACGCGAAGACCCGCGCCCGCGGGAACGTTGGTCGTGAGCGCTGTTTGCATACCGCACGTATCCAGCGAGCACTTGTACGGGTTGGTGCCGGGGATCTCGGTCTCCAGCAGCGTCTCCCAGCTCGCGCCGCCACACGTCGTCGCGGTCAACTGACCGGCGGTATCGGCAGGGCAAGTGGTCCACCAGTATGCGTCCTCCGGACCTGCGGCCAGACAGCCTCCGGACTGATTGTTGACGTTGCCGCTCACGCCAAGCGTCTCGCCGTTCTGCTGTGACATGCCCTTCGGGAGTGCAGTCGCAGTGCCGCTTCCGGCGAGCGCGAGCTCGAAATGGATGACCGCGCTACCGCTCGCACCGCCGCTGCCGCCCAGCCCGAGCCGGTAGTTGCCGGGCGGAAGAAGCGCGACTATCTGCGACTGCGAGGTCCCGCATCCGCTCTCGTTGCAGAGCGCGTCGTTTGGCGTAGTGCTGGTGGTGAGAGGCGTGCAGCTCGACGACAGGAGATAGAGCACGGTGCTCCACAAAGCGCCGAAGGTGTCCGCGTAGATGAACGCGGGCTTGGAGATCGTGAACTGGTAGAAGACATCTGCACCGCTGTTTGCGCTGCACGGGGCGCCCACGTCCTCTCCCGCGCCGGTGGTGTCGGCGTTCAGGTTGAGATGCGCGTTGACGGTGGTGAGCGGGATCGCCGGCGCGCTCTGGCAGTGGTCGCTCGCGACGAGCGGGACTGGGCCGGCGTCGTGCGTGCTGGCATCCACTCCAGCATCCCTGTGGACTCCCGCGTCCGACGGAGTCGATCCAGAATCCGCCCCGCCGTCGACGTGCGGGGACGTGCCGCCGCCCTCCGGACTGGAATCCGCGCTGGTGCCATCATTGTTTGCAGCCCCGCCGGCTCCTTCCGCCGTGGGCAATTGTCCCGGTCCACCATCCGGGCTTTGCGAGCTGCAGGCGGAGGCGCAGACCAGCGTGCCGAGGGCAATCGTGGGAAGAAGTCGAACGAGTCGCATGTCGCTGGCCTCGCAACGCGCATGCCACGGAGCGGAACGCCTGCGCAGCGCCTGATTTGCCGCATCTCGGACGTCACGCGCCGCCAGGCTGACAACGCGGCGTCATCACACTGGCGCTCGCCAAATGAAGAAGCCGACCGTGCGATCTCTCGCACGGCCGGCCCTTGGTCTCGCTCCCTGTCGGGGATCACCAGGCGGTCTTCGTCACTGCTGGATGATGCTCGCTCCGGCGCAGGTCGACGAGGAGTTGCATGCGGCGTACGCGGAGGCTCCGTCCCAGCAGGTCAGCGTGTCCGCGTTGTCCGCGAGGAGGGTGACCGGGTCGCTGTTGCAGTCGACCTGGTCTGTCACGCCGCCGCCCGTGTGGGTGAGGTCGACGAGGTCCGCGCCGCCCGCCGTAGCGATGGTGTCGCCACCGCCATTGCCGTCGATCGAGTCGATGAGCGGGGAGCCGGTGATGGTGTCGGCGCCGGAGCCACCGACGACCGTGCAGGCCAGGGTTCCGCAGTCCAGCGTGCTACCTGCAGACGGGTGGCCCGTGAGGTTCTGCACGTCGTTCGCCATCGCAGCGCCGGCCGCGACCGAGTTGTACGTCGCCGTGCCGCACGTATAGGAGACGGCGCCAGGGGTGTACGTGTTGTAGCCGACGCCGCATGCGATGGTGAATGCGCGTGCGCCTGGGCATGCCGTTGCGCTCGGGTCGTTGATGACGTCGACCGCGCCGGCGACGCCGTTCTGGGGGCCCGCGGTGCACGTCGCATCCGCCGGGTTGAGGCAGACGACGACCGCGCCGCTCGCGGTGCTGTAGTCGGCAGTGTCGAGGCCGCCACCGCCAGCGAGCGAGTCGCCCGCGCTGGTCGCCGGACAGGATCCAGCCGTGCAGCCGCTCCAGTAGAAGCGGTCGTTGCCCACGCCGCCGCAGAGATCGTCTGCACCCGCGCCGCCGCGGAGGATGTCTGCGCCGCCCTGGCCCAGAAGGACCACGTCGGACAGGGTGACCGCGCGTGCATCCAGCACGTCAGCGCCCGCGCCGCCCTTCACGCGCTCGACGTCAATCTGAACGTCGTCTTTCTCGCCAGAAGCGCCGTCGTCTGGGCCAACAGCGGAGACGTTCACGGTCGCCGCCCCGTTGCCGGAGCCGCCGGTTGTCGCGACGCCCACGCCGGTCGAGTAGCCTGCGCCGGGGGTCACGATAGCGACCGCCGTGACCGCGCCTGCAGCGCTGATCGTGGAGACCTTCACTGTCGCGGGGGCTGCGCCGCCGACGATCGTGAGGATGTCGTTTGCCTTGTATCCCGTGCCGCCAGCAGCGCCGATCGCCGCCGTGGTGACCGCGCCACTGACGCCGACCGTCACGTTGACGCTCGCCGCACGAGAGCTGTAGTCGACGGTGTCGAAGCCATCGCCGCCTTGCATCGTGTCGGCGGTCGACTTGGTGCTCTGGAGGAAGGTGTCGTCGCCGGGCCCGCCCATCAGGGTGTTGGTGCCCGCGCCGCCCGCAATGACGTCGTTGCCGCCGCCGCCGCTCACCGTGAGCGGACCAGCGTACGCGGCGCCCACGATTCCGAGCTTCGCCACGAGGTCCCAGCCGGCAGGAGGGCCCGCGAGGCCAGCCGTGTCAGCCACGAACGTGTCGGCGCCCGCGCCGCCCTGGAAGACCACCGTTCCGGGCGCTGCGGCCGTGGACCACTTCATCGCGATGTCGACCTTCGGTCCGCCCACGCGCGCGGCAGTCGTGTCGGCGTCGATGCCGCCAGCGCCGAGCGCCATGTTGCTACCGCCGGTCGGCGGCATGACGAGGACGCTGGAGAGGTGACCGACGGACGTGTCGAGCACCAGCGAGATCTTGCCGAGGCTGAAGAGCCCGTTGGAGTAGTCCACGATGACCTTCTCCGTCGGGTTGCCCGCGCCACCAGCGCCGTTGATGACGACGCCCTTGGACGAGTTCACGTGGCAGGCGTTCTGCTGCGAGTCGACCGCGTTCGTGACGACGCAGAGGTCCATCGCGCCCGGCGCACAGCCGGCGACGAAGCCGACGTACGCGATCTCGTTGGCCTTGGCGACGAGCAGCAGGTTGCCCTGCGCGTCCCACACGCACGGAGTGGTGAGGAGGGAGCTGCCAGCCGAACCGACGTTCTCGGGTTCCGTCTTCTGCGCGCCCGAGCACGCAACGAGCGCTGCCAGGCTCCCCCAAACGAAGACCCGTACCACCCTACGTGTTGCCCGACCGCCAAAATCCTCGCCGTTCATGATCGTTCTCCTTGTGTAGCTCTCGAAGGAGGTGAACGGCTCCACCCTCGCCGACTTGAGCACGACGTGTACAAGGAGAACGATTTGCCAGACAGCAGCGCTGATGTGACTCAGCGATGCCCTTCATGACCACCAGCTCAGCCACCGTCGACGAAGGGGCTCGCGTAGAGGAGGCCGGCGAAGACGACCTCGCCCATGAGCGGATCGAATGTGCAATCGTACGCGCGCATTCGTCCGACGACTGTTGCGCGCGAGACGAGCGTGCGCTTGCAGGTCCCGCTCACGCTGCCGAAACCGTACGGAAACGTCGCGTCAGGATGTCGCCGTTGCACGAGCGTCCTGCAGCTCGTCTCGAACACGTGATCATTCAGCAGGTAGACCGGACCGGCGTCCACGTCGCAGAGCGCGCGCTGCACGCTCTCGTCGAGCGCGCGCTTCCACGGATCGACAGGCGCAGTGGCGGAGGCATCCGCGCCACCATCGTTCGCGCTCGCGTCGCCCACGCGTAGCGAGTCACCGGCATCGCGAGCCACCCGCACGCGCTCCTGGAGCTCAGCCTCGCGCTTCTCCTTCGACTTGCAGCTGGCGAGAACGAGGATGGCAATGGCCGCGGCCGTCACCTTCGGAACGACTCTCGACATCGCCACATCCTCGCACGTTCGCACGCGGGGCTTCTGCCATCCCTTAACGGCGAAACCCCCGGCGCGAGGCCGAGGGTCTTTCCGTTTGCTGCGTGTTGGCGGGGCGGACGGGGCTCGAACCTGCATAGACCGTCCAGAGCCGCCTTCTAGCGCCGGCAACGTAGAGGACGCGCTCGCGGAAGCATTGCGTGAGGCCACGCGCGCTGGCCAGTGGGTGGCGGTCGCAGAAGTGGCGCGCGCCCTCGCAGCGCGACGGGTGCAGCTGTGACGCCGCACGGCGATAAAGTTCGCGCCGGGCAAGAACGTGCCCGCGCTCGTGGTGAGCCTATCGGACGTCCCCGCAATCCGAAGCTGACGCCTGACGTGCTTGAGGCTGCACGCACGATGCGAGCCGCGGGCGCGAGTCTGAGTGAGATCGTCGCCGCGCTACATGTGCCGCAAACTACGTTGCGTCGGGCGCTGACACGCGAGGTGGCGCGATGAGCCGGCGTCGCTCGCGACGCGGCACGGACGACCGCGCGTCCACGGCGCGGCGCAAGGGACCGCCAGGGATCACAGCGTTCGCAAATCTGAACAACGCCATCGCAATCACCCAGGAGCTTCAAGCGTACGTCCTCCGTGAGATTGCCGCCGAAGGCCTCCCGATAGCCGTTGGTCTGTGCGAGCTCTGCGAAGGGGCCGGCGTCGTGATCGTAGGTGGGCGCACCGTGCGCTGTGAGTGCCGAGCACTGATCTGTTCGCGTGACGAAGCGCGTCTGGCAGCGCAGCACCGCCTCGATCGGCGCCTCGTCGAGTTAGGGGCTGCCCCCCCACCGCCCGACCCGGCACCATTGCAGCCGCCGGTGGCCAGCGCGCCGCGCGGCTGCGAGTCGCTCAGTGCGTCCGAGCTCACCTCGCTACGTGGGACGGCTCTCACCTGGGCGGACAAGCTCGAACAGTGCGGTAACGAGGTGTTCGTCTACGGCTGCAAGACGGACGTCTGCAAGGGCAAAGGCAAGAAGAGAATGACCTGCTCATGCTGCAATCTCGAATGCTGCCCGCGTCGTCAGCGGCGCTACGCGCAGGGCTGGGTCGAACGCATCACGTGCTTCTCGACTGCCCTCGAACGCTACGGCGTAGGCCTAAATCCAGACGCCGAAATCGCGCCCGTCCCGAAGAGCCTGCGTTGGCGGCACTTCGTGGTTTCGCCACGTGCGCGAGGGACCATCTTCGATGAAGTGAACGCGATGGTGAAGCTGCGCGCCGATCTCATGGACTACCTGACGCGCGACTACGGCATGATCGCCGCGTTCGGCGCGATCGAACGTGAGGGGACGGGCCACGTCCACGCGGTTGCTCTCTGCGAGTACGTCGACTATCGCGTGCTCGAACACTGGCTTCGCAAGCGCGATTGCACGGTCCGTAAGTGCCACCACCCAGCGAATGATCGCTGCGGGGTCTGCACGCGCAACAACCGTGGAGACTGCCAGCATCCTGAACTACTGCCGGATGGCCGCCTGCGTCCGCGCTGCAACGGTTCGTGGTACGTGCACGTCAGCGAGTGCTACGAACGCGGTCCCGACGGCCGCCGTATCAAGAGCGGCAAGAGCCTTGCGGGCGCCGCGCGCGAGGCGATCAAGTACGTCACCAAGCCCACGGCGCATGGCAGATCGCTGCACGCTCTCGCGGACGTGCCGGAGGACGTGTGGCGTGTAGAGCTGGCCGACGAGGTGGCCCACGCGCGCGAGTCGATGCTCTTCCATCTCGCGCTCGCCGGCCGTCACCGCGTGGAAACATACGGCCTCGCACGGGAGCGCGCGCCGCAGGAGGCCGCCGCCATTGACGACGCCGAACCCAACGGCACCGCGCCGATGTGCCCGGACTGCGGCTTGCCGATGCACTTCCTCATGCATGGCGCGCGCCTTGGGACGATGTACGACTGGCAACGGGCCTGCCCGCAGGTGCCAGGCCCGGCGGGATAGGCGCGCCCAGCTTGCACGCGGCGCCCTCATCAGCGACACTCTACGTGCTCGCAGCGGCAACGTCCGTCCGCGAGTGAGGGCGCGTACCGCTGATGCTCCGAAAGGGCCAGGTGAGACGGGTTTCTGGGACGGCCGAGGGCTCGCGAGGGCGCTCGGCCGTTCTCTTTGGGGGCGCCTGGCCCAGAGGGGCGGAGGCGGTGGTGTCCTCTCGGGGCGCGAAGCGCCCTCTTGACTCGATACTATCGACAACAACCGGCGGCGGCGCGGCGTGGGTGCTCACGATCGAGCGCAAGCACCGCGTCCGCGTGAAGCTGGAGCAAGTCGTTTTCGAGGCCGCCGCGTGAACGTCAGCAGCTGCTACAGGACGAGGGCAGCTTGATCATGCTCGGAGTGAGCGCGGAGCACGACTGGTTCTTGATGTCGGCGAGGCAGGCGTTGACCTGATCGTTGGTGCACGCCTCGGTGCCGCTAACCGTCGTCTTCAGATCCTGCTCACACTGCGACTCGGTGAACCCGCTTGCGCACGCAAGCATCCCGTTGGTGCAGCAGGGGATGAGTGCCTGGCAGTAGGCGGTCACGAACTGGTTCACTGTGTCCTGCCCGCTCGGGTGCGATGAACCCGATGAGGACGCGCAGGCGATGATGCTGGCCGCGAGCATGATGGATCCGATGGTCTTCATGTGTCTCAACTCCTTGTTGTGGGATACGTATCTAATACGACACGTATCGTCGCGCACTTTCAAGAGCTCATTTGCGAGCGTGAAAGTGAACGCCGTCACCCTGCAGAAGCTCGTCGAGATCGGGACCATGATTCGCGCCGCACGGGAGCGGGCCGATGTTTCTCAGGCCACGCTTGCCGCAAAGGTCGGCATGTTTCGCGAGAACTATCTCCGCATCGAGAAAGGGCGGGTGAACTTGACGGTCGAAACGCTCATGCGGATCGCCGACGGACTTGGCTTCGACCTGGTGTTCGTCCTCAAAGCTCGTCCTCGAACGCGCCGTGCCGAACGTGAACGGATTCCGCACGTGGTGCACGCCGCAAAAAGTGACGGCCGGGGCTCGTCGCGCCCTGTCCGGTCAGTGGTGCGATAGGAGCGCGACCACCAGGGCCACCACCGCAACCACAACGGATGCGACCGTCGCTCTCGCCGAGGTCTTCGCAGCTTCCGCCGAGACCTGCGCCGCACGCGTCATAGAACGTACTTCGTTCTCGGATCGCTCTTGCGCTCGTCGGTCGAGCTCTTTCGTGTATCGGATGAATGTGTCCTGGTAATTCATCGTGGCCACTTGCAACGCGAGCCAGTCCCGTCCCATGTCTGCAAGCGCGAAGATGCCGGTCTCAGGGGAGTCACCAACGAGATGACTCGTGTAGCGCGTCTTCGCAACGCGGTCGCGAACGATGGCAACCTCGTTTTGCGCCCGTTCCAGTTCGACGCTGAGGCGCTCAAGATCGTCATCCAACCTCTTTTCGATGAGGCCGCTCGCGTCGTTTCTCGGGATGATCGCCCTTTCGGAAGGGGGAGGGTCGGACATGCGCGCATGGTACCTCCGTAACCATCCGTTCGCGCCGAAAGTACCCGTACCCATTTCGTGCCGGCGTACCTCGCGCGCCG
>JANXLV010000180.1 GCA_025355005.1 Myxococcales bacterium | reverse complement strand
AGCGCCGAGCGTAGCGACAGGTGGAGGCGGCAGCATCGCGGTGCTTGTGAAGGACACGCCCGTGACGCTTGTACAATGCACGCTCGCCACCGGACAGGGAGGCACAGGTGGCACGGGCGCGGCCGGGCAAGTAGGGCAGGCGCCAGGGATTGGTGGTACGTCGACAGCGGGTGGCTGCAATGGCGGCAAAGGTGGCCCCGGCGGGCCTGGCGGCGCGACGGGCGGAGGCGCGGGAGGCGTGTCCATCAGCGTGCTCTACGCCGGTGCCACGGCACCGAACGTGGACGCGATGACGAAGAGCGCCACCACCAACGCAGGCGCGGGCACGCAAGGGGCAGGTGGAAAGACGCCCTCGCTCGACGGCAAACCGGGAGTCGCGAAGGACGTGCAGGATGCGACGCAGCTATGAGAGCGGCAGCCGACGATGAGGCCTCACGACGCCAGGGCGCTATCTGCGTCTGCGGCGAGCACGTTCGATTTCTTCGTCTAGGAACCGGCGCAGGGCCTCCGAGAAGCTGACCGCCTCCTTCGCAGCCCGGTGCTCGACCAATCGTCTCGTGGTTCAGGCCACGCGGCCGTAACGCTCGTAGACATGCTGGAAGAGAACGCCAGCCTTGGTCTTGAAGACATCGGGCGTATACGCACGCGGCAAGCCTTCATCCAGGGTCTGCTCGATGGCGTCACGCACGCGTGCCCGTGACTGGGCGGTCTTGTGCCAGTCGGTTGTGAGGGCGCTGCGCACTTTGGCGAGCAACTCGCGCGCGACCTTCTTCACGTCGTTCCGTTCGGTGGAGGATAGGTCGGGGCCTGGACGGGTCAAAAGGTCGAAGACCACGAGCTCCTCTTCCGCGAGGTGCTCTCGAACATGCCGCTGCTCCTCTTCGCTCAGCGTGCTGGAGAGCTTCATCAGCTCCGCAAAAAGCTGTTCGATCTGCGCGCTGCCGAGGTTGTACGCCTCGATCAGCGTCTCGAATTTCTCGCGCAGGTCCACGCGAGTCTCGTTGGCCTCGATCAGGCGATCAAGCCGCGCACGGATAGCAGCCTTCAGCCGCTCGAGATCCAGGCTCTGGGTAGCCGATGCTTTGAATCGTGCGGACAGCGCCTTGAAGTCGATGCGCGAGAGATCGATCGGAGCCGGCCCATCGGCGACCATGAGCACGCCGTCGATCGACCGGTCTAGCACCTCTCCGATCCGCCGAAGCACCTCCGCGATGTCGTGCAGCTCCGGCGCGGTCTCCTCGCGGATCTTCTCTGCCAGCGCTTTCGTCGTTGCCATCCTCACGGCGAACTCCACCGCTCGCTTGTGCGGCTTGATGGCCGCGTACAGCCGTTCGGCCAGCCGCGCCTGCGCCAGGTATGCCTTGCGTCGCTCGTCGGTCGCGATGAGCACGTTCACGGTCTCTCCGAGGAGTGTCAGCCGCGCGAGCGCCGACATGTTCGCCTCGATCGCATCGAGATTCACGCCGGCGGCGCCGCAGAAGGTCGAGAGCTCTGCGAGCGCGCCGCGCAGCTCGTCGACGAGCGTATCTTTGTCGTGGACAGGCGTCCGCGCACTGCCGGCCGTTCCGTACAATGCCAGAGCGCGTTCCAGCGATTCGAAGACGTTCGCGTAGTCGACGATGACGCCGCTGTGCTTCCCGGGAAACACCCGGTTCGCGCGCGAGATGGTCTGCATCAGCGAGTGATTGCGCATCGGCTTGTCCAGGTAGACCGTGGAACAGCTCGGCGCGTCGAAGCCCGTCAGCCACATGGCGCAGACGAAGACCAGTGACAGCGGATCGTTCGGATCCTTGAAGCGCTCGTCGAGCGGGGGCTGCGATTCGGCGAGTCGCTTCCGGTGGGGCACGATGTCGAGCCCCAGCTTCTTCATGTCCTCGATCTCGTTCTGCCCGGGCGACACGATCAGCGCCATGTCCACGGACGCGAGCCGGGCCGCGCGCTCCGAGAGCTGCGCCTTCTCGTCTGCTGCCAGCGTGAAGTCCTCCACAGCGTCGCGCACGCGTTTCGCCTCCGCCGCCCACGCGAGCTTCACCTTGTCGTGCATGCGGAGCGCGGTGGCCTTATCGATGGATACGACCATCGCCTTTCCCTGGAACCCGCGGCCGAGGAAGTGCTGGACGATATCAGCGGCGACCGAGTCGAGGCGGTCGTCGCGGGTGATGAGGTGGTAGCGTTGCCCGAGCAGCTTCGCGACGCGCGCCTCGCTCTCGTCGTCCAGCGCCGCGTCGTCGATGACCTGGTAGAGCTCCTCGTTGAGATCGGGATTGGTGAGGTGCAGCTCCGGCGTGCGGTTCTCGTAGTAGAGCGGCACGGTGGCGCCGTCCTCGACAGACTGCTGGAAGTCGTAGACGCTCACGTAGTCGCCGAAGACCTCGCGCGTGCGCTCCTCTCCTGCGATCAGCGGCGTGCCGGTGAAGGCGACGAAGAGCGCGTTCGGCATGGCCGCGCGCATGTTCATGGCGAGCGTGTCGTACTGGCTGCGGTGCGCCTCATCGACGATGACGATGACGTCGCGCCGGTCGCAGAGGACCTCGTCGCTCTGGAACTTGTGGATGAGCGTGAACACGTAGCGGTGGTTCTCGCCGAGTAGCTGACGCAGGTGGGCGCCGCTCCGCGCGTGGCACTTCTTCGCGTCCTCGACCGCCCCGCACGCCGCGAAGGTGGCGGCGATCTGGTCGTCCAGCTCGACGCGGTCGGTGACAACGACGAACGTCCAGTTCCCCGGCACCGTGCGCATGATCTTCTGCGCGTAGAAGACCATGGAGAAGCTCTTGCCGCTGCCCTGCGTCTGCCAGAACACGCCGGCGCGTCCATGCCCGGCGTCGCGCGCGGCGAGCGTAGCGGCGATGGCGTTGTTCACGCCCAGGAACTGGTGGTTCTGGCCCAGGATCTTCGTGAGGCCGGTCTTGTGCTCGGAGAAGAGCGTGAAGCTCTGCACCAGATCGAGCAAGCGGCGCTTGTCGCAGGTGCCACGGAGCAAGACCTCTAGCGACACACGGCGCGGCTCGTCCTCGCGCTCGACGCGCTTCCACTCGAAGAAGCGCTCCCAGTCAGCGGTGAGCGAGCCGACGCGTCCGTCCGTGCCGTTCGATGAGACGAGCAGCGCGTTGTACGCGAAGAGCTGCGGGATGCCGTTCTGCGGGTGCTTGTAGCTGGTGAGGTTCTCGTCGAAGCCCTGACGCGCGGGCACGCCGGGTCGCTTCAGCTCGATGACGACGAACGGCAAACCGTTCACGAACAGCACGATATCGGGGATGCAGTTGTAGAGCGGGCCTTGCACCTTGAGCTGCCGTACGGCGAGGAACTCGTTGTCCTCAGGCTTCTCCCAGTCCACGACGCGCAGCGTCCGCGGCTCGTCCTTTCCGGTGCGAGGGTCGCGTATGGTGACGGGCACGCCGCCCGCGAGCAACCGGTGGACCTCGCGGTTCGCAGCAGCGGGGCCCATCGCGACGCGATCGCGGGTGAGCTCGTCGATCGCGAGATCGATCGCCGCGGCCGGCGCCCCCGGGTTGAGCTTCGTGAGCGCCGCGCGCAATCGCGACGTGAGCGCGATGTCACGCGTCGACGCGCGCCCCAGCGTCCCGTTCGCGCCGAACGTCTCTTCCGCCGCCGACACCGGGGTCCAGTCGAGCGCCGCGAGGATCTCCTCCGCGGACTCCTCGACGAGAGCCTTCTCGGTGTAGGCGTGTGAGCTCACGCGGCGTCCTCGACGGAGAGGTCGCCGGAGAGGAGGCGGGGAAGCAGTAGGTCGCGAGCCACGCGAAGAGCTTCGGCCCGAGTGTGTAACGCTTGCACGAGGCGAAAAGAGGGTTGCGCGATGCGCGCGAACCGTGCGCCGAGCTCTCGTGGGGGGACTGGAATCATGAACCGATCGAAACAAGCCTCCTGAACACGCTGACGTCCGGTTGCACCACTCATGCTCTTGATCGCGTGCGCGCGGAATTCCTCTGAACGGGCCAAGCAGTAGACGTACTCAGGATGCACGCTGCGCCCCCGCAGGACGATGAATTCCGTAGAGCCGCACGCCGTCTCTTCGGTGTCTGGCAGGAACTGAACGAAAGCGGTTTTCCCGTTCTCGAGGCACGGCGTAATTCGGGCGAAGAGAGTATCGAAGTTCTGAAACTTGGCGCCGCTTACCTTCGCTCTCGTTTGAATGGCGGAGATCACCATCGAGCGCTCGGAAAGGCTAGTCATGGGAACGAACGGACTCCGTTCGCCACGGCGCAACGGAACCTTCGGGTTAATCTCCAGGCACTCAGCCTGGATTTCGCGTGCTGGACAC
>JANXLV010000176.1 GCA_025355005.1 Myxococcales bacterium | reverse complement strand
CCCCAAGTGCTCGAAGGACAACCAAGACCACTACAAGTTCTGTCTGGGTTGTGGCGCAGAGCTCCCGCGCGATGCGGCGCCGAAGCCGTTCACGCCGCAGACGCCCGCGCACGGCATGAAGCCGCAGGGCTCCGTCGCTGCCGCAGCTCCTCCCCACGTCGTACCGCCACCCGTGGCAGCGCCCGTCGCAGCTCCGCCTCCGCCGATTGCAGCTCCGGTCGTGGCGTCGCCCGCGACAGCGCAACCCGTCGCACCCGCCGTCGCTCCTCCTCCGCAAGCTGGCGGTGCGATCGTCGTGTGCCCGCAGTGCGGCCACAACAACTCGCCTGGCAATCTGTTCTGCGGCTCGTGCGGCTTCCGTCTTGGTGGCGGCGCGCCCGCGTCGATCGCAGCGCAGCCTCCTCCGCCCATGGCGGGTGGCGGCGGTCCGAGCGGCGTCGTCCTCACCGCGCTCCGCGCTGACGGCTCCGAGGCCGGCACGTTCGTCGTGCCCACCGCGACCTTCGTCGTGGGTCGTGATGTCGGCGGCATCTTCGCTGGTGACAGCTACCTCTCACCGAAGCACGCGACCATGCGTCGCGACGGACCGCGCCTCTTGATCAAGGACGAAGGCTCGCTCAACGGCGTCTACAAGAAGCTCGCGCGCGACGTGCCCGTGGAGCTCAAGCCCAACGACGTGTTCCGCATCGGGCAGGAGATCATCAAGTTCGAGGCGCTCACGCCGGAGCCTGCTTCGCCTGATGGCGTGGAGCGGCTCGGCTCGCCCTCCAAGGGCTACGTGGGTCGCATCGCGCTCGTCATCGGCCGCGACACGACCGGCAATGCGTTCCCCATTCCCGACGCGGGCATCCACCTCGGCCGCGAGCGCGGCGACGTGCTCTTCCCCGAAGACGGCTATGTGTCCGGCCTTCACTGCCGCCTCTCATGGGAGGGCAACAAGCTCTTCATGACGGACCTCGGCAGCTCCAACGGCTCCTTTATCCGCTTGAAGGAAGAGACCGACGTGAAGACTGGCGACGTGCTCCTCATGGGCCAGCAGCTGTTCCGAGTGGCTCTTTCGTGATTCTGCTGACGGGGGAGGCGGGGGAAGCGTGAGCGGGCCGACATCGGTGCGTACGATCCGCGTCGTGGCCGCGGTGCTCGAGCGTGATGGCAAGTACCTCATCACGCAGCGCCGCACGTCCGCCGTGCTGCCGCTGCTCTGGGAGTTTCCGGGCGGGCGCGTGGAGGCGGGCGAAACGGACGTCCTCGCGCTGAAGCGGGAGCTCCTGCACAGGCTCGGCGCCGACATCGAGTGCGGCAAGCTCATCTCGTTCGTGAGCCACCCGTACGAGCACTACGTCGTGGATCTCTTCCTGTACGAGTGCACGCTGAAGAGCGAGCTGCTCGAGCCGCGCGCGGTGAACGCGTTCAAGTGGGTCGCGAGCGGCGAGTTCGATCAGTACCCGTTCACGCCGGCCGACGAGGCCTCGATGAACAAGCTTCTCGGAGTCTAGAGGTCTCAGAAGCGCGCGAGGATCGGGTAGGCCCACCAGATGCCCACGCCGAGCGAGAGAATGCCGCTCGCTGCAACGAGGCCGCGGGCGATCGCAGGCCTGTTCGCGAGGCGTGAGAGCGGCACACCCGCGAGCCCTGCGAGCACCGCCATGCCGACGAGCGCGCCGGATGCGTAGAGCGCCATGAACGCGAGCCCCTCGGGAAGGCTGTAGAGCCTGGAGACCGCAAGCGCCGTGAGCGCGCCACTGCCAGACAGACCATGCACGAGCCCGACCGCGAAGGGCAGGCGGGCGCTCCCTGCGTGGCCGCGATGAACGTGCTTCGACACGAAGAGAGCGCGCACGCCTAGCGCGACGAGCGTTGCCGCGACCACGAGCTCCAGCGCATTGCCGATGCGCACGGGCATCACCGCGTGAAGCGCGAACATGAGGCCGCCCATGCCCACGAGCATCACGCCATGCCCAAGCCCCCATGACGTGGCAAACGCGACGAGGCGCGAGGCCCGCTTTTCACCTGCGGCAAGCGTTGTCACTGCGGCGAGGTGATCCGGCTCGAAGGCGTGACGGACCCCGGCCACGAGGCCGAGTGACATCCCGAGCAGCGCCGCGATCATGGCGGTGTAACTAGCACGACCACCGCCTGCAGCCAGCGCGCCGCTGGTGGGGGCTACGGCAGCGCGAGGAGGGAGTCGAAGGCGTGGCGAACGGTCCATGCTGCGTCCGTAGGGTTGCAGCCTCGCGCGGTCTGGATGACGCCGCCGAGCCAGGACCCAAGGAGGTGGGTGTCCTCGAACTTCATGCTCTCCGCGACGATGTGATCAGCGGCGCGGATATACTCGCGCGCGCACGCGGCGTGGTCACCCTGGTTGTACGCGGGGACGCCCACGCGAAGCGCGCGGACTATCGCGTCGCGCACGAACGGCGGGGTGCGCGGCACTGGCGGGCCGATGGCTGTGCGGGCCGCGACGGCCTTCGGGATCTCCGCAGACACGCTGTCGCCGCGGACGCGCTCGAACGCCTCGGCCAGGTTTGCGACGGCGACGTTCGGTGGCGCCGTGCGGATGTCGCCCAGAGCACGGTCCAGCGCATCAACGGCGCTCGTCCGCGTGGGAATGCCGCGACAGAGATCGCGAAGGGACATCGCGAAGCCCGCATGGAACGGCGCGAGCGCGTCCTCGTGCCCGAGCGCGTACGTGCGGTCCGTGATCGCGAAGAACTCGTCCACGGCGGCGTCGGCGGCGTCACGCGGGAGGCGACGCGTGATGGGCTCGGTGGCCAGGAGGTCGTCGAAGGCGTGGCGCATGATCCATGCGCGGAGCGTGGGGCTCTCTTGTGGCTCCGCCTGTGTGAGCGCGACGCGGAGCCTGACGGTGGCCGCCAGGCTCACGATACCCACGCTGCGCGCGCGGATGATCTCCTGCGCGACATCCTTGTAGATCGCGTAGCAGCCTGCGTGGTTGCCCTCGTTGTATGCCGGCGCGCCGCGGGTGATCGCGCGACGGAGGCTCTCCTTCAGCGGCTCGTCGACGGGAGAGCGCGGGGGGGCAGCGGGCGCGGGGCCTTGGGAGGCTTGGGAGGTGGCGACGGACGGCGCGGAGGCCAGCGACGGCGGGACGAAGCTGCCGCGCTCACGACGGCGCGCGCGATCGTTGTCCATCAGCTCCGTGGCGACGTTCACGACGTCGCGTGCGGAAGCGAATCGCGCGTCCGCATCCGGCGCGAGCAGCTTGTCCAGCAGGGCGTCGATGCCCAGCGTGAGATCAGTCTGACCGAGAGTGGCCGTGATGCGCGCGCGGCGGCCTTCGCGCTGCAGCCGCGCCACCTCGAAGATCGTCTCCCCGATGTACGGATACTGGCCGGTGAGCATGGAGAAGAGCGTGACGCCGAGCGCATAGAGGTCCGCGCGACCGTCCACGTCTCCAGCGGTGATCTGCTCCGGCGCCATGTAGAGCGGCGTGCCCAGGATGGCGCCGATTCCCGTGAGGCGCGAGTCGGTCTTCAGGCGTGCGACGCCAAAATCGAGGATCTTCGCGACCTCCTCGTCATCACCGTCGTCGTCCTTCACCAGGATGACGTTCTCGCACTTGAGATCGCGGTGGATGACGCCGCGGTCGTGCGCGTGGGCCAGGCCGCGCGCGATCTGTCGCGTGAGCTTCAACGCGCGGATCGGCTCCATGGGCGCGTCGCGGTCCACCACCTCCATCAACGAGAGGCCGTCCAGGTATTCCATCGCGATGTAGAGCAGCCCCGTGTCCGACTGGCTGAAGTCCACGACGCGCACGATGTGCCGGCTCTGCAAGAGGCTCGCGATCTCCGCCTCGCGCGTGAAGCGCGCGCGCATGCTGGCGTCGTAGGCGATGTCGCCGAACATGACCTTGACCGCGAACACGCTGGCCATGCGGGTGTGCGCGGCCTGGTAGACCTGGCCCATGCCGCCGGAGGCGCGACGATCGATGATGCGGTAGCGCTCACCAAGCACCTGGCCCAGCAGCGGATCACCGATGTCGACGCGGGTCTGCGTCCCGTCGCGCGGGCAAACCCGCACTGTCTGGAACGCAGCCATGCAGGTTTCGCAGTAACGCACTGACGTCAGTGTCCTTCTCAATCATTTCGTTCGCAAGGGCATCGTGGATGCATGTCGCAAGCGAATGCGCGATTCTGGGGCCGCCTGGGGCCGCCGCGCATCAGCGACCACGTGACCCGGCGGTTCGCGGTATGCTGCGCCGCCCTTGGAAACGACTGGTCCGCTCCTACCGCGGGTCGCCTCAGGTGACGCCGCCGCCACGCGCGAATGCATCTCGCGCTACGGCGGGCTCGTGTGGTCGCTGGCGCGCCGTTTCTGCTCCTCGCTCGAGGACGCGGAGGACGCCGTGCAGGAGGTCTTCCTGGATCTGTGGAAGAGCGCGGCCCGCTTCGACGCAGCCGCGGGGGCGGAGGTGACGTTCGTGGGCGTGATCACGCGGCGGCGGCTCATCGACCACCGGCGCCGCACCAAACGCACACCCGTCACCGAGGTGCTGACGGACACCATCGCGTCCGAGGGCGACGTCCCGGCCGAGCTCGGCGCGGAGGCAGCGCTTGCGGCGCGCGCGGTCTCCCGGCTGCGGCCCGAGCAGCGCGAGGTGATCATGTTGACTGCGTGTCACGGACTCTCGCACGACGAGGTGGCGACGAGGACCGGCATGCCGCTCGGAACCGTGAAGGCACACTCGCGACGCGGCCTCATCGCGGTGCGGGAGCTGCTTGCGGATCCCGTCGCCGCTGACGCACGAAGGGCCGAGCCCACGATGGAGGAGCGATCATGAGCGCGAAGCACACCCGCGCGCAGGAGCTCCTGAACGACGAGGCGCTCGTGGGCCTGACGGCGGAGGAGCAAGCGGAGCTCGACGCGATCCTGGCGGAGGCGCCGCCGGAAGACGCGAAGGAGCGGGCGGCGTTCGGGACGGCCGCAGCAAGCGTGGCGATCGCAAGCACGGCGAAGGGGAGTGAGGAGATGCCAGCGGCGCTGGTAGAGAAGCTGGAAAGACTGGCGAAGGAGAGAACGGCGACCTCGACCTCGACCTCGACCTCGACCTCGACCTCTCCTTCCCCTTCCCCTTCCCGCTCTCGGCTTTTTGGGCGGGTTGGCTGGATTGCGGCGGCGGCTTGCTTTCTCGTCGCGCTCGGGGCGTGGACGCGGGAGCCGCGGGAGGTCGTCGTCACCAAGAGCGTGTTCGTGCCTCATGATGTGTTTCCGCCTCCTCCGCCCACTGCCTCGCAGGAGCGCGAGCGGCTGCTTGCGAAGGCTGGGACCGAGAAGCTCGAATGGAGCGCGGCGAAGGACGAGGCATCGAAGGGCGCGTCGGGCGACGTGGTGTGGAATGCGGCGGAGCAGAAGGGCGCGATGCGCTTCCATGGACTCGCCAAGAACGATCCCACCAAGCTCCAGTACCAGCTCTGGATCTTCGACAAAACGCGCGATGACAAGTACCCGGTCGACGGCGGCGTGTTCGACGTGGACGAGGCGACGGGCGACGTGATCGTCCCGATCACCGCACGGGTGCCCGTGCGCGAGGCGGCGCTCTTCGCGGTCACCGTGGAGAAGCCCGGCGGCGCGGTGGTGTCGAAGCGCGAGCGCATCATCCTCACCGCCAAGGCGCGCGGATGACGCACACGTCGGCGCTCGCGTTCATCCCGAAGGACGTCTCGGAGGACACGGTCCTGGAGGGGTTCCTCGCGTGGGTGAAGGAGCTCGGCCTGACGCTCTATCCGGCGCAGGAAGAGGCGATCCTCTCGATCACCACTGGCTCGAACGTGATCCTGAACACGCCCACCGGCTCTGGCAAGTCGCTGGTCTTCACCTGCGCCGCGTTCGATGCGATCGCGCGCGGAAAACGTGCATTCTACACGTGTCCGATCAAGGCGCTCGCGAACGAGAGATTCTTCGCGCTCGCCCGGGATTTCGGCCCCGACAACGTGGGCCTGATGACGGGCGACGCGACCGTGAACCGCGACGCGCCCATCATCTGTGCGACCGCCGAGATCCTGGCGAACATGGCCTTGCGTGAGGGCGCGGCCGCGCGCGTGGATCACGTGACGATGGACGAGTTCCACTACTACGCCGACAAGGAGCGCGGCGTGGCGTGGCAGATCCCGCTGCTCGAGCTCTCGAATGCGACCTTCCTGCTGATGAGCGCGACGCTGGGCGATACGTCCTTCTTCGAGGAGCGCCTCACGAAGCTCACGGGCAAGCCCACGACCACGGTGAGGTCCATGACGAGGCCCGTGCCGCTCGACTTCATGTATTCGGAGAAGCCGCTGCACGAGGCGCTCTCCGATCTCTTGCGACAGGAGCGCGCACCCATCTACCTGGTGAACTTCTCCCAGCGCGGCGCCGCGGAGGAGGCGCAGAACCTGATGAGCATCGACGTGTGCTCCAAGGAAGAGAAGCGCGCCATCACGGAGGCGATGCTGGGCGCACGCTGGAACAGCCCCTACGGCAAGGACCTCGCGCGTTTCCTGAAGCACGGCATCGGCATCCACCACGCGGGCCTACTCCCAAAGTATCGGCTGATGGTCGAGAAGCTCGCGCAGGCGGGCCTCTTGAAGGTCGTCAGCGGAACGGACACGCTCGGCGTGGGCATCAACGTTCCCATCCGCACCGTGCTGTTCACCAAGATGTGTCGGTTCGACGGTCAGGGCACGCGCATCCTCTCCGCTCGCGACTTCCACCAGATCAGCGGACGCGCGGGTCGCAAGGGCTTCGACAACCAGGGCTACGTGGTGGCGCAGGCGCCGGAGCACGTGATCGAGAACCTTCGCCTGGAGGCCAAGGCCGGCGGCGACCCGAAGAAGCTCCGCAAGATGGTGCGACGCAAGCCGCCCGAGCGCGGCTTCGTCCCGTGGAACCGCGAGACGTTCGTCACCCTGACGACCGCGCAGCCGGAGCCGCTGAAATCACGCTTTACCGTCTCGCACTCGATGCTGCTCTCCGTGCTCGAGCGCGACGGGAAGTGCCTCTCCGTGGGCCGCCTCATCGACAAGAGCCACGAGCGCGAGGCGGAGAAGCGCATCCACAAGAAGACCGCGCTTGCCATGTTCAAGTCGCTCTGCGAGGCGGGCATCACGCTCGTCACGCGCACCGGTCACGGGCGACGCGTACGCGTCAACGACGAGCTGCAGGTCGACTTCTCCCTGAACCATGCGCTGTCGCTCTACCTGGTGGCGGCGATCCGCTCGCTTGATCCGGAGTCGCCCACTCACGCGCTCGACGTGCTGTCGCTGGTGGAGGCCATCCTGGAGAGCCCCGAGGCGATCCTGATGCGCCAGAAGGACAAGCTCTTCGCCGACAAGCTGAACGAGCTGAAGGCGCAAGGAATGCCCTACGAAGAGCGGCAAGAGGTGCTGGAGAAGCTGGAGCATCCGAAGCCGCTCGCCGAATTCGTGTATGATACATACAACGAGTTTCGCATACTGCACCCGTGGGCGAACGAGAGCAGCGTGAAACCGAAGTCCATCGCGCGTGACATGGTGGAGCAGTTCCTGTCCTTCACCGAATACGTGCGTGAGTATGGGCTGCAACGGATCGAGGGTGTGCTCCTGCGGTACCTGTCGGACGTCTACAAGACGCTCTCCACCAACGTGCCGACGGAAGAGAAGACCGACGCGCTCTTCGACGTCATCGATTTCTTGGGCGCCATGGTGAAGGAGATCGACGCAAGCCTCCTCGACGAATGGGAGAAGATGCGCGACCCGGAGCGCGCGCGGGAGATCGCGCTGCGTCAGGAAGAGGGACGCGCGGAGCCCGCGGGCACGCAGGACATCACAGCCGACGCGCGCGCGTTCACGGTGCTCGTCCGCAATCGGATGTTCGACCTCGTGCGCGATCTGTCGCGAGGCACCTTCGACGACGGCGTCGAGCGCCTGGGCGAGGGCGCTGGGGTCACCGCGAACGATCTTGCGGCGGCTCGCGCGCTCTTCGCATCCAGCGGCGCCACCGGACAGATCCGCACCGATCTGGAGGCGCGCAGCCCGAAGCACCTCATCGTGGAGAAGGAAGAGCACCTCTGGCGCGTGAAGCAGGTGCTCCTCGACGACGAGGGCCCGTCCAGCGTCTTCATCGAGGCGCGCGTCGACCTCGAGGCATCACGCGCGGAAGGCCGCGCCGTCGTACGCATCGATCGCATCGCGTCGGGCTGACGCTAGAACAGATCCGACGGCGGCCGGACCGGCGGGCGCGGGGTCGGCGTGGGCACTGGCGGCGGAATCATCGTGGGCATCGGCGTGGGCGGCCGTGGTGCGGTGGGCGGGGTCGCCGCGGTGACGACCGGCGGTGCGCTGCATGCGGGGCACGGAGGACACGCGCTCGACGCGCCGGACGTGATCGGCGTGATGGGCGCAGCAGAAGGAATGGGGTCTGCGGTGATCGGCGCGGACGATGGCGCAGCGCGTGCGGTGTTCGTCGGCGACCCGCACTTCCCGTTGTCGCAGATGCGATCGCCCTTGCAGTCCGTGTCCTTCCCGCAGCCGAGCGCGTTCTCGCTCGAGGCCTGCGAACACCCGCAGAAAGCGCAGAGCAGCGACAGCGCGATGAAGAGCGTTCGAAGGTCCAAGGTCAGAATACAGGGTCCATGGGGTCGCGGTGACCCGTGGGCGCCGGTCGCGGCGGTCGTGGTGTCGCGGCGGGGGCGGGAGGGGCGGCGGGGGCCGCGGGAGGCGCGCACACCGGACATGGCGGACATGCAGAAGCGGGCGCGGCCGCGGCGGTCGTCATGACGATCTGGGATGCGCCGCACTTCCCGTCGTCGCAGATGCGCTCGCCCTTGCAGTCCGTGTCCTTCTGGCAGCCAACGGCCGTGCGTTGCGGCTGCGAGCAAGCCACGAGACCCGCAAGCGCCGCGACGAGGAGCGGCACCGACACGATCGCGAATGGGAGGACCCGCATCCCTCGATCGTAGCGGTTTTCGGCCCGCTCACGAGCCTTTCGCGCACGCCTGCGCGAGCCCGCCGGCACACGCGCGCTTCGTGAGAACGGCAGCGTCCGCGGCGTCGGGCGCGGTGAGCACACCACGACCGAGCATCTCGGCCCAGTTGTAACATGCAAGCATCTCGGACGGCGCGACGCCTGCGTTCGTACGCGCCTCGAACGCGCCACCTGCGGCAGGTTTCACGGGGCTCACGCATCGCGTCTTCGACGTGGCCTCGCACAGGCGCTCGTAGTGCCGTGCGGCCTCGCCCAGCGCCTCTGCGCGGCCGTCGAACGTCTCGAGCGCGGCGGCGCGCTCCAGGCATGCGCACGCGTTCCCGACAGCGCAGGCGCTCCGCAAGAAGGCAAGGCCCTGCGCGACGTCACGCTCCGCCGGCTGCCCGACGAGGACGGCGAGCGCGGCGCGACGCTGAGCCTCCGCATCGCGAAGCGCAGGTAGTGCGACCAGGACGAGCGGAGGCGGCATCGCAGAGCAGCCGACCGCGAGGACGCTCGTGAGCGCGCTCAGGGCAAGGGCGGAAGCCCACCGTCCGGGAAGAGCAGCGGGATGGTCGGATGCGGATCGATCTTGAAGGACGTCGTGCACGCGTTCAGCAGATCCGTATAGACGTTCGGATCCGGCTTCGCCACGCAATCGTCGATGATCTCGCCGTCAGGTCCGATGCTGCCATCACTGCCAGGGATGCCGCTGCCGTCCACATTGGGCGACTGCCCATCGACGGTGCCGGAGTCCTTGGCGACGTTCTCCTTGACCGCGTTGTCGTCACCACACGCCGCGAAGGCCGCAAAGGCCACGAGCGCGCCGGCAGCCGCGAGCGCGATCGAGAGATTGGCGCGCTTCTTCATTGGGCCTCGCAGAAGCTGTGGCGACACTTGCCGGTGCCACAAGGGGTGTTGTCGACGCAGGCCGTGCAGCTTGATTTGCCACCGGGCACCTTCGCGTCGAAGAAGCACGAGCACGGAGCCGCCGGCGTGTAGCCCTTGAGCGGGGCTGCGTCGATCGGGTCACGCTTCACCTTCATCGCGCACTCGGGGACCAGGCCCTTGCTGACGATGACGGCGAGCCCGTCGACATCCGCGAGGCTCGTGTTGCCGACCACGAGATCGATGAGGAGCTGTGCGCTCGGATTCGTCGGAAGCTTGGTGCCGGCGTCGATCGTCGTCATGTAGATGGTCTGCGCCCACGGCGTGTAGTGACCGTCGCGCAGGTTCTTCTTGTCGAACGACGTGCGGCTACTGTCGGGCAGGTACGCGTAGCGCTGACCGAACGCGCGAAACGCGAGCTCCGTCACCTTGTCGCGGTTCTGGTCGTAGATCTCCGTGCCCATGAGGCCGATCGTCTTCTCGGGGTTCGTCGACTGCGCAACGGAGTTGAGCACCTCGGTCGAGCCGTTGAACGCCGTGCCGTGGAGCTTGGTGATCGGGGTGACGCCGAGGTTTGCCGACAAGGTCAGCGCCGTGCTCTTCGTCGGCAGACGCGTGAAGATGTAGTGCTCGTCGATCCACGGCGTCGCCTGGCCGAGGTTGCCGAAGCCGAAGACGAAGTAGCCCTGCTCTGCGGTGAGCGTCTGCTGCGTGCTCGCCTTCGGGACGATGAAGCCGTAGCCGGCGATCGGACCGGGGAAGATCCCGAGATCGGCGGGCGGCGCGGCCGCGGTGCAGCTCGAGTTGTAGGTGGCGCCGATGCCGATGTCGATCGGGATGCCCGTCGGCCACACCGCCGGGTTGACGATGCACTGCGACGGCGTCTGCGATGCATCCCACGCCGCGTTCTCCAGCGTCGAAGGCGCGTACGTGAGCGTGGCGCCCGCGGCGATGAAGCGCTTCGTCGAGTCGTACATGTTCGCGATGATCGTGCACGTGCCCGTCGTGGTGTAGATGAGGCTCGTCTGCTGCGCGGCCGAGTTGCGCAGCTTCTGACTCATGAGCCGGAGCATCGGCTCCTGCGTGTCGCCAGACTGCACGACCAGGGCGTTCGTGAGCGGAGGGTTTATCGCCGCGTCGTCGCAGAACGGAAGCGCGTGCGCCTCACGCGCGAGGAGCGTCGTCGCCAGAAGGACGCTCGCCGGAATGGTCACGCGCATCGCTGCACGGAGGGTTTCTTTGGTGCTCACTCGAGTGAGCGTGCACGAGGTCGAGACCAACTCCCAGCGACATCTCCGTCGCTTAGAGCACAGGCTCGCTACACGGCTGTGACCACAGTTGTAACACGCCATTCGGCTTATTTTCCAGTACGCCATGCATATGCGGTCCCGTTCCCTTCTGGTCCTCGGTGCTGGTTCATTGCTCGCGCTCGGCGCGACGATGTTCGCTTGCGGCGACGACAGCGTCACGTCGACGGATGGTGGCACCACACCGGATGGCTCCGTCACGAACACCGTCGACGGCTCGCTGGTCGCGGTCGACGGCAGCGTCCCCACCGATTCGGGTAACGCAGACACCGGCACGGTCGACGCGGGCGTCAATCGGGGCCCGGCGAAGCTCCTGCTTCCGAACATGGCGCTCGCCGCGCCGAACGGTCTGTTCTGGCAGTACGGCGCCGACCCCGCGCTCTACATCGCGGACGAGGGCACGAACCAGATCGTTCGCTGGGACGACAAGAAGAACTTCACGACCCAGGTCACGCTGCCCGACTACCCGATGGACGGCGGCGGGCTCGGCGGCCTCGTTCGTCTGACGGACGGCACGTTCTTCGTCACGCGATTTGGCTTCGGCGTGGGTGGCGGCATCGAGTACGTCGCGGCGACGGGCGACGCAGGCGACATCCCCGGCCTGGACGTCACGCGGAAGCGCATCGGCCTCACGCTGCTTCCGGACGGGACGCTCGCCACGACGTACTTCAAGGGCAACGGCGCGGGAGCGGTCGGCGCGATCGCCAAGCTGAGCGCGTTCACCGGCGGCGAGAAGGACTTCATCACGAACCTCGTGAAGCCGGTCGGTGTACAATACAACGAGCTGCGCATCTTCACGACGGACCAGTTCCAGGGCTACGTAGTGCAGTCCACCTCCCTCGCCACGGGCGGCACTTTCAACAACCCGCAGGACGGCGGGTCGGACGCGGGTGGCTTCGACGCAGGCGATGGCGGCGGTCAGCCGAACGACTTCGTGGACCTGGCGAACGGCGACGCGCTCTGCCAGGGGCCGGACGGGACGCTCTTTGCTGCGACGAGCGACGGAAGCGTGTATCAAATCTCCAGGGATGGAACGAAGAAGAGCGTCGCCAGCGGGCTCACCCGGCCGAAGGGCGTTGCCTACGACGGCGCCAACAAGCGTCTCTTCGTGTCCGACGTCGACCTCACGAACGGAAGCTCGATCCACATCTACCCGATCAATTGATCGCGTGACGTCGCGACCACGTTCGTTACGCGCGCTCCTCTTCCTCGCGGGCACGGCGCTGCTCTTCGAGAGTGGTCGCGCGGCTGCCGCGGGCGCCGTGGACGATGAGAACGCCGCGCGGGCCGAGCCGCACGAACCGATCGTCGCGAAGCTCCCGCGCGTCCGCTTTTCTGGATTCACCCAGGTCGACTGGGTGGCCATGAACCAGAATTCGCAGGAGGAGCTCGACGTCCGTGGGCAACCGCAGAACCAGGAGCGCTTCGTCCTTCGACGTGCGCGCCTTCGCGCGGACGTGGACCGCGGGCTCATCACGGGTGGGCTGGAGCTGGATGCGAACACCGTGAGCGGTCCGCAGGTGCGACCGATCGCCGCCGAAGTGACGGCGCGCTGGCCCGTGAAGAGGGGAAGCCCATACGACTTCGCGTTGACCATGGGCCTCATCCAAACGCCGTTCGGCGCGGAGGTGCAGGAGCTCGACTACGTGCGCCCGTTCCTCGAGCGAAGCGCCGTGTCGAACGCGTTCTTTCCCGGCGTGTACGACCTGGGAATGCGATTCCGTGGAAGATACAGGTTTCTCCACTACGCGTTCGGCCTCATGAACGGCGATCCCATCGGTGACAAGTCCTTCCCCGGGCGCGATCCGAACAAGAGCAAGGACCTCGTGTTCCGCGTGGGCGTGAAGACGGACGTCACGCGCAGGATCGACGTGGACATGGGGTTCTCCGGGCTCTCCGGCAGCGGCTTCCACGCGGGCACGCCCACCACGAAGGACCAGCTGGTCTGGCGCGACACGAACGAGGACGGCATCGTCGACACCACGGAGATCCAGGTCATCCCCGGCACCGCCGCTACGCCTTCGCAGACGTTCCGCAGGTTCGGCGTGGGCGCGGATCTCAAGGTGCGCGTCAACGTCGGGCGCCTCGGGCACCTCACGCTGCGCGGAGAGATCATGCGCGGCAACAACCTTGATCGCGGCCTCTTCATCGCCGACCCGATCAGCACGGGCCACGACCTGCGCGAGACCGGGTACTACGTCGGGCTCTCGCAGGAGGTGACGCGCTACGGCCTGCTCGGCGTGCGATACGACCGCTACGACCCGGACAGCGACGCCAGCGAGCAACAAGGCCTCACCCTGGTGCCGCGCGACCGCAGCGTGAGCACGTTCGCCATGCTTGCCGGCCTGCGCCTCCCGAACGAGCACAGCCCGCTCTCCGCCGGCCGTCTGCTCTTCGAGTACGACCGCAACTACAACGCGCTTGGACGCGGCACGAACGGTACGCCCACGACGCTCGCGAGCGACACCGCGATCCTGCGCGCGGAGATCACGTACTGATGTCGCGCCTGGTCGCAGTGATCGGCGTTGCCGCGCTCGTGTTCCTGCTCGTGCCCGCGTGTGACGACGTGAAGGCCGACGACGGACTCGATGCGGACCTCACGGTGGACGGCGCGCAGTTCTATCGCGGCGCGCCTCCAGCGGCGAATGGCGGACCCGACGTGGCGTCGGTGACGCTGCAGACCACGGTGGTGCACGTGGGCACGACCGGAAAGCCTGTATCCTGCACGCTTTCGCCCAACGCGTCGGCGGCGGGCTTCGCGCTCCAGGGGGACGTGGGGTACTGGATCGTGCCTTCGGGCGCGGCCGCGGTCGAGACGCCGGGCTCGCCAGTGGTGAAGACTCAGCTCTCCTTCTCGCGAAGCATGGCGCTGGGAACGCGGCCGCTCCTGGTCTTCGCGGTGGACGCGGCAGGCAAGGTGGGCGCCGCGAACGAGACCAACCTCATCGTCACGGATCCGTATGCGCCGAAGGGCAGGCTCATCGTCTCGCTCTCGTGGGACACGGAGGCGGATCTGGATCTCCACGTGGTCGACGCGGCGGGCGTGGAGATCTACAAGGGCAACCTCAACTCCTACGCGAAGCCGCCGCCAGGCACGCCGGTGGATCCGAGCGCGGCGAAGAACGGCGGCATCCTGGACTTCGACTCGAACGCCGCATGCGTGATCGACGGGCGACGCGCGGAGCACGTGACGTACGCCAGCGCGCCGCCTCCGGGCCACTACACGGTCCGCGTTGACACGTTCTCTCTGTGCGCTGCGCCCAGCGCAAATTGGCGGGTATCCGCGAGCCTCGACGGCAAGAGCCTGGGTGTGTCGCAGGGAGAGTCCCTGGACGCCGACGAACAGACCGCGCACGATCGCGGCGCGGGAGTGCTGGCCCTGGAGTTCGACGTGCCGTGAGGTCGCGCTCGGCGTCCGTACTCCATAGGCCCGCGGCGTGGCTGACCGCAAGCATGACGCTCGTGGCACTTACGTGCACCATACACGCATTCGCACAGGAGAGGAGCTCCGACGTCGGAGGAGCCCCAGCCAAGCGACGCGTCACGAAGATGCCAAGGCTCGAGCGCTTCGTCCCCGCCGAGTACCCACCCGCGCGCCGAGACAAAGGCGAGACCGCCAGCGTGCTCCTCACCATCGAGCTCTCCGCCACAGGAGAAGTGACGAAGGTCACGCTCCAGGCCAGCGCCGGAGCCGACTTCGATGAAGCCGCCATCGCCGCCGCAAAGCAGTTCCACTTCGAGCCCGCCGAAGTCGACAACAAACCAGCCCCCGCGAAGCTCACCTACCGCTACGACTTCACCCTGACCCCCAACCCGTCACCTTCACCTTCACCTTCACCTTCACCTTCACCGTCACCTTCACCTTCACCTTCACCTTCCCCTTCACCTCCACCTTCACCTTCTCCCCCACGTGACGTCACCACCGTCGAAGCCCGCTCCTCTCCCTCCCGCCGCGAGACCGGCGGTGTCCGCGTGTCCGCTGACGAAGCGCGCCGCGTGCCGGGCACACAAGGCGACGTGCTCAAGGTCGTGCAGAACCTCCCGGGAGTCTCGCGTCCGCCGCTCGCGTCCGGGCAGCTCGTGGTGTGGGGCTCCGCGCCGAACGACACGCGCGTCCTCATCGACGGCGTGGAGGTGCCCGCGCTCTATCACGGCAGCGGCTTGCGCTCCGTCGTGAGCTCCGACTTCGTCTCGAGCGTGGAGCTCTCACCCGGCGCGTTCGGAGCCGAGTACGGACGTGGCCTCGGCGGGCTCGTGCGCGTGGACAGCCGCAACATCGCGAAGGACGGGCCGCACACCTTCGTCGCCGCAGACACGCTGGACTCCGCGGTGATGCACTCGCGGCCGATCACGAAGGACGTGCGCGCGTCGATACTTGCAAGATACAGCTATCTGGATGCGCTGGTCCCGCTGGTCTCCTCGAAGGACGTAGGGTCCACGTTCCCCATCCCGCGCTACGGGGATTTTCAGGCCAAAACGACGTTCGACCTCGGACCGCGAGAGTCCGTCGACATCGTGGGACTGGGGTCGTTCGACGCGCTGGATCGCACCGTGTCGTCTCCCGATCCGGGCAGCGTGCGGTCGGTGCAGAGCCGCTCCAGCTTCGAGCGTGTGTATGCGCGGTGGGTCTCCTCTTCGCAGTCGCAGACCAGCGTCGTCACGCCGTTCGCGGGCTACGAGGACAGCCGGCAGGATCTCCGCTTCGGCGGTACGCCGGCGACGCTAGACGTGGGCAGCGCCGTGTACGGCCTCCGCGCGTCGCGGCGCGAGAAGGTCGGTGAGCGCGCGCACGTCACCGTCGGCATGGACGCGCTCGGTCGCGCATCCACCGTGTCGCGGCAGGGCTCGCTCACGCTTCCGCCGCGCGAGGGTGACGTGTCCGTGTTCGGTCAGCCGCCCGGAGACGACGTCGCGAGCGATCGCGAGAAGACGCACGTCCTCAACGTCGCGCCGGACATCGCGACTGACATCGCGCTCGGGCCTGCGACGTTCACGCTCGGCGTGCGCATGGAGAACTACTTGATCGAGGGCTCGCGCCAGACGCCGAAGGTGGGCCTCACGCCGGAGATCGGCTTCTCGCGTCTGGAGCTCGCGTTCGACCCGCGTGCGGCGGCGCGCGTCCGCGTGGCCGATGGTCTCGTGGTGACGGCGGCGGGCGGCTTATACAGGCAGGCGCCTGCGCCGGAGGATCTCTCCGCCGTGTTCGGCACGCCAGCGCTCAGCGTCTCGAAGGCCACGCACGGCAGCCTCGCCGAGGAGGTGCGCGTCACGGACACCACGACGGTGGAGATCACGGAGTTCGTGAAGTCGCTCTCCGATCTGCCGGTGCGCACGCAGCTTCCCTCTCCGATCCTCGCGCGCGTGCTCACGCAGAACGGCGAGGGACGCAGCTTCGGCGCGCAGCTCCTGGTTCGTCAGGAGCTCACGCGCGGATTCTTCGCGTGGCTCTCGTACACCATCAGCCGCTCGGAGCGCCGGAATGTCGGCGACGATCGCTATCGGCTCTTCGACTACGACCAGCCGCACGTGCTTGCGGCGGTGGCCAGCTACGAGGTGGGGCGCTTCACGTTTGGTCTGCGCTTCCGCGCGTCCTCCGGCTACCCGCGCACGCCGGTGAACGCCTCCACGTACGACGCGAAGAACGATCGCTACGACCCGGTCTTCGGCGCGCAGAACGCGACGAGATTGCCCGCGTTCTACCAGCTGGACGCGAAGGTCGACCGCGTGTTTCCTCTCGGCGAAGGCAGGAAGCTCACCGTGTACCTGGACGTCGAGAACGTCACCGCGCACGACAACGCAGAGGAGTACGTCTATTCGTTCGACTACGCGCGCCGCGGCATCATCACCGGGCCCCCGACGATCGCGGTCGTCGGAGCGAGGCTGGATTTTTGATGCACACTACACACATCGCACGCACGACCTTCGCGGCCTTCGCGTTGACGTTTGTCGCCGCGAGCGCACCGGGATGCGAGCCGAGCTTCGCGGACCGCCCATCGCTGGTGTCGGGGCCGAAGGTGCTCGCGGTGAAGGCGGAGCCCGCGGAGGCCGCGCCGGGAACCGCAGTGACGCTCTCCGCGCTGGTGGTGGACACGCAGGGAACGGTCGCCGCGCCGCCCTCCGCGTGGGGATTCTGTCGCGCTCCGAAGCTGGTCGCGGAGAACGCCGCGGTCAGCCCCGACTGCACGAGCGAAGCCGCGATCACGCCGATCGCGAACACCCTCGGGTCGGCTACGGGCGCTGTCCCGGCAGACGCGTGCTCGCTCTTCGGTCCCGAGACCGCCGCGGGGAGCAACCTCCGCCCGCGCGATCCGGATCCCACCGGCGGCTTCTACACGCCGGTCCGCCTGCGAACGAACGAGCAGATGGCCTTCGGTCTGCTGCGCACCACGTGCGATCTCGCGAACGCGCCGGGCGACATCGTCACCGCCTTCACGCAGACGTATCGGGCGAACAGGAACCCGCGCATCGCGAGCGTCACGCGCGTGGACGACGTCAAAGAGGCCGCATTCGCAGCCGCGACGCGCGGCGAATCCGTGCGCATCCGCATCCGGTGGGCCGACGACGACGCAGAGCACTACCCGTACTACGACCCGACAGCCGTGGCCCTGGTTGACCGCCGCGAGTCACTCCGCGTGTCCTTCTACACGACCGCGGGCTCCTTCGATCTCGATCGCAGCGGCCGCGACGAAGCCGATCCCGTAACCTTCACCGACGACCTCTGGCACGCCCCCAACGAAGCAAGCACCGTGCACCTCTGGTTCGTTCTGCGAGACAGCCGAGGCGGCGTAGCCTTCACGGCCACCACCGTGAGCGTCGACTGACGATCACGGGATGAGCAGGACCTTGCCCTTGGCCTTGCGGTCGTGCAGGTAGTGGTGCGCGAGCGGGGCTTCATCGAAGGAGAATGACTTGTCCACGTGCGGGCGGATCTTCCCCTCCTCGTAGAGCTTCACGAGGTCCGTGAACTCCTCGCCGAGCATGTCGAGCTCGCCGAAGAGATGGCCCATGTTCACGCCGGAGACGGCCTTGTTGTCGTCCATCAGCTTCGTCGGCTTGTAGCTGGGCACCTTCAGCAGCTGGAGGCCCGCATGAAGCAGGCTTCGCGTCTTGCCGGAGGCCGCGGCCGAGAGCCCGAACGCAACGAGGCGACCCGCGGGCGCGAGCAGCTCGTAGCCTTGCGAGAAGCTCTTGCCGCCAACGGGATCGAGCACGAGATCCACGCCGCGGCCACCGGTCTTTTCGCGCACGATCGCGACGAAGTCCGAGTCGTTGTCGATGCAGTGCGCCACGCCCTGCTCAGTGAGGAACGCGTGCTTCGATGCGGAGGCGATGCCGAAGATCGTGCACTCGTGCATCTTCGCGAGCTGGATGGCCGCGAGCCCCACGCCGCCCGCCGCGGAGTGGATGAGCACGCTCGACCTCCTTCGCATGCGACCGGTGAACATCATCATGTGGTACGCGGTCAGGTAGACCACGGGCAGCGCGGCCGCCTCCTCGAAGGTCATCGCGGTCGGCATCTTGAAGACCTGCCTCGCGTTGAGCACGAGCGTGTCCGTGTACCCGCCGAAGCGCGGCATGCCGAAGACACGGTCACCTTCCTTGTGCGTCTGCGGCTCTCCGTCCTTTGCGGAGCCCACGGCGTCCACGGTGCCCGACACCTCGTAGCCGACAACGCACGGGATCGGCGGCGCATCCGGATAGAGGCCAACGCGCGCCATGAGGTCCGCGAAGTTGATGCCGGCAGCGCGGACGCGAATGCGCACCTCGCCCGGACCGGGCTCCGGGTCTGGGGCCTCGCGGACCTTGAGGACTTCGGGGGGGCCTGCCTTCGTGATCCAAACCTGTCGCATGGCGGCAGCCTACACCAAGCACGCATCCGCACGCTGGCGCAGGCCGCGTTAGCGCGCGATCAGCTCGGAGAGGCCGTCGCTCGTCGCGTCTTCGTTCGTGGCCACCGCGACGATGGTGCTGGCGAGATCGCTCAGGTGATGATCGCGCGTAGCAACGAATCCGCGGCTGGCGATTCGCGGCCCCATCGCCGCGAGCCACACGCGCCCGGACTCGGGGTACTTGCCGCCGTGCTCGCTCCAGCCCTGCGAGCGTCCGTGGTCCGTGGTCACGAAGAGATGCGTGGACGCGCCGCGCTCACCCATGGTCGCGAGCGTCGCGTTGATGCGACCGATGAAGGCGTCAGCGCGCGTGAGCGCATCGGTGTAGCCACGCACGTTGCCCGCGTGCGCGTATTCGTCCGTGTCGCCGAGACTCACCACGAGCACATCGGGCAGGCTCTCGCGCAGGTATACGATTGATTGCTCCATCGTGCTCGCGTCGGGGCGATACGCGCCGCCGCCGGGGAATGGCTTCTGCGTGTCACCTTCCGGTCGACCTGCGGAGACGAAGAACGTGGGCGTCGTGTGGGCGACTGCATCTCCGACCTTCTCCCACGAAGCGAACACCGCGACCTTCGCGCCGCGCGACGCGAGCCCCTCCAGGAACGTCGACTGCTCGGGCCGACCGCAGTCATTGTCGCGGCACGTCGCTGGCTGACCGGTGAAGATCTCCGTGTAGCCGGGCATCGACACGAAGTTCGGACCGCTCGCGTCGATGCGACCATACCCGGGCGCTCCGAGCATCGCGCCTTCCCGCGCGACGAGGTCACGGAGCACCGGCATGTATCCGCCTCCAAAACCCGGTGATTCGTCGACCGAAGCGTAGACGTCCTGCCAGCGCACACCGTCGATGGTGACCAGCACGACCGGAGAGGGGGGTTGTTCCATGGGCGCCGTGATGGCGACCGGCGCGCTCCTCGATGCGACGCGCTGGGCGTCGTTCGGGTCGGAGCATGTCACGAGGCAGAGACCGTAGAGAGCGGTTTGGATCCTCATGAACGCTTTATGTGCATGATGCACGTGACGAAACCGCGACCGCGCGGTGCCTTCATCATTGCGCGAGCGAGATGTTGCGCTCGCGAGCGGCGGCGTTCACGCCGTTCACGCAGGCGTCACATTGGGAGGGAGGGGGGCGCGGCCGTCACGGAGCTTGCACCACACGCGCTTCTCTAGCGAGCGAGCAGCGCGTAGTCGTCACCGGCGTTCGTGCTCACGGTGATCGCGAGCGTGCCGGCCACGGTAGCGCGCACCTGCGAGACGTCATCGCCCATGGCGACGACACTGATGCCGGCGCCGGTGACATTGATGGAGGCACCCTTCGCGTGGAAGTTGACCTCCATGCAGTCGCCCTTCTTCACGGTCATGATGAACGCGTCTTTGCCACCCTTCGCGAGGTGCCCACAGACGGCTGCATCGAGGAGCAGCGGGCGCGTCGCGACCATGGGCTCCGACAGCTCGACACCGACGACGCTGGTGGCGGTCCTTGCGGCGCACTGCCCATAGGCCTTGCTCGCGGCCGCGTTGACCGCGCAGAGCTGCGCGCCAGCATCCGCAGGTGGAGTGCTCGCATCGAGCGATCCCTTGGAGCCGGCATCGCCTGGGCCGGGCGCGGGCACGCTCGCGTCATTCTTCTCCATGCCGGGATCGCCACCGCTGTCGCTGCCGCTCGGTGTCGGGTCGGTCGCGTTCGATTCCTGCGTCGTCGTGGAGTCATCGATCGCACTGACGCTCGCGCCGGAGCATCCGATGAGCGTGAGACAGACCGCGAACACCAGATGACGACGCATACAGGCATCAACGCAAATGGGATGCCATCATGGCCGTCAGGCGCGGTATCGCGAGGAGGCTATTTTTCCGGCCGATTCGCGTGGTGTCGCGTGGGTGTGACAGCCAATCGCGACGACACGCGCGTCCACGCCCCACCCGTCAGTGCTGAATCGCGCGGCGCTACGGGGCGCGGTCGAGTCGCTTCACGTGGGCCAGGAGGCCGCTCTTCGGCATCGCGAAGAGGCCGCCTGTCGTGGGCGCGTAGCTCTGCTCCGGAAGTGTCCACTCGAGGTCGCGCAGCATGAGCACCGCGAACGCCTTCATCATGATGTCGGCCAGTGCCTCGCCCGCACAGCGGTGCGCGGTGGCGTGCGCGCCGCCGCCATGCGGAACCCACGCGCTCTCTTGCTTCTCGTTGCTTTCGCGCCAGCGATCGGGATCGAACGCAGCGGCATCGGGGAACGTGCGCGCGTCTTGCAGCGTGGATGCGATGCAGCCGATCGCCTTGTGATCCTTGGGCACGCGGACGCCCTCGCAGACGAAGTCTCGCTTCACCACGCCGAAGAACGTGACGGGCACGAGCGGCTGCGCGCGACGCACTTCCTTGCATACGCGCCCGGTGAGCGGGAGGCCGAGGAGCGCGTCGACGGTGAGCGGGCCGTCGAGCGAGCGCACTTCCTTGCGGACCGCTTCCTGAAGGGCGCTGTCGCGGCCGAGCTGCATTGCCAGGAAGGAAAGTGCGCCCACCACCGCAGCGTAGGCGCCGAAGAAATGAAAGAGCTCGATGCGGAGCTCTTCATCCGAGAGCTTGTCGCCATCCTCGGTGCGCGCCGCGCGGAGCCGCGCGAGCAAGCTCGTCTCCTCTAACTCCTTCCCGCTCGACCGCGCCGTGTCCACGGCGACCGCCACCCGCTCGCGAACGCGATCACGAGCCCGAAGGGCGCGGCGATAAGTGGTGAATGGGAGATCGATGGGGACGCTCAGAATGCCCTTCGACGCAGCCGCGAAGAGGGCCTCGAACTCCGGATCATCGGAGTCGGGGTCAGCCTCGATGAAGAGCGCACGCACGATGCTCATGCTCATGGAGCCGATGGATTCTGCCCAGCTCATGGGCCCCATGGTGCTCCAGCGCTTGCCGTAGCGGGACATGACACGCTCGACCACCGGCATGTATCCGTTGATGGCCTCCTTGGTGAACGCCTGCATCAAGAGCGCCTTGCGCCGCCGGAAAGCGTCGTCGGCGAGAAACGGCACCGCGGCGGGATGGAAGATCGCCTGGAGGTGTGGTGGGCTGCCGCCGCTGCGGGTCACGTTGTCGTCGTCGAGGAAGGCCGTGAACGCCTCTGGTCCCACGAAGCATGCGACGCGGTCGCGGAGGATCCGGCATTCGAACACGTTGCCGTGGGCTCTTGCCGACGCAGCCATGAACGCGCCTGGGTCCTTCAGGAACTGAAGCGTATTGCCGACGAGTGGCAGCCCCGTCGCCCTGGGCATGTCGCGAAGCTCGCTCATGCTGGACAACGTACAGTGCATCGCCGTGCGCCCGTTAGCTTGGTGACGGCTCGGGCGCCTGGCTCGAAATGTGCTTCAAAACAAGCTATATCGGCGGGAGCGTGGGTTGGTATGCAACTTGCGGTCGCGCGAGCATGACTTCTGGACGCGTCTCTCTTTCGACCCTGTTCGTGCTCGCGGGCCTGGTCGCCGCGTGCTCGCAGGCAAGCTCATCACCGGCGACGAACGTCACTGACAGCGACGGAGGCGCGGGCGCCGATGCGGGCGATGCGCCGGACCCCATCATCGCCGCGCGCCCGTACGACATCTACGTCCCCCCCAGCTACTCCGCAGACAAGGCGGCGCCGCTGGTGCTCGCGTTTCATGGCTACGGCTCCGGTGACACCGGCAAGATCCTGGAGACGTATTTCAAGCTGAAGCCAGTCGCGGACAAGGAGGGCTTCCTCTACATCACGCCGGATGGCCGGAAGGACAAGGACAAGCAGCAGTTCTGGAACGGCACCGACGCGTGCTGCGATTTCTACAAGAGCGGCTCCGACGACGTGGCGTACGTACGGGCGATGATCGACGACGTCGCGAAGCACTACAACCTGGACCAGAAGCGCGTGTACGTAACCGGGCTGTCCGCGGGCGCCTTCTTCGCGCACCGCCTCGCGTGCGATCTGTCGGATCGGATCGCCGCTGTGTTCAGCGTGTCCGGCGCCACGTACGCGGACGCGGGCAGATGCAAGCCGAAGGACGGCGTCGCGATCGTGGAGATGCACGGCGACATGGATGACACCGTGCTCTTCGCCGGCGGCACGATGGACTACGGCAGCATCAACAACGTCGCGTACCCGTCCGCGAAGGACACCGTTGCGCACTGGGCGACGTACAACGGATGCACAGGAATGCTTGCAGACACGGGCACCACCTACGATCTGGAGCAGCCTGTCGCCGGCGCGGAGACCCACGTGTCCACGTACTCTGGCTGCGCGAAGGGCGCGGTGGAGCTGTGGACCGTGCAGGGCGGTCCACACTTCACCTATCTGACGCCCACGTTCGGCCCCACCGTGTGGAGCTTCTTCGCCGCGCACCCGAAGAAGTAGAGCGCTACTTCTGGCTCTGCTTGCGACGACGCGTCGCACCGAACGCCAGCGCCACGCCGATCAGTGCCGTGACCAGGCTCCCCGAAGAGCCATCCGTGCCGGGCACGTTGCAACCGCCGCTATTGCCGGTGTCGCCGTTGCTGCTCCCACCACCAGCGTCGCCGGATCCACCGCTGCCGCCGTCGGAGCCAGTGCCGCCGCCACCGCCACCGCCGCCACCGCCGCCACCACCACCACCACCACCGCCAGCGTCCGTCGTGCCAGCGCCGGCATCCGAGCCGGGCTTCGGAGTGAAGCACGTGCCCTGCGTCCCATCTGCGGAAGAGCACATGTCACCCGTCGCGCAGCCGTTGCCGCCAGTGCCGCGGCATCCGGCGATGCAGAGCTTCGTGCCGTCATCGCAGACGTGCGCGCTCGTCGTGCTGCCGCAGTCCGCGTCCGTTCCGCACTTCGAGGAGCACGAGCCGTCCGGGGCGCAGTATGGCCGTCCGGCGCGCGCAGAGCATTCGCCGTTCGTCGTGCACTTCCCGCACGAGCCGTCGCCCTTGCAATACGGATTGCCCGTCGTGGGGCACGAGAGCAACGCGCCACCATCCGGCCCTGCGTCCGGCGCGCCCGCGACGCCGTGATCGTAGTTGCACGTCGCGCAAGCGCCGGTAGGCGCGCAGACGGGCTTCGCTGCGGTCTTGCACGTGGTGGTCGCGTTGCACTCGTTGCACGCGCCGCCCGTACATGCCGGTAGCTGCGGGCCTACGCACGCGTACGTCGACACGCCGCCCTTGTCGCCATCGCACGCGATGCACGCGCCCGCCGCGGTGTTGCAGGAGTCCGTTCCGCCGGAGCATGCGGGGAAGAACGTGCCGCTCGCCTTGCCGCAGAGGCCTCCGCCACCGCACTTGGGATGATCTACATTGTTGCAGTCTGCATCCTTCACGCACGCCGCCGCGTACGTGAACGTCCCCGCCGCATAGCGGTTGAACGGACCTCCGTCGACGTTCGTCGGATACGCCCCCGCGCCGCCGTAGCGACCGCCACCGAGGAAGGTGATGAGGCCGCCGCCATTGTCGCTCGTCGCAGCGGGCGCACCGCCGATGCCCTGGTTGCCGTTCAGCTCCGTGTTGTCATAGCCGTCGGCTTCGATGGTCCCCTGGAACCCGGCGGGCAGCGTGAGGGGACACGGAAGCGGCAGGAAGCGGTCGCCTCCGATGAGCGTGCCGGTGTTCCCCGCGGCGAAGACCAACGTGACAAGAGGAGCAGCGTTGTTGTTGCGATCGTAGACGCGCGCGGTGATCGGCACGGCCAGCCCATCCTGCCCGCTGTCGTAGACGCCGAGGGCGTAGATGTTGATCGTGGTGACCACGTCGAAGTCCATCCCGAGCGACCCCGAGTAGTTCTGGTTGCCCGTCGTCGCTGCGTTGTCGCTGTACGCCGTGTATTCGGCAGCAGCGGCGGCATCGCTGATCGCAAGGGTTCCTGCGCACGCGAGTACCGAGGCAACGACGTGGGTGTGCTTCATGCGCTTCTCCTGACCGGGTTTTGAAATGCAGCGACGGGACGAATCCCCAAGTATCTCCCGGCGCGCGCGCTCCCCGCAATCGCAAAGAAATAGCCACGCCTCTGGGGATCCATCAGCATCCATCAGGATCCATCACGATCCAGGACCAGACGTGTTTTTTGGTCGTCGCTGCCCTCACCACGAACCCAGGCCCATCCGTTTTGCGCAGAAAAATCCACCAGGCAAACGAGCAGCGCATGTCGTCTGATGTGGCATGAGGTGTGCTCGAAAGGAGACATGCCCCGCTCGTCCTGGCTCTCCAGTGTCCTCAAGATCTCCGTTCTATCCACGATGATCGCTGGTGTCGCTTGCCTCGGTGGGTGCGCGATGGAGAGCGACGAGACGGCAAGCACGGATGAGGACACCACGGCGCGAGCGCAGATGTCGATCTGCTTCAGCGGCCGATCGCTCGGCGACAACCCGTACGACTCCGGAGGCAACAGCGAGTTCGGTGTGCTGTGCAAGGCGCTCCCCGGTCTCGTGCACGACGCCGGCGGTCACGACGCTGCGTATCCGTTCTTCCGGTGGAACTCGAACGTGGACCGCGCGCTCGACGTCCTTGTCTCCGCGCTCGACACGAACCACGACGGCTTCGTGACGAACATGGACACCGCGATCGATCTCAACGTCGTGGGCTACTCGTGGGGCGGGTTCAACGCGCGGGACCTGATCGCGAAGGTGGGGACGGACCGACGCTTCTCACCATCACGTCACGGCGTCGCGCGCTTCTTCGCTCTCGACCCCTATCGCACCGACGAGCTGATCTTCGGCAAGGCCGAGATCGAGATCCCCGCGAACGTGGGCACGCTCCACGAGTTCCGTCACACCGTCGCGCCCACGAACGACTGCTCGCGCATCGCTTGGGGGCTTGTCGGCCCGTTCACCGGGCGCACGCCGGAGTGCACCGGCACCACCGTCTGCCACGACTACGACTACAGCCTGGTGCCCGCCACCGTGAACGTGGATCACTGCGGAATTCCCACGCACGCGACGCGCCCGGTCCTCCAGATCGTCCGCGGACTGGCCCCCACCACCCTTCCGCGCGAGCGCCCAGTCGCGCGCTATTGAGCGAGCGGTAGGCCGAGTCTCGGTGGTAGGGTGTCGCCTCGCCCGCGCTGACCAGGAGGGCCCACACCATGAGATTTCACGCGCTCGCGTTCACCGCCGTACTCACCTCGACATTGGTCCTTGCATGCGGCGGCGGCAACGCGCCCGCGAAGAGCGGGAACAGCCATGGAGGTGGCGACGACGCGAAGAGCCTCGTCGAGCAGAAGCGCGCATTCATGTCCGGTTGCACCAAGAAGGTGCCCGACGCGCCCGACTACTGCGAGTGCGCCTGGGAGCTCTTTGCCAAGGACTTCACCAAGGAAGAGATGAGCCAGCCCGCGGAGGACACGGACGACAAGTACCAGAAGAAGCTCGCCAGCTTCAAAGAGGAGGTCAAGGTCTCGTGCGGCAGCAAGATGCCGGAGGGATCCATCAAGACGTCGTTCCTCAAGGGCTGCTCCAACGGCGGCAAGCTGTCGGGCGAGTACTGCGAGTGCAAGTACTCCGAGTTCAGGAAGAAGCTCGCGGCCTCCGAGCTCACGGACGAGGAGATCGTGAAGACGCCGCGCTTCGTCGAGGCGAAGAAGAGCGCCGTGAAGGCGTGCGGCGGGAAGATCCCCGAAGGCCCCGCGCAGGCGGACTTCATCACGGGCTGTACCAGCTCTGGCGGCAGCAAGGAATACTGCGAGTGCGGCTGGAAGACGGCGCGCAAGACGTGGTCCGTCGGCGAGATGATGGAGGGCACGATGGAGAAGAACGATCTCCTCGACAAGGTCCGCCCCGCCTGCGCCAGCCTCCAGAAGCAAAAATAGCTTCAGTCGTCGGGATCGCTCGCGCCGGTCACCGGGACGCCGGGGAAGCGGACCACGTCCACCCGCAGGCTGTCGTCCGTCACGTCCACCTGCAAGAAATGATGGAAGGCGTGCTCCGGCCCGGAGTCAGTGAGCGGCGCGCCGAGCCCACCAGTGATGTAGCTCGGGATGTCACCTTGCACGAACCTGGAGAACTGATGCAGGTGGCTCGCGACGATGAGCGAGACGCGATGGCGCATCATGATCTCGAGCGCTGCGGTGGAGTCCTTGACAGCAGCCTCGCCGTCGTCGTCCATGCTGTGGCGCGTGACAGGGTTGTTTGCGAGCGGCTTGTGCATGCCGACGATCACGTGCGTCGTTGCAGCGGTTCCGCGCGCCGACACCAGGTCCTTCTCGAGCCAGTCCAGCTGCTCCTGGCTGAAGCCCTTCTGGCTCACGTTGTCGAGCGCGATGAAATGGACGCCGCCAGGAAGATCCACCGAGTAGACCACCGCATGCGGGAGCGAGCTCTTCACCGGCGTGCGCGCGTTGTCCAGGAAGCGCGCGCGGAACTTCTTCTTCGAGTGACGGGTGCGGATGTCGAGCCCGCCGAACATCTTCACCTCGTGGTTGCCCACCACGGGGAAGAACGGCAGGGGGTCCAGGATGCGGAGCTCGTCGGAGAAGTGGCCCGCGAGTTCCGGCGTGAGCTCCATGTCGCCCAGGAAGATGAACGCGCTCGCACCACGTGCGTGCGCCTGACGGAAGGCCCACAGGACCACGTTCGCCCTGTCGTCGCGCGAGTCGCCGCCGATGATGTAGCGATGGGTGCCAGTCGGCGGGCCGGTGGGCGCGGGAGACCCGTCGCTGGCCTTCGGCGCGGGCGTCGGTCCACCGCCGCACCCGAGCAGCATGACCGCGAAGAAGCAGAGAGCGCGAATCGAGGGCGAAAACGCACCCATCAGTGACCTCCATCGGGCGCGCGCGACGGCAGCTGGGTGAGGAGCTGCGCGAGCGTCCATCGCGACATCTCCTCCGCGCCCGTGCCGTCAGGATGCAGACCGTCGGGCCGCTGCGCCACTCCGTCGATCGCGCGGATGCAGTCCTGCGTTGGGCACACGTGGCCCATGAGATCCAGCGTAGGCAGCTGCTTCTCGTCCGCCACCTCCTTCAAGATGCCATTGAAGCACTCCACCCACTCGACGACGCCTTCGTAACGCCATCGATCCATCGGGTACGGCACCAGCGTGATCACGACTTGCCCGGCGTTCGTGCCCATCCCGTCGATCAGCTCCACGAGACGCGCCCTGTAGGTCGCATGCCAGCCCGCCTCGCAAGCGTGCTCCGGCTTTCCCTCGACCATCATCTGTGCGTAGTAGCCGCCGCCCAGCACGATGAGCGTGAGATCGGGCTTGAGCTCCGCGGTGTCCAGAACCCAGCGCGACGCGCAGCCGGGGTTCTTCACCGCGGTGGCCGGGTGGCCCTGGCGATCCACCTTCAGGTTCTGCACGATGCTGCAGTCTCCCACGCCGCGATGCGCCACCCACATCCGTCGCTCGTCTTGACGGTGGCGCAGCGAAACGCCCAGCTTCTGCGCGACCGAGTCGCCGACGACGAGCACGCGCGGTGTCCCCGCGGGAAGCTCGGACGCGGGCAGCAGCGTCTCCACGTCAGCCGCGTACGCGCTCGGGAACGGCGGGTGGAACGAGTGCCCCTGCGGGGGCGGATCGTGCGCGGCGACTGGCGCCGGCGGAATCGGACGTGCGCGCGTTCCCGCCACCACCGAGAGCGCGGAAGCGGCGAACGCTGCGGGCACGACCCAGATCGGCTTTCCGAACGGCAGGCCCTTCATGCGGATCGGGCGCTCGAAGAACCTGTAGGACAGCATGGCGATCACGAGCGTGAGCGACATGCGAACGAGCTGCAGCTTGAGGCCCTCGATGTGCGTGCGGTTGGCGGTGAGCAAGCAGTCGATGGGCCAGTGCCACAGGTACACGCCGTAGCTGATGGTCCCCATGTACGCGAGCGGCCTCACCGAGAAGAGACGCGCAACGAGGCTTTTTTTCCCAGCGACGGCGCATGCGATCAGGACCAGCGCGAGCGCCTCGTTCAGCCAGAACCCGCCGTGGTAGACGAACGTGCTCTGCCCGTCCAGCTTCACCCACGCGACCCCGAGCACCACGATGGTGAAGGCGCCGAACCCGTCGAGCACGCGCGCGGTGCGCATGCTCATCTCCGTCTTCGCAGGGAGCAGGATGGAGAGCACCACGCCCGCGAGGATCGAGGCGGCGCGCGTGTCCGTCCCGAAGTACACGCGCGACGTGCGGTCCATGTCGTACAGCAAGAGCATGAGCAACATGGAGCCGAGGAGGAGCGCGAGCGTCACGCCGAGCAGCGTCTTCCTGCCCTTCCTGAGGACGCCGAAGACGAGCGTGACGATGAGCGGCCACGCGACGTAGAACTGCTCCTCGATCGCAAGGCTCCAGGTGTGCTCGAGCGGCGACGGCGCGATGAAGAGATCCCAGTAGCTCTTCTCCGAGAAGATCGCGCGCCAGTTCGCGACGTACGCGAGCGTGGCGAGCGCGTCATTGCGCAGACCCGCGAGCTCGTCCGCGCCCGCGACGAACCGCGCGTAGAGCGCGATGGCGGGCATGATGGAGAGGAGCGCGGGGAAGAGCCTGCGCGCACGACGCACCCAGAACGCCTTGAGATCGAGCGTGCCCGTCGCGTCGAGCTCGGACAGGATGATCGACGTGATCAGATAGCCGGACAGCACGAAGAACAGGTCCACGCCCAGGTACCCGCCGCGCAACAGCGCGTCCGCATGAAAGAGCACCACGCCGATGACGGCCACGCCGCGCAGGCCGTCGAGCGCGGGCAGATGGGGAATCGTGGCGCGGTGGGCGGAGGCCAAGACAGCCCACCTATAGCCCGAGCGCTGGTACGCTGCGTGAGTGAAAAGCACGGTCGAGACCATCATCCTCGTGCGGCATGACGTATCGTCGGCCAACATCGATCCGTCGGTGTACAAGCAGCTGCCGGATCACACGATCCCGCTCGCGGATCCGCACTCCGAACGCCTCGCGCGCGCCGGGGTCCTGGTGCGCTCGTTGTCGCTCGCAGCGGACAAGACCGCCAGCTGGTGCTCGCCCTACGTGCGGTGTGCGCAGACGGAGGCCGCCGTGCTGGAGCACGCGTTCGGCGCGGACGCGGTGCACATCCGGCGGCGCGAGGCGTTCCTCCTGCGCGAGCAGGACTTCGGCGACTGGGACAGCCTGACCGACGAAGAGGCGTTGCAGAAGCTGCCCGACTCCTTTGCGAAGCGGCAGCGCCTGACGGACAACCTCGGCAAGTTCTACTTCCGTTACCCGAACGGAGAGAGCCGCGCGGACGTGGTGCAGCGCATCATCCTGTTCTTCGGCAAGCTGCACCGGAGCGACTTTTCGCACCACATCGTGTTCCTGCACGGCGTGTCGCAGCGCGCGTTTCGCATGGCGTGGCGCAACCAACCCGTTGACTGGTTCGAGGAAGAACCCAACCCTGCGAACGCGAGCGTGCTGCTCATTCGCCGCGACACGCACGGCGCATGGCACGAGGAGTACATGTCAGGAGCGACGTGAGGATCTCTTCGCCTTTGCGGAGCTCTTGGGCGTGGCCTTCGCAGGCTTCGCGCTCGCGCTCGCCCTCGCGCTTGAGCCCGCGAGCGTCGCGCTCTCCAGGAGACCGCGCATCACGTCGAGGGTCTCCGCGATCACCGTCTCCTGCGCGAGCGCGGCATCCGGTACCTTCATCGCAAGCGGACCGTCCAGAAGCAGGCACGCGAGCCCGTGCGCGAGCGACCATCCGAGCACGACGAGCCCCTGCTGCGACCGACCCGGAAAGAGGCCCGCGTCGATGCAGTCCTGCACCGCGGAATAGAGCTGCACGAACGCGCGATCGCCGCACGCCTTGGCGGTAGGAAAGCGCTGGATGTCAACGAAGTCGGGCCGGAACATCAGACGGAACATGGCCGGGTGATCGAAGGCGAACTCGACGTAGATACGGGCGAGCGCGGTGAATCTGGCGATCGGCGTCTCGCTCGGGTCGCGGCCCTTCTCGAGGCGGTCTGCGAGGATCGTGAAGCCCTCCTCGCATAGCGCGGCCAGGATCGACTCGCGGTCCTCGAAGTAGTGGTACGGCGCCTGATGGCTCACGCCTGCCGCGCGCGCGACCTCACGCATGGAGAGCTTCGCGAGCCCGCCTTCGCCGATGAGCCGTATTGCAGCGCCGAGGACCGCGGAGCGCACGTCCTCGTGCACGAGCGCGGTGACCTTGGCGGCCCCCCGCGGGTGGAGATCTGTTCGTGCGCGGGTCATCCGTTCGAGAGTGCACCGCGACGTGAGGGGCGTCAAGGCCAGGGCGCTCGGATTCTAGACAGTGTCTATGGACAGGGGTCAGGTCGGGGTCAGGTCGGGGTTGACAGTGTCTACTGGAGGGCCCATAGACAGTGTCTGGTACGGGAACGACGGGCACGGGAATGGAGACATTCATGAACGAGGCTTTTCTGGGTCGGGCGGGCTGGGCCTTGGGTTTGGTCGTTGCTCTCGGATCGCTGGCGTCGCTGGCGTCGCTGGCCTTGGTCTCGGGGTGCCAGGGGGCAGAGTCGGACGCTCATGCTTCGGAGCCGCCGCTCCTGGAGGCGGACACTGCGGTGCGGCTCGGGGACGTTCAGGCTGGGCCGGTGTCCCGGCCCATTCGTGGAACGGGCGTGGTCAGGCTGAAGAGCGAGGCCGATCTTTCGTTCAAGGTGGGCGGCGTGATCGCTGCGCTCTACGTCGAGGAGGGGGCGCTGGTGCGCAAGGGTCAGGTCCTCGCGAGCCTGGATCCCACGGAGGTGGACGCGGCGCTTCGTCAGGCGAAAGAGGGCACCACGAAGGCTGACCGCGATCTGGAGCGTGTGTCGAAGCTCACGGCGAGCGGCGCGCTGCCCACCGCCAACCTGGAGGACGCGCAGACCGCGGCGGCGCTCTCACACGCGGCGCTCACGGCGGCGCAGTTCAACGCACAGCGCTCGCACATCGTCGCTCCCGATGACGGACGCATCGACCGGCGCATGGCAGAGAACGGCGAGATCGCAGCGCCCGGGCGACCCATCTTTCATCTGAGCGGCCGGTCGCGCGGCGCGGTGGTGAAGGTCGGTCTCACCGATCGCGACGTCCTTCGTGTGAAGGAGGGTGATCGCGCCCATGTCGTGTGCGATGCGCGCCCCGAGGCCCCGCTCGATGGCGTGGTGTCGCAGATCGCGACCGTCGCATCTCCTTCGTCCGGCACGTTCGACGTGGAGATCCGCCTGGCCGCACCGCCCGCGGGCATGCTGTCGGGGCTCACCGCCAAGGTGGTGATCCCGCATGACGAGGACGCTGTCGCCGTGGTGCCGGTGAGCGCGCTCACGCTCGGCAAGGGCAACCTGGCGTCCGTGTTCACGGTGGTGGACGGACACGCAAAGAAGGTCGACGTCACGATCGCGTTCCTCCTGGACGACCGCGCGGCGCTCTCCAATGCGGCGCTGCCTCGTGGCTCTCGCGTGGTTTCGGGTGGTGCGGCGGAGCTCGCCGACGGCATGCGGGTGCGGGTCGTCCAGTAGGCGCTCGCGATCAGCAGGCGCTCGCGAACCTTTCCAGCGGCTCTTTTCAGGGAGAATTTGCATGTTGAGCGCGTTTGCGGTCAAGCGTTGGCAGTTCACGCTCGTGGTGTTCATCGCGCTCTGCGCGCTCGGCGTGCAGTCGCTCCTGTCCATTCCCAAGTCCGAGGACCCGACGTTTCCCTTCGCCACGTTCGTGGTGGTCGCGGTGCTCCCCGGCGCGACGCCGAACGACATGGAGCGGCTGGTCGTCGACCCCGTGGAGACCAAGCTCAAGGCGCTGGACGACGTGAAGAAGCTGACCACCGAGATGGAGGACAGCCTCAGCGTCACGCAGATCGAGTTTCGCGCGGGCTCTGACCCAGACCGCAAGCGAGACGAGGTGCTGCGCGAGGTGACGGCGCTTCGACCCACGCTGCCCGCGGAGCTCGTGCGCCTGGACGTGCGGCAGTTCAACGCCGCGAAGGTGAACATCGCGGAGGTGGCCCTGCTGTCGGACACCGCGAGCTACCGCGAGCTCGACGTGCTGGCGCGCGCTCTCAAGAAGCGCGTCGAGAACCAGCCCGGCGTGGACGCCGTGGAGATCGCCGGCCTTCCGAAGCAGGAGGTGACGGTCACGCTGGACCTCGCGCGCATGGTCGCGCTGGGCCTGTCGCCCCAGGAGCTCCTGTCCGCCGTCGGCGCGGAGAGCGCGAACGTGCCGGCAGGCAGCGTGGAGGCGGGCGCGCGTCGCTTCAACGTGAAGGCCAGCGGGGACTATGCGTCCACGGAGGAGATCCGCGAGACCATCGTCCGGTCCGCAGGCGGCAGCGCCATCCGCGTGCGCGATGTCGCCACCGTGACCATGGGAGACGTGGAGGCGGCGCCCCTTGCGCGATGGAACGGCAAGCGCGCCGTACTGATCGCGGTGAACCAGAAGGAGAACCAGAACGTCTTTCACTCCAAGGCCGGCATAGACAGGGAGCTCGCGGAGTTCGAAAAGACGCTGCCGCAGACGGTCAGGCTGGAGCGCGGCTTCGATCAGTCGAAGAACGTTGCGCACCGGATGAGCGGCTTCACGCGCGACTTCGGTCTCGCGATCTTCCTGGTGCTCATCACGCTCTTGCCGCTCGGCTGGCGCGCGTCGCTGGTGGTGATGGTCTCCATTCCGCTGAGCCTGGCGATGGGCCTTTTCCTCCTGGGCACTGTGGGCTTCTCGATCAACCAGCTCTCGATCGTGGGCTTCGTGCTCGCGTTGGGTCTCCTCGTGGATGACTCCGTTGTCGTCGTGGAGAACATCACGCGACACATCCGCGAAGGGAGCGCGCCGCGCGATGCTGCGATCGCGGCCACGCGACAGATCACGCTCAGCGTGGTGGGGTGCACGGCCACGCTGATCTTCGCGTTCGTGCCGCTGCTTGCGCTACCGGGCACCGCAGGGCAGTTCATTCGGAGCCTTCCCGTTGCCGTGGTGTTCACGATCGCCTCGTCGCTGCTGGTGTCGCTCACGATCGTCCCGTTCCTCTCCAGCCGCATCCTGAAGGAAGAGGGCGAGCACGGGAACGTGTTCTTCCGCGCGATGACGTACGTGATCGAGCTCACGTACCGCCCCATTCTTCGCCGCGCTGTCGCGTGGCCGAAGGTGACGCTCCTCGTCGCGCTCGCGCTTTTTTTGGGCAGCCTCGCGCTGATCCCGAAGATCGGCTTCTCGCTCTTCCCCAAGGCGGGCGTGCCGCAGTTCATGGTCAAGATCGAGGGCGAGGACGGCGCGAGCCTTTCGGAGACCGATCGCGCCGCGCGCTTCGTGGAGTCGGTGCTGTCGCGCCACCGCGAGGTGACGAACGTGGCCGTGACCGTGGGCAAGGGTCACCCGCAGATCTACTACAACGTGTCTCCGCGCAACGAGCGGGCGAACGTGTCGGATGTGTTCGCCGAGCTGCGCGCGGGAAGCGGGGAGCAAGGGCAGCACGTGCTGGAGACCATCCGCGGCGAGCTGCGCGACTACGCAGGCGCGCGCCTCGATCTGGTGGAGTTCGAGAACGGTCCGCCGCTGGATGCGCCCGTGGCCATGCGCCTCCTGGGCGAGGACGCCGACGCGCTCGAGGTCGCCGCAGCGCGGGTGGAGGACGTATTGACGAAGACGGCCGGAACGCGAACCGTGCGCAATCCTGCGCGCGACAAGCGAACCGACCTTCGCGTGGTCACCGATCGTGACAAGGCAGCCGTTCTGGGCGTTGCGGTGCCGGACGTGGATCGCGCGCTACGGCTCGCTGTGGGTGGCATCGCCGCCGGAAAGTACCGCGACCCGGGCAGCGACGAGGCCTACGACATCCGCGTGACGCTGCCGCGTTCGCGTGCGAGCGCCGCACCCGACATGAGCGCGCTGTCGATGCTCTACGTACAGACGAACCGCGGAGCACCGCTGCCGCTCGCGCAGGTCGCGGACGTGGAGCTCTTGCCATCCGCGACGAAGATCCGGCACTACGCGAAGGAGCGAAGCGTGACCGTGACGTCCAACGTCAGGTCGGGCTTCAACACGGATCGCGTGACGAAGGAGGTGCTCGCGAAGCTCGCCAACGTCGAGCTCCCGAAGGGCGTGCGCCTGGTCCCCGCGGGCGAGATCGAGAGCAGGCAAGAGAGCTTCGGCGGCCTGGGCGCTGCGATCATGATCGCGGTGTTTGGCGTGCTCGCGGTGCTCGTGCTGGAGTTCCGCACGTTCAAGAGCACGCTCATCGTGGCATCGGTCATCCCGCTCGGGGTCATCGGCGGCCTGGTCGCGCTGTTCCTTCATGGCGACACGCTCTCGTTCACGGCGAACATCGGCTTCGTCGCGCTCATGGGCATCGAGGTGAAGAACTCGATCCTGCTCGTGGACTTCACGAACCAGCTGCGCGAGGAGGGCATGTCCCTGGACGAGGCCACACAGAAGGCCGGTGAGGCCCGCTTCGTCCC